>CADEGR010000111.1:10790-15119 GCA_902826935.1 uncultured Alphaproteobacteria bacterium | reverse complement strand
CCGCAGCAGGAACAGATTGGCGCCACGCCGTGGCGGCGGTGACGGCAAGGGCACATTGGCAGATGGCGGCGGCGCGCCGTCGGGACACGGCACCTGTTCGGGCGCGGCCGTAACCGAAATAGTGCCGGGTGGTTGCTGCGTGAGCGGAGCGCCGACCCCATGCACGCTCTGGACCAGGGTCAGGTCCTCGAGGACCCGGCCGAACAGCAACAGGTTTGAGGGGCTCAGTAAAGTCTCTGACATATGGCTTCTCCATTATGGTTTGGTTGGCGTCCAAATTACGCCGGATTGTCTAGCAGTCCGCTCAGTCTATCCGCTTCCTCGCTTCGGGCAAGCCATGTTCAGGATCCGTGCGCCCGGCGCCAGCGGTCGCGGTAGCTGAGCCGCCGGCCGAGGCTCGGCACCGCCACCGGCTGGCCGGTCCGGACCGAATGGACATGGCTGCGCTCGTCCGGCGGGGTGAGGCGCGGTCCAACCGGGATCAGGCCGATCTGGCGCCAGGCCAGATTGTTCCGGATCAGCCGGCCGTAGCGGCCGCCATTGGTCATGCGATCGAAGGCCAGCAGCCGCGCGCCGATCTCGCCATAGGTCAGATCCTCCGCGCGCAGCTCCTGCCAGACCGCGACCAGCGCCAGGCCCAGCCAATCCCGCGCCGCCAGCAAGGCCGCCTTGAGGGCGGCCGGATCGCGGCCATAGGCTTGATCGAACAGCGCCTGGAGCAGCTCGGCCGCGGCCGGCTCGTGCTGGACCTGGTCGACCAGATCCTCCAGCGCCGGATCGATCAGCCGCTCGGCCAGCAGCTCCTCGTGGAAGACATCGACCAGGATGTCGAACAGGGCCCCGGTCAGGGGCTGGCTCAGCGCATGCTCCTTGTGCCAGCCATGGGCGAAGTCCGCCATGCGCCGCTGGTTGCTGGCCAGCCGCAGCTGCTCGCTGCCGGACAGCTCGGCGAAGCGATTGAGCTCGTTGTAGCTGTAGAGATTACCCCGGCTGCCGGCCAGCAGCTCCTCGACCAGAGGCTCGAGATGCAAGGTCGCCAGCATGGCCACCAGATCGGCCGCCGATTCATGGAAGCCGTAATAGTCGTCCGGCGTGCGCTCGAGGTCGGGCAGGCCGACCAGGCTGTAGAGGATCAGATGGCCGACCTCATGGGCCAGCACGTCGAAGTTCAGGCAGAAGGAGCTGGGCGGTCCGGCCTCGGTCGGCCATTCGCCGACCTCGAGGAAGCCGTAGCCCGCGGTGGCGTTGTCCAGGCTCGGCAGGATCGAGATCTCGAGGCGGTCATAGTCCTCGGCGAAGTGCCAGGCCAGCGGCCCGCCCAGATAGCGCTCCCATTGATCCAGGGTGAAGCGCACGCAGCCATAGACATGGGCCTGCGCGAAGGCGCGCGTGCCGGGCGTCAGATGGTCCAGATGGCCGGCCGGATCCGGGCAGGCCGGCGTTCGGATGTCGCCCTGCCAAGGCGGCTGCATCGCCCTGAGCTCGCCGCCCGGCAGCCGGAGCGGGCCGTAGGGCCAGCGCTTGCCGATGGCCTCGACCACGTAGAGGCGATCATCGGCCGGGCCCGGGCGCAGGCTACCCGCCGGCGTCGACAAGGTGACGCTGATCAAGGGGACGGTCGGCTGATCAGGATACTGTGGAAATAACCGCACCCTGGTCCCGGCCACGCGCGCTTGGCCTTGGCCTGTCATCATTCGGCAATCAGCTGTGGCTGGCGGCAGGCATGGCTGCAATTTGCCCTGCGCTAGCGCCCGCTCCTATGAAGTCGATCATAGAGATACTCCCGCCTGAGCGCGAGATCGAATGCCGCCAGATCGGCAAAGCCCGCCCGCGCCGCGAAGGCTGCGAGATCGTCCGGCAAGGGCTGGCCCAGCCGCTGGCTGAAATACCAAAAGCGCAGCGGGATCGGCGCCAGATCGAGATCACCGGCCAGTGGCTCGCTCAAGCCCAGCTCGGCCAGCCGGCGGCGCTTGTCCGCGGCGCGCGCCGCGAGGTCGGCATAATCGTCCTGGAGCCGCAGCTGGTCGAGCAGGAGGCCGGCCAGCGCCTGTCCCAGTCCGTCCGCCAGCGCCTCGACCGCCTGATTGGCCGCCAGCAGCCGTTCCAGCCGCGGCTGGTCCAGATCATTGGCCAAGAGCCAGCGGTCCAGCTCCTGGCGGCTGAACAGGCCACGCTCGGCGCGCCAGCGGGTCAAGGCCCGGGCGCCGGCATTGCTGGCCGCCACCGGCCGCCGCGGCCGGCCGCCCTGGCCTGCCAGCCAGCGCAGCAGGGCCTGGCGCAGCACGGCCTGATAGACGGCCGGCTGGAGGCGCAGCTCGTCCAGCAGCTCGGCCGCGGCGGCTGGGCTTGCGGCCAGATCCTCCGCCAGCACGTCTTGCGCCACCGCATCCCACATCTGGGTCCACTCGAACCGATAGCCGACCTGAAGCGGCGCCGGCCCGCCGGCATGCCAGCGCTGCAGCGCCTGCAGGAGCAGCCGGGCGTCGGCGGTCTTCTGGCTGATCCGCTCGGCCGCGACGAACGCCTCGAGGGCGGCCAGGCGCTCGGCCGGCAGCCCCGCCGCGGCCGCCTGGCGCAGCAGATCCGGCCAGCGCCTGTGCGCATAGAACGTGGCCTTGGCCAGCGCCAGCAGCTGCGCGCAGGCAGCACCGTCCAGCACGCCAGCGCCGCTGGCCGCGGCCAGCGTCGCCCGGATATCGACCAGCGCCTCGGAGGCGGCGGCGTAGCCCGCCTCGGCCGGGCCATGGACCACGGCGACCTCGTCGTCATCCTCCAGCCGGCCCGCCTGGTAGTCCGCGAAGATCCGGCCGACGCCCTGCATGCCGAAGGCCTGCAGCTCAGCCGCGCGCAAGGCGCCCATGCTGGCGGCGCCGAACACGTGGATGCCTTCCGCCATGGCGAACAGGATCTCCTTGTGCCAGACCGCCGGCACTTCGGCGAAATAGCCGTCGATCAGGCCGATCGCCCGCGGCCGCAGCTGGACCGCGCGGGCGATGTCGCCCTGGGCCGCAGGCGGCAGCGGCCGGAACGGCGCCACCAGCGCCGCCCGCTCCGCGGCGGGCAGGCTCGGCCCGACGAACACCAGGATGGTCATGGACCGCGCCCGCTCATGACCAGGTGAACGCGCGGTCCAGGCACATAAGCCTCATCGTCATCGGCGCCCTCGAGGCCGGGGATCACGATCTTGACCACCGGCAGGCCGAGCGCCGGCCGGGTCAGGTCGACCGCCACCACCTGGCTGATGCCGGCCGCCTGCAGCCGGCCCAGCAGCCAGGCCAGATCCTCGGCAAAGCTCGGCAGGTCGGCGCTCGGCAGGTCGGCGAAGGCGCGCCCAGCCGTCGCTTCGCTGCCGCCGGTCAGGAGCTGGCGGTAGGCGGCATCGCGCGCCTGGCGGGCCGGCCCGTATTCGGTCCGGGCGAGATCGTCGCGCGCACCGGTGATGTAGGTCATGCGCACCTGGACCGCCTCGGTCAGCGCCCGCAGCAAAGCGACCGAGCGTTCCGGATGGCAGCCGCTGCCGACCCCAAGATGGCCCGCCCGACCCGCCGGCTCCTCGATCACGCAGCGGCAGGCCGGCACGCCGAGATCGCTGGTGATGTCCCACAAGGCGACCGCCAGGCCGGCCGCCGCCAGCTGGGCCAGGACCGCGCGCGCCGCCGGCTGCTCGATGCTCGCGAGATCGATCCGCGAGGCCGCCCGCGCCGCCCGGCTCCGGCGATGCCAGAGGCTGAGCGCATCGCGCTCGATCACCTCGGCGATGCCGTGGCAGATCGCTTCCAGCAGATGATTGCCGGACGCCAGGCCGTTGGTGCTGGCCGGAAAGCAGCCGCTGCCGGTCGGCATCGGCAGGGTGAAATCGGCATGGACGCATTCGTAAGGCAGCCAGACCGGCGCCTGGCCCAGGAGGTCCCAGCCCTCCTGCCAGAGCAGGCGCAGCTCCGGCTGGTAGCGGCTGCCGGCCAGGCGGGCCAGCCGGTCCAGCTCGATCAGCCGGTGCTGCCGGCCGAGCTCGCGGGCGCTGGCCAGGCGCAGCGGCGCCTCGATTGCCTCGGCATGGGCGATCTCGAGCGCTTCCATCAGCCCCGACGCCTTGGCCGCCGGCAGGTCCAGACCCTTGCCCTGGGCGACCGCGATCGAGCGGGCATTGGGCCGGACCACCATCACCACCGGCAAGCCGATCCGATCGAGCCCGGTGACATTGGCGATCCGGGTGATGCCGAATTCCGCCATCAAGGGCAGCGCGCGCGCCAGGGTCTCGGCCGGCGGCACCAGCCGGTGGGTCCCGGCCCGATGCGCCTTGGGCGCGGGCTCGGCCAGGAGCGATGCGAA
>CADEGR010000111.1:0-10690 GCA_902826935.1 uncultured Alphaproteobacteria bacterium | reverse complement strand
CGCTGCTGCCTGGCCTCGATCGGCAATTGGCGGTACTGTACGCGCCCTGGGGTGTTGGGTGGGGGTTCGCCGGTCGCGCTGCGGTCGGCTGGTCGGCGCTGGCTTGCGCCGCCGCTGGACCACCGGCACCGCCTAGCGCTGGAGCCGGCCGATGCCCGAGCTATGCGACAATCCGGCCACCGAGCTGGTCCGTCTGATCGCCGCCGGCGAAATTTCGCCGGTCGAGCTGCTGGCCGCCTGCCGCGCCCGGATCGAGGCGGTCGATGGCCGCTTGAATGCGATCGTCGCCACCTGCTGGCCGCGCGCCAGGCGCGAAGCCGAGGCAGCCGAGCGGGCGGTCCGGGCCAAGGAGCCGCTCGGACCGCTGCACGGCCTGCCGCTCGGGATCAAGGACCTGACCCTGACCGAGGGCCTGCGCACCACCTTCGGCTCGCCGCAATTCGCGCGCTTCATGCCGGCCAAGGATCAGGCCGTGGTCGCGGCCCTGCGCGCGGCCGGCGGCATCGTCTGCGCCAAGACCAACACGCCGGAATTCGGCGCCGGCGCCAACACCGTCAATCCGGTCTATGGCGCGACCGGCAACCCGTTCGCGCCGGAGCTGACCTGCGCCGGCTCCTCGGGCGGCTCGGCGGTGGCGCTGGCGACCGGCATGCTGCCGCTGGCGACCGGCTCCGACATGGGCGGCAGCCTGCGCAATCCGGCGGCCTTTTGCGGCGTGGTCGGCATGCGGCCCTCGCCCGGCACGGTGCCCAACGAGCTGCATCGGCTGGGCTGGTCGCCGCTCGCGGTCGATGGGCCGATGGCCCGCAACGTCCCGGATCTGGCGCTGCTGTTCGAAGTCATGGCGCGGGCCGATCCGGGCGATCCGCTGGCCGCCCCGGCCCGGTCCCCGGTCCCGCCCGAGCCGCCGGTCAAGCTGGCCGGCCTGCGGATCGCGATCAGCGAGGATCTAGGCTTTGCCCCGGTCGACAAGGCGGTGCGGCGCCGCTTTCGCCAGGTGATCGCGCCGATCGGCGACCTGTTCGGCCGGGTCGAGGCGCATGATCCGCCGCTCGATGGCGCCGACGACTGCTTCGAGGTGCTGCGCGCGATCGCGTTCGTCGCGGCCCACAAGGAGACCTACGAGCAAGCCCCCGAGCTGCTCGGCCCCAACATCCTGGCCAATGTCGAGCAGGGCCTCTTGATGTCGCTCGCCGACGTCGCCCGGGCGATGACCGCCCAGACCGAGATCTATCGCCGCTTCCTGGAATTCATGGCCGACTATGATCTCCTGATCTGTCCGGCCATGGCGGTGCCGCCCTTCCCGCACCGCGAGCTCTATCCGAGCGAGATCAACGGCCAGCCTCTGCGCAGCTACTTCCACTGGCTGGCCCTGGCCTACGGCCTGACCCTGACCGGCCATCCGGTGATCTGCCTGCCGGCCGGGCGCGATCCGGCCGGCCTGCCCTTCGGCATCCAGCTCTGCGGCCGGCGCGGCGGCGACCGCCGCCTGCTGGCGATCGCGGCGGCCCTGGAGCAGGCGCTCCAGGCCGATCCGGATCTGGCCCGGCCGCTGCCCGATCTGGCGGCGCTGGCAGCCAGCGGCACCTGACCCCGACCGACGCTAGCGAAAGCCGCGAAAACCGAAGCCCGGCAGCGGCCGCGGCGCGCCGATCTCGCCATCGGCCAGAAACCGGTAGACCAGCTCCAGCTGGGCATCGCGCGCGCCGCCGAAATCATGGGACACGCCCGGCAGCACGATATGGCGGGCGCGCGCCAGGCCCGGCAGCAGCTGCTCGACATTGCCGGGCGGAGCCCGCGGATCGAGCTCGCCGCTCAGCAGCAACAGCGGCACCGCCGTCTTGATCGGCGATCCGCCCGGCGGCGCCGCGCTGGCTGGGAACCGGTCGCAGGCATGGGCGCTCAGCAGATCGACCGCCGGCCCGAACGGGCTGGTGGCGCTCTGGCGCTTGATCAGGGCCCGCCGTGCCGGCGAGGCGCCCAAGGCGCAGGTCACGGCAAGGCTCATCAGATTGAGGCTCTGGCCCTGGCGGACCCGGGCCGACCATTGGGCAAGCCAGCCAAAATCGCCGGCCTGCATGGCGAGATACAGCTCCGGCAACGCCTCCAGGAAGGCGGTGTTGCGCAGCAGCGTCACGGTCGCCAGCTGCAGATCATATTGGCCGAGCACGATCGGCCGGGTCCGGCCATCCGGCAGATGGACCGGCACGGTGCGCGGCGGGTCGAGCTTGGCCAGCACGCTTTGCATCAAGGCCGGCAGATCCGGCACCTGGCCGGCCAGGCCCGGATCGCTCCGCGCCAGGCGGCCGAGCAGCGCCAGCTCGCGATCGATCGCCGCCGGCAGCTCGAACATGTCATCCGGCCCGATCACCGCCGCCAAGGCGGCCCGTTCGATCGCCTTGTCATCCCGCTGCAGCAGCGCCAGGCCATGCAGGGCGCCGAAGCTCTCCCCGAACAGCTTGATCCGGGCAAAGCCCAGCGCCTGGCGCAGCTCGTCGATGTCGGCGACCAGGGCCGCCAGATCGTAGCCGGCGAGATCGACGCCCTGGCGCTGCCAGAGCCGGATGCAGCTGGCCACATAGGCGTCGTGGGAGGCCGCCATCAGCGCCGCGGTGAGCGGCTGATCGAACGGCCGCGCCAGGTTGCCCGGGCAGTTCAACGCGGGCCGCGCCTGGCCGACGCCGCGCTGCTCGACCAGGACCAGATCGCCGCGCCCGCCGATCCGCTGATAGGCCTGGAAGGCGGCGCCGAACGGCTCGAGATCCTTCAGGATCGGCTGGCCCGGCCCGCCCGCCAGATAGAAGATCGGCGCGGCGCCGTTGGCCTTGGCATCGAGCAGGCGCAGATAGGGCAGCTCGATCATGGCCGAGCCGGGCTTGGCCCGGTTCTCCGGCACCCGCAGCACGCCGCGCTCGAGCTTGATCAGCTCGGTGCCGAGCCGCTGCGCGTCGGTCGCGCGCACCAGGCGCTCAGCCGGTGGCGCCAGGCTCGGCGGGGCCGCCCCGCTCAGCGCTGGCACCAGGCCACAGATCAACAGACACCGGCTGATGATGCCCAACTTGCCCCCAGCGCAGCAGCGCCATCTGCGTCAAGCTCGGGGCGGACCGCCGCCGGCCCCGCAGCGGTGGCATGCTGTGGCGGAAAGCCGGTCGAAAATCAAGGGCTTGGTCGGCGCTGGCTGGCGGATGGGAAAAGGCACGGAGGTGCCGTTGACACCGGCGCCCCCGTGCTAAGGGTTTGGGTGGCCCTCGTCGCCGAGGGCACAGGACTGCTCAGGAAACTACCTGGGGAGGCTTTACCCGAGGGTCCGTCAGGACATATCAGATCATAATTATCGACAAATTGTCCATAGCTTCTTTGCTTGCCCGGCATCTTCAACCTGGCTTTGCCGACGGCGCCGCCAGGTTCTGCCGCCAGGCGATATCAAGCACGAACTTCGTCAGCATCGCCTGGGTGACATCGGCATAGTCCAGGATCTTGAGGACGAACGAGCCGGGACCGCCCTGCACGCGGTTGAGGAAATACTCCTCGACCTCCGGCTGGTCGCCGATGATCAGGCCATTGACCACCAGCCCGGCGGCCAGCGCCTGATCGCGCACCAGCTCCGGCCCCTCGAACACGTTGTCGGTGCCGTTGGCGCAGATGTTGATCACCTCGCGCCCGGCCTGGAACGGTGCCTTTGCCATCAGGCGGGTCGATTGCGCGATCGCGGCGGAAAGGTCGGTCCCCAGGCCCTGGCGCCAGGAGCGGGTCGGCGCCTGCGCCGACCCCAGTTCGGCCGCGGCACGGCGCGCTCGAACCGCACCGCCACCGCCTTGGCTGCGGCCGGCGAGTCGATCATGGTCCAGGGCACCAGGAGATTGAAGGAGCCATCCAGCGACCAGGTGAAGGCGGCAAAGCCGATCCGGCCGTGCTGGCCAGCAGCAATTGCCTCCTGCAGCGCCGGCTGCACGAGCGCCTCGGCTAGGCCCTTGAACTCCAACGCCTCCGCACGAGCATTGATCGAGCCGGAAACGTCGATGGCGGTGACCAGGTTGGCGTCGCTCTCGAGCCGGCTTTACCATGCGCGCTGCCCGTCGCCACCAGCGCCATCATGATCAGGAATGCCAAATTATGCTGCATCGTCCAATTCCTTTGCCGGAATGCGGCACGAGCAAAGGCCGCCGTGACAATGCCCGGCAAATCGTGCTACTAATCGAGGGTCCGTGCGGCAATGCGCGCCGGCAGCCTTTCAAAATCCTCTTTTAAAATGGCACATAATGGCTGATCTTGGTAGACAGATTGTCTCCCAAGCTGCGTCCTCGTCGACGCCGGCAAGCGAAATCCGCAAAGGATTCAGCCAGCGGCTGAAGGCAGTCCGGACCGGCCTCGGCTATACCCAAGAGCAGATGGCCTACGCGCTCGGCATCCAGCCGGCCCGCTACAACAAATACGAGATCGGCCGCTCCGAGCCGCCCTATGGCGTGCTGGTTGATCTGGCCCAGGTCGGCCAGGTCGATCTCGACTATCTGATCGCCGGCCGCACCCGTCGCCGCGGCCAGCCGCCGGCGGTGCCGCTCGACCAGCTGGGCGATCTGCTGGCGACCTTGCCGACGCCTGCGGTCCTGTTCGACCGGGAGCAGCGGCTGTTCGCCCATAACCAGCTCTATCGCGAGCGGGTGGTCGACCAGCTGCCAGCCCGGCTGCTCCGCCGCGGCACGCCGCTCGAAATCCTGGTGCGTGCCTTTGGCCACGCCCATGATCTGGATTCGGCTGTGATCGAGCAGCTGGTGCGCCTGCGCCTCGATACCTCGCTCTATCGCAAGGCGCCAGTCCGACTGACCGTGGCCGACCGAATCTTTCAATTCGCCGAGACAGCTGACGCCGATAAGCGGCTGGTCCTGATCACCGACCTTGGCAGCGCCATCAAGCACGACCTCGTGGGCTGAGCAGCCGCCCCCTTGGCAGGCGCCTCGGCCTTTGCCAGGCTAGCGGCATCGAGCGCGAAGGATGCTGCATGGTCACGACCGAAGGCGGCGCGCGGCCGCCGATCGAGATCCAGATGATCGCCGATGTCGCCTGCCCCTGGTGCTATCTGGGGTTGGTCCGGCTGGAGCGGGCGCGCGCCTTGCGGCCGAGCCTGCCGACCGCCTTGCGCTGGTGGCCCTATCTGCTCAATCCGCAGCTGCCGAGCGAGGGCATGGACCGCCAGACCTATCTGCGCGCCAAGTTCGGCAGCGACGCCGGCGCCCGGGGCGTGCATCAGCGGCTCGAGACGGCCGCCGCGGCCGATGGCATTCCGCTGGCGCTCGAGCGGATCCGGCGCACCCCCAACAGCTCGCTCGCCCAGCGCCTGATCCTGCAGGCCGAGGCCAGCGGCCGGGGCGAGGCGGTGATCCAGGCCCTGTTCCGAGCGTTCTATCTGGACGGCCGCGACATCGGCAATCGCAGCGAGCTCCTGGCCATCGGCCAAGCGGCTGGCCTGGACGGCGACGAGCTGGTCCGCCTGCTCGGCGGCAACGGCCATGCCTTGGCGATCAGCCGCAGCAATCAGCGGGCCGAGGCGATGGGCGTGCGCGGCGTGCCGGTGTTCATCATGGCGGGCCGGCACGCGATCGCCGGAGCGCAGCCGCCAGAGGTCCTGGCCGGCCTGCTCGATGTCGCGGCCCTGGAGCCGGCCGCGGCACCGGCCGCGACACCGGCGCCGGTCCTGGTCTGAAGGCTCAGGTCGAGCGGGCGCGGCCCGCTTGCTGGCCGAGCTTGGTGATCTGGCCGGCCAGCGAGCCCAGCTCCCGGCCGAGATCGGCCAGCGATTGGCGCCGATCGTCATCGCTCGCCTCGGCCAGCGCCTTGACCCGCGCATCCAGCTGATCCAGCCGGGCGGTCAGCTTGGCCTCCAGCGCGTCGATCAGCTGGCGCAGCTGCTGCGCCTGACCGTCGTTCTTGCGCTGGGTCTCGCCGAACAGCAGCTCGCGGATCTGGCTGATCGTGCTGCCCTCGTCCGGACTGGCGACCCCGGCCGCCTCGCCCGCGGCCTCGAGGGCCTGCTCCAATTTCGCTGCGTTCATGATGGCGTCGATCAGTTCTGTACGGGGTTGCCGATCCCTTGTGCATAACAATGGCGTGGATCGGTGGTAAGCGGAATAAAGTCTCAGGACTTTCGCCGGTCAGTTGTCGCCATGCCGGCCCGGGTGCTTGCCAAGGCCCGCGAACTGGGGCACGCAACAGCAATCGGCAGCGATCGAGCCAGGTCCGGAGAAGTACCCCATTGCTGCGAGCGCTCCTGCGCAATCCGGCCGCGCTGTTCGGCCTGGTGGTGATCCTGGCGATCGGCCTGGCCGCCCTGGCTGCCCCCTGGCTGGCGCCCTTCCCGCCCGATGAGCAGTTCTTCGAAGGCCTGAGCCTGGAGGGGGCACCCCTGCCGCCCGGGCCGCAATTCTGGCTCGGCACCGATCTGCTCGGCCGCGATCTGCTCTCGCGGCTGATCTATGGTGCCCGCACCTCCTTGATCATCGGTCTGGCCGCCAATGGCACGGCCGTCCTGATCGGCACCGCGCTGGGCCTGGTGGCGGGCTATGCCGGTGGCTGGACCGCGACCATCCTGATGCGCTTCACCGATCTGATGATGGCCTTCCCGGCCCTCTTGCTGGCGATCACGCTCGCGGCCATCTTCAGCCCGTCCTTGTGGATCGTGGCCCTGGTGATCGCGCTGGTGAACTGGGTCCAGGTGGCGCGCGTGATCTATACCCAGACCCGCGGCCTGGTCGAGCAGGACTATATCGAGGCCTGCCGGGCGATCGGCGCCGGCCATGGCCGGATCCTCAGCCACCACATCCTGCCGCACCTGGTGCCGACCATGCTGGTCTGGGGCACGCTCGGCATCGCGACCACGGTGCTCCTGGAAGCGACCTTGTCGTTCCTCGGCATCGGCGTCCGGCCGCCAACGCCGTCCTGGGGCAACATCATCTTCGAGAACCAGACCTATTTCGCCACGGCACCCTGGCTGGTGTTCTGTCCCGGGGCAGCGATCCTGGCGCTGGCGCTCGCCTTCAATCTCCTGGGCGATGCCCTCAACGACCTGCTCGACCCGCTCCAGCAGGGCCGCGGCTGATGGCGCTCTATCTCGCCAAGCGGCTCGGCCAGTCGGTCTTGATCCTGCTCGGCATCTCCTTGATCACCTATGGCCTGATCTACCTGGCGCCGGCCGACCCGGTCCGCCAGATCGCAGGCCGCAGCGCGACGCCCGAGACGGTCGCCAGCATCCGCCGCCAGCTCGGCCTCGATCTGCCGCTCTGGCAGCAATATCTGCGCTATCTGGGCCAGCTGCTGCAGGGCGATCTCGGCCGCTCCTATATCCAGAAGACCGAGGTCACGACCTTGATCCTGAGCCGCCTGCCGGCGACCTTGCAGCTGCTGGCGGGCGCCATCGTGGTCGAGCTGATCATCGGCCTCGGCGCCGGCATCGCCGCTGCGACCAGGCGCGGCCGGCCGGCCGACCGGCTGATCATGGCGGCCTCGTTCGTCGCGGTCTCGGCGCCGCAGTTCGTCCTCGGCATCCTCCTGCTCTACGTGTTCGCGGTCCAGCTGCGCTGGTTCCCGATCGGCGGCTACGGCACGCTCGCCCATCTGGTCCTGCCGGCGTTGACGCTGGGCATCCTGGGCGGCGGCTGGTACGCGCGCATGACCCGCGCCAGCCTGATCGAGGTGCTGCGCCAGGACTACATCCAGACGGCGCGCGCCAAGGGTGCCGGTCCAGGCCGGGTGATCCTGGTGCATGCCTTGCGCAACGCCGCCTTGCCGATCGTGGCGATGGTCGGGCTCGACATCGGCATGTTCATGAGCGGTGCCGTGGTGGTGGAATCGGTCTATGGCTGGCCCGGCATCGGCCAGCTGGCCTGGCAGGCGATCCAGCGGGTCGACATCCCGATCATCGTGGGCGTCACCCTGGTCGCCGCGACCGGCATCGTGCTGGGCAACCTCGTGGCCGATCTGGCCGCGCCCTGGATCGACCCACGGATCAGACGCGGCTGAAGCGCTAACCACTTCTGGTTTTGTGCAATTGGTCGTTGTCGGCCAAATTTGCCGCTGCTAAGGTCGCTGCTCGCTACGTTACGCCGACTTCCGCTGCAATCAGCCTGTATCGCTTTGGATTGAACGAGAGCTGGTGAAGTCGGCTTGGAGCGCCGTTTTGCGCGTCCAAGGGCCCCAACGGGCGCCCGGCACATTGAAGTAGCATCGGAGGGAAATGTCTTATGTCTAGGTTGGCACATGCCGTTTATGGGCTCGTGGCAATGGGGGTTGCCGCAGCCGTGGCGGCGCCGGTTCAGGCCCAGTCGACACCGGAGATGCGGGCCAAGGTCAATCAGCATGTGGTCGGAATCATGGCCGGCACGCCCGGCTCGTCCGATCTCGACATGGCTGCCGATCTCAGCCTCGCCTTCTCGAAAGGCTACGAGCTGCGGATCATCCCGATGGTCGGCGAGGGCTCGATCAAGGATGTCGAGGACCTGCTCTATCTGCGCGGCGTCGACATGGCGGTGGTCCAGCAGGACGTGATCGACTTCATGGTCCAGGAGAAGATCTACCCCGATCTGGCCGACGCCGTCCGCCTGGTGGTGCCGCTCAGCCAGGATCAGTTCCATCTGCTGGCGCGCAAGGACATGCCGACCATCTACCATCTGGCCGGCCAGAAGGTGAATTACGGCCCCGAGGACACCGGCAGCTTCACCACCAGCAGCGTGGTGTTCGAGAAGCTCGGCATCGACGTCGAGGTCACCACCTACCCGCATCAGGTGGCGCTCGAGAAGCTGCGCACCGGCGAGATCGCGGCGATGGTCCGGGCGTCAGCGAAGCCGGTCAAGACCTTCGACGACGTCAAGCCCGAGGACAATCTGCATTTCCTCTCGATGCCGATCGAGGCCCTGGCCCAGACCTATAACGGCGCCAAGCTGACCGCCGAGGACTATCCGGGCATCGTCGATCCGGCCCAGCCAATCGACACCGTCTCGATCGCCAACGTTCTGGTCTGCTACAACTGGCCGCGCGAGCATCCACGCGGGACCGCGGTCGCCGAGCTCGCCAAGCGGATCACCAGCGAGTTCGCCACGCTTCAGACCGACGACTACCACGAGGCCTGGAAGGAGATCGACATCAACCAGACGATCCCCGGCCTCAAGCGCTTCTGGGCGGTCGAGGACGCGATGGCGAGCGTGACCCAGTAGCGTCCGCGCTCCGCGATCCTGCCTGCTTCAGTCAGCGAGAGGGAGCTTCGGTATGACCTCCAAGGCTTATCTGGCCGGCCTCGCCATGGCGGGGCTGGCCGCCGCCTGGCCCGTGCGCGCCGAGACCTTCATCACCACCTCGGGCGAGCAGTTCGAGGGCACGGTGCTCAAGGCGGGCGGCAACACCGTGACCATCAAGCTGGCCGGCCGCGGCATGCGCCAGCTGCCGATCGCCGAGATTCGCGAGGTCGAGGTGCCGACCGAGTCCGGCCCGATCGTCGGCACCATCACCGCGGCCAAGCCCGACGGCCGCTATCTGCTGCAGACCGCGCAGGGCCTGGTCAGCATCAAGCGCGGCGTGATCGTGCCGGATGCTGGCCAGGCGGCCCCCGACTATGCCGCGGTGCCGCCCGAGCCGGCGCCGGCGGCCGAGCCGGCACCGGCCGCACCACCGGCGGCGGCAGATCTGGCGCCGCCGCCCGCGGTGCCGGAGGTGACCCCGCCGGCACCAGCGCCCTCGCCACCGCCGCCCGAGATCGTGACCGCGGTGCCCGAGGTCCAGCCCGAGCTGCCGGCAGCCCCGAATTTGGAGCCGGTGCCGGCCGGCGCGCCCGATGACAGCCAGGACCTCAAGTCGCAGTTCCGGCTGTTCCTGGCCGAGCTGTCGCAGCAGGGTGATCTCGCCAGCATGGGCAAGGATGAGATCTTCCAGCGCTATCTGGAGTGGCAGCGCTCGCGCCAGGTGCAGCAGCCCTGAGCTGGCCTCGCCCGCGGCTCAGCTAGAGCGGCCGGAGCTGGCGGCCCAGCGCCGGATCAGAAATGGCGCCACCATGTTGGTGCAGAGCGAGCGCACGAACTGAAAGCCGGCGACGGTGGCCGGAGCCAAGGCCAGCGCCTTCGCGGCGGCGATCATCTCGCCGAGCCCGCCCGGTGCCAGCGCCAGCATCAGGACCGGCCGCTCGACGCCCAGCGCCAGCGCCAGGAGCGGTGCCGCCAGCAGCACCATCGTGCCGATCAGGACCACGCCCGAGGCCAGGGCTGCCAGCGCCGCCCGCGGCATGCGGGCAAGATCGGCGACCCGGATGCGATCGCCTAAGGACGCGCCGATCAGGATCTGCGCCATGACCAGAAGCGGCGGCGGCATCGGCGGCACGGTCCAGCCGGCCAGCACCACCAGCAGGCCGGTCAGCATCGGCAGCACGATCCAGGGATTGAGCACGCCGGCGCGCGCCGTGCCGTAGGCGGCGGCGGCGCCCAGCAGCAGGACCAGGCCGAGCCCGGCCAAGGCGGCGGGCGGCGGCGGCGCGGCGGCCGACGGCGGCAGGCTCTGGCCGGCCAGGCCGAGCAGGAACGGCAGGCTCGCCACCACCAGCACCACCCGCAGCGTATGGACCAGCGCCACGATCTGATCCTGGCCGCCCAGCTCGCGCGCCACCGTCGCCATCTCGCCCATGCCCGCCGGCAGGGCCGCCACCAAGGCGCGGGTGCGA
>CADEGR010000110.1:5383-15169 GCA_902826935.1 uncultured Alphaproteobacteria bacterium | reverse complement strand
ACCGCGGCCTTCAAGCTGCTGCTGTCGGATCCCAAGGTCGAGGGCGTGCTGGTCAATATCTTCGGCGGCATCATGCGCTGCGACGTGATCGCCGAGGGCATCGTGGCGGCGGCGCGCGAGGTCAATGTCGGGGTGCCGCTGGTGGTCCGCCTCGAAGGCACCAATGTCGAGCTGGGCAAGCAGATCCTGAATGACTCCGGCCTGCCGATCACCTCGGCCGCCGATCTGGCCGACGCCGCGGAAAAGGTCGTCAACGCCGTGCGAAGGGCAGCCTGATGTCGGTTCTGATCGACCGTGACACCAAGGTGATCTGTCAGGGCTTCACCGGCGCCCAGGGCACGTTCCATTCCGAGCAGGCGATCGCCTATGGCACCCGGATGGTCGGCGGCGTGACTCCCGGCAAGGGCGGCAGCAGCCATCTCGGCCTGCCGGTGTTCGACACGGTCCGGGACGCGGTCACGGCGACCGCGGCCGATGCCTCGGTGATCTACGTGCCTGCCGCCTTCGCGGCCGATGCCATCCTCGAGGCGATCGATGCCGAGGTGCCGCTGATCGTGTGCATCACCGAGGGCATCCCGGTCCTGGACATGGTCAAGGTCAAGCGCGCGCTGGTCGGCACCAGGTCGCGCCTGATCGGCCCGAACTGCCCGGGCGTGATCACCCCGGACGGCTGCAAGATCGGCATCATGCCTGGCCATATCCACCAGCGCGGCCGGATCGGCATCGTGTCCCGCTCGGGCACTCTGACCTATGAGGCGGTCGCTCAGACCACCGCCGCCGGCCTTGGCCAGAGCACCTGCATCGGGATCGGCGGCGACCCGGTCAACGGCACCAACTTCGTCGACTGCCTGGAGCTGTTTCTGGCCGATCCGGAGACCGAGGCGATCGTGATGATCGGGGAGATCGGCGGCACCGCCGAGGAGGATGCCGCGCGGTTCCTGCAAGACGCCAGGAGCGCGAAGCCGGTGGTCGGCTTCATCGCGGGTCGGACCGCGCCGCCGGGTCGCCGGATGGGCCATGCCGGCGCGATCATCGCCGGCGGCAAAGGCGGCGCGGACGACAAGATCGAGGCGATGCGCGCGGCCGGCATCAAGGTTGCCGACAGCCCGGCTTCGATCGGGCGGACGATGCTGGCGGCGTTGGCTTAGGGACTTATTAACCAACTTGGTGCAGGCTCCGCCGCGTGGAGCCGAGGTGCCGAGGGGGTGACCGGGCGCGCGGGAGACGGATAGGGGACCATGGCGACCAGACGCGAGTTGGAGCAGACGGCCTTTCTCTACGGGGGCAATGGCGGCTTCATCGAGGACCTCTACGGCCGTTATCTGGACGACCCGGCGACGATCGACCCGAGCTGGCGCACCTACTTTGACGAGCTGGGCCAGGAGACCGAGGCCCTGTTCCGGCAGAGCCAGGCGGCGCTGCAGCGGCGGCCCGAGCCGGTGGCACCGGCCGGCAGCGCTGCCGCGGTCGTCAATCTCGAGGGCGAGCGCGCCAAGCGGCTGATCCTCGAGCATCTGCGCGTGGTCATGCTGATCCGCGCTTTTCGGGTGCGCGGCCATCTTCTGGCCGACCTCGATCCGCTCGGCATCGCCGGCACGGCGCATCACCCCGAGCTGGATCCGGCCAATTACGGCTTCACCGAGGCCGATCTCGATCGCGAGTTCTTCCTCGACAGCGTGCTGGGCCTCGAGAAGGCGACGCTGCGCAACATCGTCGCGATCCTGCGCCAGACCTACAGCGCCAAGATCGGCGTCGAGTTCATGCATATCCAGGATCCGGAGCAGAAGGCCTGGATCCAGGCGGTGATGGAAGGCTCGCACAATTTGTTGCGGCCGAGTGCCGAGGGCAAGCGCGAGATCCTGGAGCAGCTGACCTCCGCCGAAGGCTTCGAGCGCTTCTTGCATGTCAAGTTTCCGGGCACCAAGCGCTTCGGCCTGGATGGCGCCGAGAGCACCGTGCCGGTGCTGGAGTCGATCATCCGCAAATCGGCCGAGCTCGGGGTCGAGGAGATCGTGATCGGCATGCCCCATCGCGGCCGGCTGAACGTGCTGGCCAATGTCATGGGCAAGCCGTTCTCGGCGATCTTCTCGGAGTTCCAGGGCGGTGCCGTGGTCGACGAGGTGCTGGGCTCGGGCGACGTGAAGTACCATCTCGGCACGTCGACCGATCGCGAGCTGCCCGATGGCCGGCGGGTGCATCTGAGCCTGACCGCCAATCCGTCGCATCTCGAGGCGGTCAATCCGGTGGTGCTCGGCAAGGTCCGGGCCAAGCAGACCCAGCGGGACGATCTGGCGCGTGGCCGGGTGATGGGCATCCTGCTGCATGGCGATGCCGCCTTCGCCGGCCAGGGCGTGGTCCATGAATGCTTCGACATGTCCCAGCTGCGGGGCTATCGGACCGGCGGCACGGTCCATCTGATCGTCAACAACCAGATCGGCTTCACCACCAGCCCGGCCTATGCCCGCTCCTCGCCCTATCCGTCCGACGTGGCGCGCAGCGTTCAGGCGCCGATCTTCCACGTCAATGGCGACGATCCCGAGGCGGTCGTGCATGTCGGCCTGCTCGCGGCCGAGTTCCGGCAGCGCTTCAACAAGGACGTGGTCATCGATCTGTGGTGCTACCGCCGGCATGGCCACAACGAAGCCGATGAGCCGAGCTTCACCCAGCCCTTGATGTACCGGCGGATCGCCCAGCATCCGACCACCCGGCAGCTCTATGGCAAGCGCCTGGTCGACGAGGCGGTGATCGCAGGCGACGAGACCCAGCAGATCTATTCCAGCTTCCAGGATCAGCTGGCGGCGGCCTACGAGGCGTCGTCCGGCTACAAGATGAACAAGGCCGACTGGCTGGAGGGTGCGTGGAAGGGCCTGAGCAAGGCGCCCAGCCAGTATCAGCGCGGCAGCACAGGCGTGGCGATCGAGGAGCTGCAGGCGGTCGGGCGGGCGATGACCAGCCTGCCGCCCGAGCTGCATGTCCACCGCAAGCTGGAGCGCATCATCAAGCAGCGGCGCGACGCGATCGAAAGCGGCACGGACATCGACTGGGCGACCGCCGAGCATCTGGCCTTCGGCACGCTCTTGCGCGAGGGCAATCCGGTCCGCTTGAGCGGCCAGGATTCCGGCCGCGGCACCTTCTCGCAGCGCCACGCCATCCTATACGACCAGGAGACCGAGGAGCGCTACATCCCGCTCAGCCATGTGGCCCCCGATCAGGCCCGGTTCGAGGTGATCGACAGCCCGCTCTCGGAAGAGGGCGTGCTCGGCTTCGAATATGGCTACAGCCTGGCGGACCCCAACTCGCTGGTGCTCTGGGAAGCGCAGTTCGGCGATTTCTGCAACGGGGCCCAGGTCTATTTCGATCAGTTCATCGCCGCCGGCGAAGCCAAATGGCTGCGCATGTCCGGCCTGGTCTGCCTGCTGCCGCATGGCTTTGAGGGGCAGGGTCCCGAGCATAGCTCGGCGCGGTTGGAGCGCTTTTTGCAGCTCTATGCCGAAGACAATATCCAGGTCCTCTACCCATCCACCCCTGGCTCGCTGTTCCATGCGCTGCGCCGGCAGATGCGGCGGGATTTCCGCAAGCCGCTGATCGTGATGACGCCCAAATCGCTGCTGCGCCACAAGCGCTGCGTGTCGACGCTGGCCGACATGGGCCCGGACAGCAGCTTCCATCGGGTCATGTACGATCGGCCCCAGTCGCAGGCCGATCAGCAGGTCCAGCGCTGCGTGCTGTGCTCCGGCAAGGTCTACTACGATTTGCAGGAGGCCCGGGCTGAGGCCGGCCTAGACGACAAGGTCGCTCTCTTGCGGCTGGAGCAGCTCGCACCGTTCCCGCAGCAGGCGCTGGCGGAGGAATTGCTGCGCTACGGCCGGACCATCTCCTTCGTCTGGTGCCAGGAGGAGCCGCGCAACATGGGGCCTTGGAGCTTCGTGGCCCCGCGCCTCGAGGTGGTCCTGGAGGAGCTGGGCTTCGAGCAGACCCGGCCAACCTATGCCGGTCGGCCGGCGGCCGCTTCGCCAGCCACCGGCTCCTATGCGCAGCATCAGCGCGAACAGAACAAGCTGGTCGCCGAAGCGCTTTCGCTCTAGGACAGACGCCACGGTGACAGGGGCCAGGACAGGCGAGGAAGCAGATGACGGTCGAAATTCGGGTGCCTAGCCTCGGCGAATCGGTGACCGAAGCCACGGTGGCGAAGTGGTTCAAGCAGGTCGGCGATCCGGTCGTTGCCGACGAGCCGCTGGTTGAGCTGGAGACCGACAAGGTTACCCTCGAATACAACGCTCCGGCCAGCGGCACGCTCGCCGAGATTGCGGTCGAGGAAGGCGGCGAGGTCGAGGTCGGCGCCCTTTTGGGCGCGATCGAGGACGGCAAGGCCGCCGCGCCAGCGCCGCGCCCAGCGCCCGCGGCGGCGCCGACGCCGGTCAGCGATGGCCCGGCCGATGGCGCCGAGATCGAGGGCATGTCGCCCGCGGTGCGCAAGCTGATCGAGGAGCGTGGCCTGGATCCCGCCCAGGTCACGCCGACCGGGCCGAAGGGCAACATCACCAAGGGCGACGTGCTCGCGGCGATGGAGAAGGCGCGCCCGGCGGAGCGGTCGGCCCCACGGGTGGTGCCGCCGGCCGAGCCGGCCGCCAAGCCGGCGACGCCGGCCCCGGACCGGGCAGCCGGGGCGAGCAGCAACGCCGCTGCGGCCGGCACCGCCGTCCCGCCCGCCACGCCGCCGCGGCCTGAGCCACCAGCCGCAGCGTCGGCTCGCCCCGCGCCCGCCGAGACGCCGGCACCAGCGCCACGGCCGGCGCCAGCTGCGGCGGTGGCGGCCAGCGGCAGCGAGGAACGGGTCAAGATGACCCGGCTGCGCCGGCGGATCGCCGAGCGGCTGAAGGAGGCGCAGAACACCGCCGCGATTCTGACCACCTTCAACGAAGCGGACATGAGCCAGATCATGGCTCTGCGCAGCCGCTACCGGGACAGCTTCGAGCAGAAGCACAAGGTGCGGCTCGGCTTCATGTCCTTCTTCGTCAAGGCGGTGATCGGCGCGCTGCGGGAGCTGCCGGCGCTCAATGCCGAGGTCGATGGCGACGAGATCGTCTACAAGCATTACTACGACATCGGGGTCGCGGTCGGCACGCCGAGCGGCTTGGTGGTGCCGGTGGTGCGAGGCGCCGATTCGTTGAGCTTCGCGGAGCTCGAGAAGACGATCAACGACCTGGGGCGCCGGGCGCGCGACGGCAAGCTCGCCATGGAAGACCTGATGGGCGGCACCTTCTCGATCTCGAATGGTGGCGTCTATGGCTCGCTGATGAGCGCGCCGATTCTGAACCCGCCGCAGGTCGGCATCCTGGGCATGCACAAGATTCAGGATAGGCCGGTGGCGATCGATGGCAAGGTCGAGATCAGGCCGATGATGTATCTCGCCTTGAGCTATGATCACCGGATCGTCGACGGCCGGGAGGCCGTCACCTTCCTGGTGCGCGTGAAGCAGTCCCTGGAGGATCCCGAGCGGTTGATGCTCGACATCTGACAGCCGGCCGCCGTCCGGCCTGACCGTCGCGCGGCGCTGACCCCCACTGGATCTGGCAGGGCCAATGAATCAAGATCAGTTCGACCTCGTGGTCATCGGCAGTGGTCCGGGCGGCTACGTCGCCGCGATCCGCGCTGCCCAGCTGGGCCTCAAGGTCGCCTGCGTCGAGCGGCGCGAGACGTTCGGCGGGACCTGCCTGAATATTGGCTGCATTCCCTCGAAAGCGCTGCTCCATTCTTCCGCACTCTACGCCAAAGCACGCGACGGCATGGGCGCCCATGGCATCAAGGTCGGCATGGTCGATCTCGATTTGCCGGGGATGCAGGACCACAAGACCAAAGTCGTCAAGGAACTGACCCAGGGCATCGAGTTCCTGTTCCGCAAGAACAAGGTGACCGCGATCCGGGGCACCGCGCGGCTCAATGGCCCAGGCCGGATCGAGGTCAGCTTGAACAGCGGCGGCATGCGCAGCCTGCAGGCCCGCGACATCATCCTGGCCACTGGCTCCGATAGCGCCGGCATTCCCGGGATCACGGTCGACGAGGAGCGGGTGGTGAGTTCGACGGGCGCGCTGGAGCTGGACAGCGTGCCCGGCCATCTGGTGGTGGTGGGTGCCGGCTATATCGGCCTTGAGCTGGGGACGGTCTGGCGGCGCCTGGGCGCCAAGGTGACCGTGGTCGAGTACCTCGATCGCATCACGCCGACCATGGACCTCGAGGTGGCACGCCAGTTCCAACGGCTGCTGTCGCGCCAGGGCCTGGGCTTCCTCTTGGGCACCAAGGTGACCAAGGTCGACAGCAGCGGCGACCGGCTGGTGGTTGCAACCGAGCCCGCCGAGGGGGGCGACACGGAAACCATGAAGGCCGATGTCGTGCTGGTGGCGATCGGCCGGCGGCCGTACACCGAAGGTCTCGGTCTGGAGACGGTCGGCCTCAAGCCCGACAATCACGGCCGGATCGAGGTTGACGCACATCTGGCGACCAAGGCGGCTGGCGTGCATGCGATCGGCGATGTGATCAAGGGACCGATGCTCGCCCACAAGGCCGAGGACGAAGGGGTGTTTCTGGCCGAGCGCTTGGCTGGCCAGCGGCCACATATCAATTACGATGCCATTCCGGCTGTGATCTACACGGCCCCTGAAGTCGCTTCGGTCGGCAAGACCGAGGAGGAGTTGAAGGAAGCCGGGATTGCCTACAACACTGGCAAGTTCCCATTTTCGGCCAATTCACGCGCCCGCAGCACGGGCAAGACCGATGGCTTTGTGAAGATCCTGGCCGATGCCAAGACTGATCGCCTGTTGGGCGTCCATATTATTGGCGAGGATGCCGGCAGTCTGATCGCCGAAGCGGCGCTGGCGATGGAGTTCGGCGCGTCGTCTGAGGATCTGGCGCGCACCTGCCATGCTCACCCGACGCTCGCGGAAGCGGTCAAGGAAGCGGCGTTGGCTGCCCATGGCCAGCCAATTCACATTTGAGCCTCGGCCAGATCCGCTGACACTTTGCTTGGTCCAACAAGGACGAAGTCGAGACGCGTGGTCGCCACTCTGCTGAGGCAGCTCCGATGGAGAACGGCGTTGGGCAGGCGCTGCTCGATGAGCTGGGCGTGGATGCCGACCTTATTGGGTCATGCTGGACAGCATGCATGCGCGGTGGCGGCACCGGCAAATCCCCGGGCTGGTGCGCGCCTTCCCCGTGCGGCGGTACAAAGATCACCGTGATCAGGCGCTTTGCCTCTCTCGTGGCGGCTTCAGCAAGCGTTACGGAGCTGATGTCCTTGGCAATCCATTCCAGTTCCAGCTGACCGCCGGCCAGCAAGCGCTGCGCTGCAAGATCCTTGGCCTGCTCGATCGGATCAATGCCACGGCCAGGCGCGCCAATCCTGCCCGCAACGCTGGCACCCTGATCGAGGCTGCCGAAACTAGGGGCGCACCCCAATGTCCACCTAACCTAAGCAGCGCCAGCCGTCGTGCCACCACTGGCGCTCAGCAACGAGCACCATAGATCACGGTACAGTTCGAGTTCCGCAAGCACTACCGCCATGTCTTGGCCCGCTACGACAAGCTTAAGCGACGCAACTTTGCCTTTGCACACTTCGCCGTTGCTTCAATCCGGCGAGATAAGAAGGCCGACGGGACCTAGCCAAGCATCGCTTCGATCGCCGGCACAATGTCGCGCTCGGCGGTGATCTTGAAGGCCTGTTCCAGCGGCGGCGCGTAGGCGACGGGCATGCGGGGCGCGCCGAGACGTCGGACCGGCGCTTTCAGCTGGGCAAAGCAACGGTCTGCGATGGTGGCGGCAATCTCGGCGCCGAGGCCGGCGCATTGAACCGCCTCATGCACGACCAGCAGACGTCCGGTCTTGGCGACCGACGCAGCAACAGCCGCCTGGTCCCAAGGATAGAGCGTCCGCAGATCAAGCAGCTCGATGCCGACACCCTGATTGGCGAGCAGCTCGGCTGCCCTGGCGGCTTCGTGGAGCTGGGCCGACCAGCTGACCAGCGTCAACGCATCGCCGGCCCGCACGAGCCGCGCCTTTCCGAGCAGCGTGGAGACGGTGACGTCGACCTCACCGGTCATGGTCCAGAGGCCTTGATGCTCGAGATAGACCACGGGGTCGTCGCAGGCGATCGCAGCCCGCAACAGCGCATAGTTGTCGGCGGGCGTGGCCGGCGCCACGACCACCAGACCGGGCACATGCACGTACCAGGCTTCGAGCGACTGGCTATGCTGTGCGGCCGCGGCCTGGCCCAGCCCGATCGGCTGGCGCAAGACCAGCGGCACGCGCAGCTGGCCGCCAGCCATGTAGCGGAGCTTCGCGGCCTGATTGACCAGCTCGTCCATCGCGCATAGCGCGAAGCCGCCCAGGCCAAGCTCAACCACCGGCCTCGTGCCCTGGAGCGCCGCACCTACGGCCACCCCCAGCATGGCAGCTTCCGAGATGGGCGCATCGACCACTCTGGCCTGGCCGAACTCGCTCTGGAGCTCGCGGTACTGGCCGAACATGCCGCCAGCGCCGAGCCCGACGCCAAGGGTCCAGACGGCAGGATCTCGTGCCAGGGCTTCGGCCAGCGACCGGCGGCCCGCTTCGCGATAGGTCAGCTCTGCCATGGCACGCCGGGCTCAGGCCCGCCCAGCTCCTGGACATCGGCAAAGGCGCTCGCCAGTGCCGGCGCGGGCGCGGCCTCGGCAGCGGCAGCCGCCGCCGCCATTTCCGCGGCAGCCGCCGCCGCGATCGTTGCCAGCTTCTCGGCGGCCAAGCCGGCCGCCATCAGCTGCTGGGCCAGCCGCTCCAACGGATCCTCTGCATGGACAGTCGATTTGTCCAGGCTCTTAGGCGGCCCCGACACGCTCGACCGTGCGCCAGGCCAAGCGGTCTTCACCAGCAAGAACTGCGGCCCGGCGCCGGCCCGCAACGCCGCTAGCAGCCCGGCCACCACCTGGTCCAGCGCCTGCGCATCGTCGCCGTCGACCGCCTGCGCCGCCAAGCCCAGGCTCGCCGCCCGGGCCACCGCGCCGGGCCCGGCGCTCCGGCTGGCCGCTGGGACACCGGCCGCCAACCGGTTGTCCTCGCAGATCACCAGCAACGGCAGCTCGAAAAGCGCGGCCCAGTTCAGCGCCTCGAGATACGGTCCTCGGTCGATGGCGCCATCGCCGATGAAGCAGGCCACGACCTGCCGCCTGCCAGCCTGCTTGATGGCGTGAGCAGCACCTGCCGCGATCGCAAGATTGGCGCCGACAATGCCGTTGGCGCCAAGCAGACCACGGTTGATCTCGGCCAAGTGCAAGGGCCCACCCTTGCCGCCGCAGACACCGCTTGCCCGGCCGTAAAGCTCCGCCAGCAGCGCCGCCGGCCGGCAGCCCTTCGCCAGGGCATGGCCGAGCGCTCGATGATGCGAGCACAACACATCGTCCGGCTGCAGCTGCAGCCCCATTACCGCCGCCACCGCCTCCTGGCCGGGCGCCAAGGGCGCGAAGCCTGGCACTAGGCCCAGACCTTGGGCCTGGACAACGGCCGCCTCGAGCGCGCGGATGCGCGCCATCAGCCGGTAGATCTGCTGCAACCGATCATAAGTCTCTGGCGCTATCGGCGCTGCTATCGAGCCTGTCATGACCGGATCGCCTTACCCCTTCGAGCCAGGCGAAAACGCTGCATGAGCCGTGCCGACCGGTCAAGGGTCGCCAGATCCGTCGCGCGCCGGCTCGTGCCATACCGAACAGCGAGCCATTCAGGCCACGCTGGCGCCGAGACGTCTCGGCAACTGCCATGTCG
>CADEGR010000110.1:0-5283 GCA_902826935.1 uncultured Alphaproteobacteria bacterium | reverse complement strand
CAGCGAGCCATTCAGGCCACGCTGGCGCCGAGACGTCTCGGCAACTGCCATGTCGACGGTCAACAGACAGTTCAATTGCCGCCTGACAGCTCGTCTTCGCGCGCCGGCTGCCACCAGCACCGTCAAGGCTGCAGCCAGACATCGAGGCTCAATGCTGCAAGCTCAGCCCTGGTCCGGCGACCGGTCCAGCGGCGCTGCGCCGACCTTGAGCAGCGGCTCCAGCAGCCGGGCCATGCACGCCGGCGGGCTTAGATCCAGTCGGCCGGGACCACCCTCCAGACAGCCCGCCTGCGCCGGATCAAAGCCGCCCAGAAGGCGCAGACCGTGCGCTTCGGCCAAGGCCACTGCGACCGCCTCGATCTCGTCGAGCCGGCTTAGCTCATCTAGCGAGCGCCGCTCGTAGGCGGCAAGGTCAAGCGGCGCGATGGCCAGCACCACCGCGACGTTGCGCCGATTCAGATCGCCAAGCAAGGCGTCCAGGGCGGCAAGCTCGGATTCGTCCAACACCGCGCGCGGCCGCGGCGAACCCGCCATAACCGCGGACTGTGGGGCTGCGGGCCCGCCCGCAGGCTCGATCGACAGGCTGCGAGCAGCACGATCTGGCCGAGGCGCGTCAGCTGCCGGGCCATGGCCGTGCCAGCCATGTAGATCGACGATCGACCGGCCGGCCGGCTCGGCCGCCATCCGCTCGGCCCCCACGCCAGCCATCGGCGGCGGGCCAAAGCTCGCATCATCGATGCCAACGATCAACATTTGCGGCAGCCGGTCAGCCGCCAGCAGCGGTGCCAAACGGTGCTCCAGCTCAGCCGCATGCAACCGGTCGAGGTGCACGACCGCGGCGCGGCGCGGCGCCAGCAGGTCCGGGCGCGCCAGCTGCCATTGGCGGCCGCCGATCAGCAGGATGTCGGCGGGCGGCGGCAGCATCGGCAGCCGCACCCGTGCCATGGGCTCGACTGCCGCCGGCGCCACGGCGGCAGTCACGCGCTGCGTGGACGGCGCCAGCGCTGGCTCCCCGAGCGGGGCCGCGGACATCGCCAGCAGCACCAGCCCAAGCAGCGTCGGCGCCAAGGCCGCCTTGCATTGCCGGCCTGGCCCCACCCGCTTCGCCAGCGCGATGGCGCCGGAGGTCGGGGACTGCAGCAGCGCCAGCCGGCCGCTGGCCGCCGGCGCGGCAGTGCTGGCGGCGTCTGATGTGGCGGAGCGACGGCGGAGCCGGGCCTTGACCGGCCACTGCTGACCAGCTGCGGCAGTGGCCGAGCCGGCGGCCGCGGCGTGGCCGCGATTGGGCAAAGGAATGATGGCAGCACCATGCGCAGCCGGCCCGGCGGCTGCCGGCTGGCTCGATGCGCCGATGCCCGGCGCGGCCGCAGGCAGGGCCAATGGCGTAAATGTGGCGTCGATCGAGCCTGGCAACGCCAGCTCCTTCCACCCAGAGAGCCGACCCAACGGCGGCCGGCTGAGCCTCGGTCCAGCGGACGGCCAGGCCGTCCTGGTGGTAGAGCTTGCGCGATCTTGGCTAAGAAGGCGTTAACGTCGCCGACTTGGCCAATGGGGTGCCCAGGCTGGAGTCGTACGTGGCGAGATGCCGTCAGGCGGCGCTGCCGGACGGCTCCTGGGGCTGGGCTGCGACCGCCCGGGTTGGTCGCGGCCGCTCCGTCGCACTACGGCGCATGATCTGATGCAGCCAGGCGGTGCAGGCCTCGGCCGGCAGCGGCGGGCAGTTCAGCAGGATCTGCGCGGCATGGCAGCCGATCCGGCGCAGGAACGCGAATTGGCGCTCGTCCTCGACGCCGCAGGCCACGACCCGCAGGCCGCCCGCTCCGGCCAGATCCACGATCGCGCCCACCAGCGCTTCCCGGCGCGCATCGCCCGGCAGGCCGCGGTGCAAGGACGGCGCCAGCTTGATCGTGTCGATGAACTCGGGCCGCAGTAGCTTGAGCGACCCGGCGCCCTGGCCGAACCGGTCGAGCGCGATCCGGACCCCCAGCCGCCGAAGCCGCAGCAGGCCGTCATCCTGGCCATGGCCGCCGGCGATCTGATGCTCCTCCAGCTCCAGCTCCAGCCGGTCCGGCTGCAGACCCGTGGCATCGAGGCAGCGGCCCAGCTGACGCTCCAGCGCTGCCCAAACCGGCGGTCGGCGACGCCCCAGCGGCACCGCCAGATGCAGCCGCTCGAAGCCGGAGCGCTGCCAGCGCAGCGTCTGCGCCGTCGCCTGCTGCAGCAGCCAGTCGACCATCTGATCTTGCAGCTCGCGATCGAGCAGCTGGCCCAGCAGATGATCGAGGTCGATCAGGCCGGTCCCTGGCCGCTGCCAGCGCAGCTGCGCGGCGATGCCCGTCGCTTCTGCGCTCAGACTGATCTGCGGTTGGAAATGCAGCACCAGCTGCTGCCTGGCCAATGCACGGGCGAGATCGGCTTCGAGCTGGCGCCGATGTTCGACCTGCTCCTCGAGCTTGAGGTTGTGGCAGCCATAGCCGCTGCTGCGGCCGTGCGCCCGCGCCATCGCCGCCTCGGCCTGGCTCAAGAGCAGATCGGTCTGGTCACCGTCCTGGGGATAAAGCGCGATGCCGAGACTGGCCGCAAGCGCCACCGGCGCACCGCCGATCTGGACCGGCGGAGCCAGCAGCGCCAGCACCTTGCGCGCCACCAGCGCCGCCTCGTCGGCCCGCTCCAGGTGCTCGATCACCAGCGCGAAACGGGTGTCGCCCAGGCGGGCGACGGTGTCGGTCTCGCGCAGGCCGGTGCAGAGCCTGCGCGCCACGGTGCGCAGCACGCCTTGGCTGCCCTGGCGGCCGAGCCGCGCCGGATCGAGGTCCAGCTGCAGCACCATGACCGCCGCCAGACGCTCATGGCGCCGGGCATGGGCCAAGGCCCGCTCGGTCCGGTCCTGCAGCAGCGCCCGGTTGGCAAGGCCGGTCAGCTCGTCCCGCTGCGCCAGCCGGCGCAGGCGACGCAACTCCCGGTGCTGCGCGATCGCATAGCGGAGGGAGCGCTCCAGCAGGCTCGAATCCAGCCGATTCTTGTCGAGGAAGCAAGCAATGCCCAGGGCGAGCGCGCGCCGATCGAGGTCCCGCGACGCCTGGCCGGACAGCAGCACGATCGGCGCCGGCGCACTGCGCAGACGGGCGGCCTTCGCCAGCTCAAGGCCCTCGCCGTCCGGCAGACCCTGATCGACCAGGCAGACATCGGGGGCGTCCTCGTCGAGCCGGCGCTGCGCCGCGCGCAGATCGCGCGCCCAATCGATCGAGAATCGGGTCTGCGGCACCGCATCGAGCAGATCGCAGATCAAGCGGAAATCGTCGTGGCTATCCTCGACCAGAAGCACCCTGATCGGATCGTCGGTTGCGACATCCACGGCGACGCTCATGCGCTGGCCCTGATCCATGCGGTTCTTCCGAAACTAACTTATTATAAACCAATAAGTGATTGAATGGATAGAATATACAACTTTTTTGGTTAGTGGCCGACGGCCGCGGCGCGCATTCGGCACCGCCGGCTTAACTCCGTATTTGCGATTTCGTGCCGAAACTGCGATGAAACTCGTTTGGACCTTGCGGGCGGCGGCGACTGGCGGTGGCCGGTCGCTGACGTCATTGTTGAACTTCGTAACGGGAGAGCTGAAGCGTGCCGCTCTTCTCCAGGCTGTTTTTGACCGGACTAACCTTGGCCATGGTCGGCGCCTCCCTGGTCCGGCCGCGCCGTGCCGAACGGCTGCGCAGCGCCACGCCGCGGCTCGAGCATGACGTCTTGATCGTCGGCGATGGCGCCCGGCTGCCCTTCGAAGCCTGGCAGCCGGCCGAGCCGCCCAAGGCGGTGGTGCTCGGCTTGCACAGCTTCGGCGACTACCGGCGTGCCTTCCGCGTGGCCGGCCCCTGGCTCGCCGCCCATGGCCTGGTGGTGCTCGCCTACGATCAGCGCGGCTTCGGCGAGACCGCCGAGCGCGGCATCTGGGCCGGCGCCGACGTGCTGATCCAGGACTTCGCCGATGCCGTCGACGTCTTGCGGCGCAGCTATCCGGACATTCCGCTGGTGGTGCTGGGCGAGAGCATGGGTGCGGCCGTCGCGCTCGCCGGCCTGTCGGCCGGCGATGTCACCGGCGTCGATCGGCTGATCGCGGTGGCGCCGGGCGTGCGCGGCCAGATGCCGCTGCGTCAGCTCCATGACGCCGTGCTCCGCCTGGCCGCGCTGGCGCTGCCTTGGCTCGCGATCGAGCTGCGACGCGGCGGCCGGCCCTGGCTGGAGCCCAGCGAGGCAGCTCGGCTGGCAGACGATCCGTTGATCCTGCGCGAGCTGAGCGTCGGCACCTATGAGGGCCTGATCGAGCTGGCGACCATCGCATCCGCCGATCTGCGCGGCGAGCTGCCGCCCACCATGCTGCTCTATGGCGAGCTCGACGGCACGATCCCGCGCCGCGCGATCAATGACCTGGCGGCGCTGCTGGATCAGCGCGACGAGGTCCGCATCTATCCAGACCGCCATCACCTGATGCTGCACGAGAAGGCAACCCAGCAGGTGCTGGCCGACTGCCTGGACTGGCTGGGACTCGGCAATACCACCCATTGAGCCTGCCACCCGCGCCGGCGCCGGTCAGCCTGGTGCCGTTATTGCCGCATGTCAGCAACACGTGCGAAGCCGATCTGCGGCGCGTTGCGCGTTGACCCGTCGGTCCCTGCCGCGAGCCAGCCACCTGAAGCTCTGGCAGCCTGGCCGAATTCACCGCTGCTGCCGCGCTCTCATGCTAGTGGATTGTCCGTAACGAAAGACCGACGATGGCTGCCCATGCGCTAGCTGGGATACCCACGACCCTGTCCGCCGCGCTCAACAGCCCTGGACGACACCGTGCTCGGTAAATGCATGCAGATACACCGTCACCAGGAATTCCTCCGCTTCCTCAACGCGCTCGAGGCGAGATCCAGACCGGCAAAGGTGAGCCACGTCATCCTCGACGCCACGCACAGCCATCACAAGGCTCGCCCGCCATCCGCGTTGGACCTTCCACTTCGTGCCGTCCTCCTGCTCCTGGCTGAACGCCGTCGAGGGCTTCTTCGCCAAGCTCACCAAACGACATCTCAAGCGCGGTCTCTGCCACTCGATCGTCGCGCTGCAGCAGGCCATCAATTCATTCATCGAAGGCACAATCAGCGGCCCAAAGCATTTCTGTGGAAAGCTAAGCCAGAAAACATCATCGCTGCCGTCAAACGATGGCATCAAACTTTTCGGAGCGACCACTAGTTTGCTTCCCTTGCGACCCTGCCGCATCCCGATGCTGCGGAGCATGATCGG
>CADEGR010000109.1:12383-15233 GCA_902826935.1 uncultured Alphaproteobacteria bacterium | reverse complement strand
GCCAGAAGCCGCCGCCTTCGACGATGTTGGAGGCGATCGGGCCGGCGCGGAACAGCAGATATTGGAGGCCGGCCCAGAGCTGCCAGTGGGGCCGCTGGTAGCGGTCGAAGCTGTCGCGATGGGCAAGCTCGTGGATCAGGTCGATGCCGTAATGGTCCTGGAAGTTGCGGCCGACGCCGGGGAGGTCGTGGGCGGGCGCGATGCCCAGCGCGTGGAGCTCGGCGGCGGGGCCGATGCCGGAGAGGAGGAGGAGCCGGGGCGAGCCGATGGCGCCGGCGGTGACGATGATCTCGCGCCGGGCGTAGGCGGTGGCGGTGGCGCCGGCCGCGCGGTAGGCGACGCCGGTGGCGCGGCCCTGGTCGATGAGGATGCGGGTCGCCCGGCTGCGGGTGCGGATCTCGAGATTGGGGCGGTGGCGGGCCGGGCGGAGGTAGCCGACCGCGGTCGAGCAGCGGCGGCCGTGGCGGGTGAAGGTCTGGTAGACGCCGCAGCCCTCCTGGCGGCCGCCGTTGAAGTCGGCATTCAGGGGGAGGCCGGCCTGCTGGCAGGCCTGGAGGAAGGCGCGGGTGAGCGGGTGCGGGGTAGGCGTGGTGATGCCGAGCGGGCCGTCGCTGCCGTGCTCGGGGCCGGCCAGGAGGTCGTTGCCCTCGGCGCGGCGGAAGAACGGGCGGACGTCGGCGTAGGACCAGCCGGGGCAGCCTTCGGCGGTGGCCCAGCGGTCATAGTCCTCGGGCGCGCCGCGGACGTGGACCAGGGCGTTGATCGAGCTGCCGCCGCCGAGGACGCGGCCTTGCGCCATGGGCATGACGCGGCCGTCGGCATGGGCCTGGGGGATGGTGCGGTAGCCCCAGGTCAGGGGGCCCTTGGTCATGCGGGCGAAGCCGACCGGGAGGTGGATCGCGGGGGCGTGGTCGGGCGGGCCGGCTTCGAGGAGGAGCACGCGGATGTCGGGGCGCTCGGTCAGCCTTGCGGCGAGCACGCAGCCGGCGGCGCCGCCACCGGCTATGATGTAGTCGTAGCTCGCCTCGCTGCTGGCCGTGGTCATGGCCGGGACCGGTGGCGGCTGGGCATGCGGCGTCTCCTCGGGCGGGCCGGCTCGGGCGGCCGGTGGCTCCCTCAGGGTTAGCCAATCCGCCGGCCGGCGGCAATCGCCGGGATGTGGCGGGGGCTGGCGGCCGGCGCGCGGGAGCGGTGGAAGATGCACGCTCGATCAAGGGGTTGGGTCAATCGTCGGTCGATTGACAAGGGGCGCCCGGCAGGTGACGATGCCGCCACGTCACGCCGGCCGGCGGGGCGCGGGGAGCTTGCGGCGGGCGACACAACGCCCGCGGTCTGGACAAGGGGAAATTGCATGCAGCGCAGATCGATCGCGTGGCTGGCCGGGCTCGGCAGCCTGCTGCTGGCCGGCACGGCGTCGGCGGCGGGCTTTTGGACCGATGCGGCCAAGCCCTATGCCGGCACGACCATCCGCGGCGTCTCGGAGAGCACGCCGCCCTCCAACTTCGTCAAGGACGTCCTGGCGCCACAGTTCGAGGAGCAGACCGGGATCAAGGTCGAGTTCGAGACGACCTCCTGGGACCAGATGTACGACAAGGCGATCAAGGACATGGAGGCCAATACCGGCATCTATGACTTCGTCTATATCGAGCAGGACATCATCTACAGCTATCTGTCGCGCGACTTCCTGGTCGACATCACCAAGAGCCTGAAGGACACGCCGGCCCTGGCGTCGGCCGATTTCAGCCCGGACAAGTTCACGAGCTTCATCGACTACTTCAAGGACGCCAACGGCGACCTGTACGGCGTGCCGATGGAGGCGTTCGTCAAGATCTACCTGTACCGCAAGGATCTGTTCGGCGATCCGAAGGCGCAAGAGGCGTTCAAGGCCAAGTACGGCTATGACCTGGCGCCGGCCAAGACCCACAAGGAATATCAGGAGATCGCCGAGTTCTTCACCCAGTGGGGCAAGGACAACGGCCAGGAGCTGTGGGGCACGACGCTCCAGGCCCATTCCGGCCATCCGTCCTCCTGGTACGAGTTCTTCGAGAGCTGGGGCCCGACCTTTGGCGTGTACAACTGGGGCATCAACCCGGACGGCTGGAGCGCCACCGTGGCCCATGGCGGCTCGATGAACAGCGACACCGCCAAGGCGGCGCTGACCTACTGGCTGGGCTTGCTGAAATACGCCCCGCCCGAGGCGACCGCCTCGACCTGGGACGAGGTCGCGGCCAGCTTCGCCGCCGGGCGCGCCGCGCAGGGCCTGGTCTATGGCGAGAACGCCGCCTGGATCGCCGCCGACGACACCAAGTCGGGCGTGGTCGGCAAGGTCGGCGTGGCGCTGCCGCCGTTGGCGGAGGGCGTCCAGGCCGCGGCCGAGAGCGGCAAGGGCTATATCGGCTACTACGACGGCGGCGCCTTCGGCGTTCCGCATTCCTCCAAGAACAAGGAGGCGGCGCTGCTCTGGCTGCAGTTCATCGGCCAGGAGTCGGTCCAGCCGGACTGGGCGGTGGCGGCCCCGCGGATCACCCATACCGCGACCTATGACGATCCGAAGGTCCAGGCGATGGACGCCAAGATCGACGGCTACTACACGCTGCTGCGCGACAGCGGCAAGCTGTTCGCCGGCGCGCCGGCCTATCCGTTCCACGCCCAGGTGCGCGAGGCGACCGCACCCTTCTTCTACCAGGCGATCACCGGCGAGCTGACGCCCTCGGACGCCCTCGACAAGATGGCCGAGGCGGCCGAGACCGAGCTCACGAATCTCGGCTACCGCAAGTAGCCGTACCGATCCGATCGGATCGGCGCGCCAGGTGACCGGGGCGGCCCAAGCCGCTCCGGTTCCTGCCGCCC
>CADEGR010000109.1:0-12283 GCA_902826935.1 uncultured Alphaproteobacteria bacterium | reverse complement strand
GCCCGCTTGCCCGCGCCCTTGCACCGGTAACGCCATGCGCTCCTCGACCATCGGCTGGCTGTTCCTGGCGCCGACGCTGCTGATCCTGCTGGTGTTCGGCATGCTGCCGTTCGTCTACGTGCTGGTGATCGGCTTTACCGACTGGAACGCCTTCGCTGCGGTCGCGACGCCGCATTTCAACGGCGTCGAGAACTATCGCCGGCTGGTGTTCGACGACCAGGTGCTCACGGCCCTGTGGCTGACCTTGCGCTTCACCATCTTCGCGGTGGTGAGCGAGCTGATCCTGGGCTACTTCCTGGCCCAGCTGTTCATGCGCGACTTTCCGCTGAAGGGCCTGTTCCGGACCCTGCACACCCTGCCGCTGATGGTGGCGCCGATCGCGGTGGGTGCCACCTGGCGGCTCCTGACCGTGCCGGGGCTCGGCCCCTTGTCCTACTATCTCGAGCGCTGGGCCGGCATCGAGTACCGCCTCAACACCTATGCCAGCCAGGCCTTCTTCACGACCGTGCTGATGGATCTCTGGCACTGGACGCCGCTGGTCACGCTGACCCTGCTGGCGGGGCTCTCGGCCTTGCCCAAGGACCCGTTCGAGCAGGCCCAGATCGACGGCGCCAACCGCTTCCAGATCTTCTGGCACATCACCTTGCCGATGCTCCGGCCGGTGATCCTGACCACCGTGTTCATCCGGGCGATGGACGCGCTGCGCACGGTCGACGAGGTCTGGATGCTGACCGGCGGCGGGCCGGGGGCGGCGACCCGCTACATCGGCCTGCACATCTGGCGCGTGGTGTTTCCCAAGACCGACTACGGCTATGGCGCGGCAATGTCGCTCCTGACGCTCTATCTCACGATCGTGCTCTGCTGGCTGCTCTACGTGGCCCTGGTCGCGCGCAAAAGGAGCGGGGAGGACAGCCGATGAAGGGCCGTGGCGGCAAGCTGATCCTGTTCCTCGGCTGGTGTGTGATCAGCCTGTTCACGTTGTTTCCGATCTACTGGATGTTTCTGATCTCGACCAAGACCCGGGTCGAGCTGTTCAGCATGCCGTCGTTCCTGCCCGGCAAGTTCCATTGGGACAACTACATCAACGTCCTGACCGATAGCGCCTTCCAAGGCTACATGCTGAACTCGGTGATCGTCGCCACCTCGAACGCGCTCCTGGTGACGGTGCTCGCCTTGCTCGCGACCTACGCGCTCTCGCGCTTCAAGCTGGCCGGCAAGGACAACATCTTCTTCTGGCTGATCACCAACCGGATGGCGCCGGCGGCGGTCTTCCTGCTGCCTTTGTTCCTGCTGTTCACCAAGGTGTTCGTGCTGGGCGGCATCAGCCTGTTCGACACCCGCACCGGCCTGATCCTGCTCTATTGCGTGTTCAACCTGCCGTTCGCGATCTGGCTGCTGCAGGGCATCATGGACGGCATCCCGGTCGAGCTGGACGAGGCCGCGATGATCGACGGCGCCAGCACCTTCCAGGTCCTGACCAAGATCATTCTGCCGCTGGCCAAGCCCGGCCTGGCGGTGACCGCGATCCTGACCTGGGTGTTCGCCTGGAACGAATATCTGTTCGCGGCGACGCTCACCTCGGTCGAGGCGCGCACCATTACCACCGGGCTTGCCGAATTCGTGACCGTGACCGGCACCAATTGGGGCGAGCTCGCCGCGGTCGCCATGCTGACCCTGCTGCCGGCGGTCCTGTTCCTGGGCCTGGTCCAGCGCAACATCGTGGCCGGCCTGACCTTCGGCGCGGTCAAGGAGTAGGCGATGCAGCAGCTCACGCCCCGGCCGCGCCGCGGCTTTTTGCCGATCCGGACCAACGCCTTCGATCGCGGCTTCATCGGCGTGGTCCTCCTGGTCGCGATCCATCTGTTCTGGCTGCGCTTTCTGGAGGCCTATCTGCCGCTGTGGTGCGCCACTGTCCTGTCGCTGGTGATCGGCGTTATCGTGGTGCGCAAGGGCTGAGCCGGACGGCGTGGTGCTGCCAGACATCTGCTGCGCGAACCGCTAAGGGAGACGACCCATGGAAGCCTTGGTCCTGGAGCGCAAGGACGAGCTGTCGCTGCGCGAGTTTCCGATCGAGCGGCAGGAGCCCTTGGGCCCGCGCGACGTCCGGATCGCGCTGCGCCGGGTCGGGGTCTGCGGCAGCGACGTGCATTATTACACCCACGGCGCGATCGGGCCGTTCGTGGTCAAGGAGCCGATGATCCTGGGCCACGAGGCGGCCGGCGAGGTGCTCGAGGTCGGCAGCCAGGTCACCCATCTGCAGGCGGGCGACCGGGTCTGCATGGAGCCAGGCATCCCGGATCCCAACAGCAAGGCGTCGCGGCTTGGCCAGTACAATCTGGACCCGGCGGTGCGCTTTTGGGCGACTCCGCCGGTCCATGGCATCCTGCGGCCGAGCTGCGTCCATCCGGCCGATTTCACGTTCAAGCTGCCGGACAATGTCAGCTATGCCGCCGGCGCCATGGTCGAGCCGCTGGCGGTCGGCGTCCATGCCGCGACCATGGCCCAGGTCAAGCCGGGCGATGTCGCGGTGGTGATCGGCGCCGGTCCGATCGGCATGGTCACGATCCTGGCCGCCTTCGCCGCCGGCTGCGCCCGGGTGATCGTGGCCGATGTCCAGGACCCGAAGCTGGCGCTGGCCGCCAAGCTGGGCGCGGTGCTGCCGGTCAACGTCAAGAGCCAGCGCCTGGCCGAGGTGGTCGCGCGCGAGACCGACGGCTGGGGCGCGGACGTGATCTTCGAGGCGTCCGGCAATGAGCGGGCGGCGGCGGGGGTGTTCGAGCTGGTCTGCCCGGGCGGCAAGGTGGTCTATATCGGCATGCCGCTCGAGCCGATCCGCTATGACGTGGTCGCGGCGGCGGTCAAGGAGACCCGGGTCATGCATGTCTTCCGCTATGCCCATGTCTATCCGCGCTGCGTCGCGATGCTGGCGAGCGGCCAGATCGACGTCACGCCGCTGATCACCGACATTTTCGGCTTCAAGGACAGCATCGCGGCATTCGAGTACGCCAAGGACATGCCGCCGAGCTCGGTCAAGGTGCAGATCGAGCTGGGCGCATAGGTTTGGCCGTTGGGGCTTAACGGTCGGTTCAGACTTTCGAGCGAAACTGAGGCTGGTCCATGCGACCCTGGGAATCCGCCCGCGGGGCAGGACCTGCCTGCCGGTTTGGTCCGTGCGGTGGCGACCTCGAGCCGATCAAGGCGACCATGGATAAAGCGGGGCCGCGGGACGGTGCTGGGGCGCAGGTGCGGTGGCTTCAGGCGCAGTGCCAGGGTCCTGGGCGAGCCGCGATGGCGGCGCCTCGATCCGGCAGCTGAGCTTCGCTCGCCGAGCGCCGCCCGTCGGCAGCGTCAGGTGGGCGGGGTGGCGGTTGCCGATCAGGTTTGCCCTTGGGGCGGCTGGCCTGGGCGGCGGGCATGACTTTTGATTCATCCGGCCACGGCTCCGGCAGCGGAACTGGGCGCGCGGGCTGGCATTCTTGACGTGCGACGATTGCTTCGAATCATGCACGGAAGGAATGGACCATGGTCGACAAGGAACGCGTCAAGGGTGCCGCCGAGCAGGCCAAGGGCTCGGTCAAGGAAGCGGCCGGCAAGATGACCGGCGACCGTCAGCTGGAGGCCGAAGGCAAGGGTGACAAGGCCGCCGGCAAGGGCCGCAGCGCGGTCGGCAAGGTCAAGGACGCCGTGCGCGACGTGACCAAGTAGACGACGGCAGCGCGGATTGTTGGCTGGGAGCGGGCGGGTGCCCGCTCTTTGCTTATCGGGGCGAGATCAGCGCCGCAAGGCGGGCCGCGCCGTCAGGACGATGCCGGCGCCGAGCAAGGCGAGGGCCGCCATCACCAGGAACGCCTGGCCGCCCAGCTGCGTATAGAGCCAGCCGCTGAGCGGCGTCAGGATCGCGAACATGGGCGCCAGGCCGAGCGCGCTGTAGAAGCCCTGGGCGCTGGCCTGGAGGGTCGCGGGCAGATAGCTGCGCAAGGCGTGCATCGCCGCCAGATGGGTGGTGGCGAAGCTCGCGGCGTGGAGGGCCTGGGTCACGACCAGGACCGGCAAGGCGGTGGTCAGGCTGTCGCCCAGCCAGCGCACCGCGGCGAGCAGGCCGGCCAGCGCGATCAGGCTGCAGGGATGGTAGCGGCGCAACAGGACGCTGCCGAGCGCGAACAGCAGGACCTCGGCCAGCACGCCCTCCGCCCAGAGCCAGCCGATGGTGCCTTCGCTATGGCCGGCCGCACGCCAGTGCAGGGTGCCGAAGCCGTAGAACAAAGCGTGGCTCGCCTGGATCAGATTGGCGCCGATGGTCAGGCTGATCAGGCCGGGCCGGCGCAGCAGCTGGCCCAAGGCGTGGCGGGCCGGGCTGCCGCCCTTCAGCGCGATCTCGGGCAGGGTCCAGCAGGCCTGCAAGGTGGCGGCGGTGCCGAGCAGGACCAAGGGCCAGATGATGGCGGCGCCCCAGCGTTCCAGGCCGTAGCCGCCGGCGACCGAGACCAGCATGAAGCAGAGCGAGCCCCACAGGCGGATCCGGCCGTAGTCGAGCCGGTGGCGGGCGGCGCTGTGCAGGCACAAGGCCTCGCCCAGCGGCAGGATCGCGGCATAGCTGGCGCCGGTGATCAGGCTCAAGAGCAGGTAGAGCCAGTAATCCTGGACCAGGCCGAACACGACCAGGCCGAGCAGGGTGATCGCGGCCAGCCAGATCGCCATCCGGCGGCGGGTGCCATGCTGGTCGGCCCAGAGCGGCAGGACCAGGCTGGTGACGATGCGCGGCCAGAAGGACACGCCCAGGACCCAGCCGATCTCGCTCGCCGACAGGCCGCGCGCCGCCAGCCAGACCGGCCAGTAGGGCAGGAACAGGCCGAAGGTGCCGAACATGGCGACGTAGAACCAGGCAAAGCGGAGCGCCACCAGCCGGCGCACATGATTTTGGCCGAGCGGCTCGGCTGCCCCGGCGCCGGGCTCGGCCGGCATCGTCCGGCTAGACCGTGGCGACCTCGACCCAGCGGCCCTCGGCGGCCGAGCGCAGGATCGCCTCGACCACCTGGGCGATCCGGGCGGCCTCCGCGAAATCCGGGCTGGGCGGCTGGCCGCCGGCCAGGCCCTCGAGCAGCGCCTTGACCTCGATCACCTTGAGGTCGTTGAAGCCCAGGCCATGGCCGGGAGCGGGGCAGAACGGCGCGAAATCGGGATGCTCGGGGCCCGCCAGGATGGTCTTGAAGCCATCCAGCCGCTTGCGGTCGCCAAAGGTGAACAGGCGCAGCTCGTTCATGCGCTCATAGTCGAGCAGCAGCGCCCCCTTGTGGCCGGTGACCTCGACGGTCAGCCCCATCTTGCGGCCGGCCGCGTTCCAGCTCGCCTCGAGCGTGCCGGCGGCACCGCTGGCGAAGCGCAGCAGGGCCTGGGCCTGATCGTCGACGTCGACCGGCTTCAGCTGGCCGTCGGCGCCGGGCACCGGCCGGGCGGGGACGAGGGTCTGGACGGCGCCCTGCACGGCCGCGACCTCGCCGCATAAGTAGCGGGCAAGGCTGATGCAGTGCGAGCCGAGGTCGCCTAAGGCGCCAGCGCCGGCGGTCGCCTTGACCGTGCGCCAGCTGTGGGGGGCGGCCGGGTCGCTCATATAGTCCTCGAAATGCGTGCCGCGGAAATGGCGGACCTCGCCGAGCTCGCCCGCCTCGATCAGCTCCTTGGCTAGGCGCAGGAGCGGGTTGCGCAGATAGTTGTAGCCGACCAGGGTGCGCCGGCCGGCGGCCGCCGCCGCTTCGGCCATCTGCTTGGCGCCGGCCGCATCCAGGGCGAGCGGCTTCTCGCAATAGACGTGCTTGCCGGCGGCCAGGGCGGCCAATGCCATCGGCTGATGCAGGAAGTTGGGCGTGGTGATCGCGACCAGATCGACCGCGGGATCGGTCACCAGGGCCTGCCAGTCGGTGGTCCAGGCGGCAAACCCCCAGCGCGCGGCGGCCCGCTCGGTGACCGCCGGATCGACATCCGCGAGGCGAGCCAGGCGGACCGGCGGCAGGCCCTCGAACACCGCCGGCGCGGCGCGAAAGGCGAGCGCGTGGCACTTGCCCATGAAGCCCGTGCCGATCAGGCCAATGCCAATTGCTTTGTGCATGTTGCCAAGACCCTGCTGTGACCATCGACCAGGGGGTTGCGCTCGGCAGCCCCGTTCAGGCGGGATCATACATGCCATGCACGGTCATGCTGCGCTACCGTCGCCCGCTCGAGCTGCATCGATCCCAATGCGCTCGGCCGTGCCACGCTTCGCCGTCGTTCGAGCAGCAGCGCCAACCCACTATGGCGCAGCGTGGACCCGATTGCGGCCGTTCCGCTTGGCCTCGTAGAGGGCCAGATCGGCACGCTCGATGAAGCTGGCTGGTGGCTCCCCTGGCCGATATCGCGCGCAGCCGGCGGAGATCGTGACCTTGCCGATCGCCGAGCCGCTGCCTTTGATGCGGATCTGGCTTTGCTCCAGGCGTCGGCGGATCTGCTCGGCCACCGTCAGGGCGCCGTCGATCGCCGTATCCGGCAGCAGCACGGCGAACTCCTCGCCGCCATAGCGCGCCGCGAGATCCCGGCCGCGCACCGATTGAACCAAGAGCTTGGCCACCACCTGCAGGACCTGATCGCCGAGCTGATGGCCGTGGGTGTCGTTGAACGTCTTGAAATGATCGATGTCAACCAGCACCAGGCACAGCGGCGTGGCAGCCACGTCCTCTCGATCGATCATCGCATGCAGCTGTTGCATGAGCTGCCGGCGATTGGCGATCCCGGTCAGCTCGTCGGTCGCGGCCCGAAACTGCTCGCGCGCCAGGCTCTCGTGGAGCTGCTGGGTCTCCTGCCGGGCCGTGGCGAGCGCGCCGCGCAGCGCCGCCGTGTTCTCCTGCATATGTCGGGTCTGGATCAGCACCTCCTGCACCACGTCGAGGATGGCCTTCGCGGTCGGCGGATCGCTGAGCTTGGCCTCGGCCGCTGCCAATGCGGTGTCGTAGACGGCCGCGCCGGCATCCACCTGGGTCAATTCCAGCGTCATCTGGGCAAGCGTGCCTTGCAGCCGCAGGCAGGTTTGGTCGACCCACTGCGTCCGCTCAGCGCCTCCGAAGAAGCGCTCGAACAGCCCCTGGCATAGCTCCTCGGTCAGGGCCGAATCGGACTCGGCCAAGGTCCTGAGCGAGCGGCTCAGCTCTGGATAGCTGCCGGCGTGGTGATGGTACAAGATCGTGTAGTTGGGCGGTGTTGGCGCCAGATCGCCTTCGGTCAAAGCCGCCAGGACGCTGCGGCACAAAGCGCGGCTGGAGGACACTGGGCGCGGCTGGCTTGAACGTTTCGACATAGCGCTACACGACAAATTTATGCAACGGGCGCTACCTTAGGTTATCGGCTCCGGCGACGGCAAGGCTCGCCCGCAGCGGTCCGCGCGCTGGTCAGGCCACCTCAAAGGCCTGGGCCAGGTCGGCGATCAGGTCGTCGGGGTGCTCGATGCCGATCGACAGGCGGATGGTGGACTCTAGGATGCCCATGCGCAGCCGGACCTCGGCCGGCACGCCGGAGTGGGTCATGCTCGCCGGCAGGCTGGCCAGGGACTCGGTGCCGCCGAGGCTGACGGCGAGCTTGAAGATCTGGAGCGCGTTCAGGAAGCGGAAGGCCGCGGCCTGGCCGCCGGCGATGTCGAAGGAGAAGGTCGAGCCGGCACCGCTGGATTGCGCCGCCGCGATCCGGGCGACGGCCGAGTCCGGCGGGTTGAAGGGCAGGTAGTGGACCTTGGCGACCTGCGCGTGCTGGCGCAGGAAGTCCGCGATCAGATGAGCGTTGCGGTCGGCCCGCTCCATCCGGAGGCTGAGGGTCTCGAGCGAGCGGCCGAGCATCCAGCAGGAATGCGGATCGAGTTGCGTGCCGATGGCGCCGCGCAGCGCCTTGACCGGCCGCATCACGCCGCGCGCGCCGAGCGCGGCCCCGGCGATCAGGTCGGAGTGGCCGCCGACATATTTGGTCAGGCTGTAGAGCGACAGATCGGCGCCGTGCTCGATCGGCCGCTGGAAGACCGGCCCCAGCATGGTGTTGTCGCAGGCCAGCATCGGCGGATGCCCCTGGCGGCGGCCGATCTCGTCGGCCACGCGGCGGAGCAGCCTGAGGTCGACGATCCGGTTGGTCGGGTTGGCCGGCGTCTCGACCAGGATCATCGCGACGCGGCCCTGGCCCATGGTGCGCTCGACGGCGGCGCGGACGAGCGTCTCGTCGATGCCGTCATCCAGCCCGAGCGCGCCGATGCCGAACGGCAGGAGCGTCTTGGTCAGCAGCGTCTCGGTGCCGCCATAGAGCGGCTGCGAGTGGAGGACCACGTCGCCCGGGCGGGCGAAGGCGAGCAGGGTGGTCGCGATGGCCGACATCCCGGAGGAGAACAAGGCGCAGCTCTCGGTGCCCTCGAAGACGGCCAGGCGGTCCTCGACGATCTCGCTGTTGGGGTGGTTGAAGCGCGAATAGACGAGGCCGGCGGTCGCGCCGGCCGGCGGCTCCTTGCGGCCGGACACCATGTCGAAGAAATCGCGGCCCTCCTCCGCGGTGCGGAAGACGAAGGTCGAGGTCAGGAAGACCGGCGGCTTGACCGCGCCCTCGGAGAGCGCCGGGTCGTAGCCGTAGTTCATCATCTGCGTCTCGGGGTGCAGCGGATGGTCGCCGATGTGGGTCCGCTTGGCATGCTTGGACGGCGTCGGGGGCATGGCTGCGCTCCAGGGCTCGCGAGGTGGTCGTCAAGGGCTTAGGCCGGGCGCCACTATGCCAGCAAGCCAAGCGCGTTGCCGCCTATCTTTGGCTGGGCGCAGCAGGCACGGCCGGACTGACCACCAGGCGGCCGCTCGGGGCCTGCTCGACCAGGAGCGAGGCCTGGTAGAGGCGGCTCAGGCGCTCGGCGGTCAGGATCGTGCGCACGGGGCCAGTGGCGAACTGGCCGTCGGGGGTCAGCACGGCGACCCGGTCAGCCAGGGCGAAGGCCTGCTCGGGCTCGTGGGTCGCCAGCAGGATGGCGAGGCCAGAGCCGGCCAGCGCCCTGATCTGGTCGAGCACCCGGATGCGGTTGCCGAGATCGAGGCTGGCGGTCGGCTCGTCCATGACGATCACGGCGGCTTGCTGGGCGAGCGCCCGGGCGATCAGGGCCAGCTGCAGCTGGCCGCCGGAGATCCGGCTGGTGAGCTGCAGGGCGAGTTCGGCGATGCCCAGGAGGCCGAGCGCCGCGTGGGCGAGCGCGAGATCGGCCGGCCCAGGCGTCGCGAAGGTGCCAAGATGCGCGGTCCGGCCCATGACCACCAGGTCGAGCACGGCATGGGCGGCATCGCCGGCATGGGCCTGGGGCACATAAGCGATCCGCCGGGCGCGCTGGCTGCGGCCGAGGCGGGCGAGCGGCTCGCCCTGGAGCAGGATGCGGCCGGCCTGGGCTGGGATCAGGCCGAGCAGGGTCTTGAACAAGGTGGTCTTGCCGACGCCGTTCGGGCCGAGCAGGCAGGTGATCGAGCCGGCCGGCAAAGCGAGCGCCAGGTCGCGCGCCAGCACCCGCGCGCCATAGCCGATCGCCAGATCCTCGGCGGTCAGGAGGCTCACGGCGCCAGGCGCCGGCGGCTGCGGCCGAGCAGCCAGACGAAGGCCGGGCCGCCGATCAGGGCGGTCAGCACGCCGAGCGGGATCTCGATCGCGGCGGCGGCGCGGGCGAGGGTATCGACCGCGACCATGAAGCTGGCGCCGAGCAGGATCGCCGCCGGCAGCAGCCGATCGAAGCGCGCGCCGACCAGGAGGCGGGCCATATGCGGCACCATCAGCCCGACCCAGCCGATCACGCCCGAGACGGCGACCACGCTGGCGGTGATCAGGGTGGCGGCGGCGATCACGACGGCGCGCAGGCGGCTGACCTCGACGCCCAGCGCGTGGGCCTGGTCGTCGCCCAGCGCCAGGACGCCGATCCGCCAGCGCAGCAGCAGGAGCGGGGCCAGGCCGAGCAGAACCGCGAGCGCGACCGGGGCGAGGTCGCCGGCCTTGACCCCGGCCAGGCTGCCGAGCAGCCAGAAGGTGATCGCCGGCAGCTGGTCGTAGGGATCGGCCAGGACCTTGACCAGCGCGATCGCGGCGCCGGCCAGGGCGCCCACCACCAGCCCGGCCAGAACCAGCACCAGGACGTCGCCGCTGCCGCGCAGCGCCTGGGCCAGCGCCGCCACGGTCCCGACCGCGAGCAAGCCGCCGGCGAAGCCCAGGAGCTGGATCGCGGCCACCGGCAGGCCGAGCAGGATGCCCAGGACCGCGCCGAGGCCAGCACCGCTCGACACGCCCAGGATGTCGGGCGACACCAGCGGGTTGCGGAACAGGCTCTGATAGGCGGCGCCGGCGGCGGCCAGGGCCGCACCGACCAGCATCGCGGCCAGGATGCGCGGCAGGCGGATCCGGAACAGGACGGTGTCGATGGTGGCATCGACCGGCTGGCCAGCCAGATGCCGGGCCAGGGCAAGCAGCACGTCCTGCGGCGCGATGGCGTAGGCGCCGATGCCGGCGGCGACCAGCAAGGTCGCGGCCAGCAGCGCCGCCAGGAGCAGCAAGGCAGGCGCTCGCGGCAGGCCGCCCCGCCTAGCCGCCGGCGGCGAGGAGGCGGGCGAGGTCGCCATCGCTCAGCTCGACCTGGTAGAACAGGCGGTAGAACTCCCGGACCTGGCTGCGCAGATCGCCCTCGGCCTGATCGGGATAGAGCTGGTGCAGGAGCCAGCGGAGGCCGATCAGGCGGTTCACCGAGGGCGGCGAATCGAGCATGCCGAAGGGCTGGCCGGGCGAGAGAAAGGTCCGGCCGGCGGCGACCGCCGGCACCGCCTGCCATTCCGGCTTGGCGGCGACGCTGGCGGCGAAGCTGCGGTCGAGGGTGATGATGGTGTCGGGCGCCCAGGCGATGATCTGCTCGGGCGAGGCGGTGACGATGCCGCCCTTGGCGCGCAGGCCCGGGACCACGTTGATGCCGCCGACCCGCTCGATGATCTCGGTGTTGATCGAGCCTTGGCTGCCGGACTCCAGGCCATCCGGCCCGCGCGCGAGGTAGACCCGCGGCCGCCCGGATGGCGGCACCTTGGCCAGCACGCGGTCGACCTCGGCGAAGATGGCGGTGGCGGCGCGCGCCAGGACGGCAGCGCGCTCGGGCACGCCCAGGATCTCGCCGACCAGCCGGAGCGCCGCCGGGGTCTGCGCGAAGCGGCCATCGATCAGGAGATAGGGGATGCCGGTCTGGGCCTGGACCCGGTCGGCGAGCGAGCGGTAGGTCTCGCTGACCGTGCCGAAGTCGAGGACCAGGTCGGGACCGGCGGCGAGCAGGCGCTCCAGATTGAGGCTGTCGCCACGGCCGGTCAGCCGGCCATGCTCGGGCAGGTCGCGGGTCGCCGGCAGGAGATAGGGCAGGTCGGCAGGGCGGGGCGCGCGCGGCCAGCCGGCCATCAGCTCGGGCGCCAGCACGTAGAGCAGGACGGCGGCGGGCGGGCCCGCGGCGAACACCTTGGCGATCCGGTCCGGCACCGCCACGCTGCGGCCGGCGGAATCGGTGACGGTCCGGGCGGCTGCCGGGTTGGCCAGGAGGGCCAGGCCGGCGAGCAGCAGCGCGAGGCGGCAGCGCCAGCGGCTCATGGCTCGACCTCGGCGTCGCCCGGGGTCGGCGGGGCGAGGGGGGTGAACAGGCAGCGGTCGGGCTTGAGGTCGAGGAGCGGCGTGCCGTCCAGGCAGTCCAGGCCGCGCACCCGCAGGATCGGTCCGGCGACGTCGACCAGCGTCACGATCGAGGTGCCGATCGGGTTGGGCCGGACCGGCGAGCGCAGGGCGAAGGTGCCTTGGGTGACGCCGTCGTCGCGCGGGCTTTGCAGGACCAGGTCGCGGCGCGAGCGGTGCAGCCAGTACAGGACCTCGAGCCGGGCGTAGCCGGTGATGCCGGCGAGCGCCGGGACCCAGGGCTCGAACAGCTCGATCCGGCAGACCGGGCCGTCCGGCCGGCCCTGGCGCGGGCAGGCCATGCGCGCGGTCCAAGGGGTCTGGATCCGGCCGATGAAGACGAGGCCGGCATCGGCCGCGGCCGGGCTGGCGACCGCCCGCTCGGCCTGGCGCAGCTCGTCCTCGCGGACCATGGCTCAGCCGTCGACCATGACCAGCACGTCGGAGGCCTCGATCACCGTGCCGGCAAGCTGGTTGCGCGCGCTGATCCGCATCAGGTCCTCCGTTGGGAACGCTTTCATTCGGCAGCCGCTAGCGATATATAGCCTGAATATATGACGACAGGCGAGCGCGACATGAG
>CADEGR010000108.1:7646-15242 GCA_902826935.1 uncultured Alphaproteobacteria bacterium | reverse complement strand
CGCCAGCATCATGGTGGGGTGGGCAGATTGAGCCGGAAGCCTCGGCGCCGATCAAACAGGCCTGCAGCAAGAGCTGCTGGCCGGCGGGTCGAGCTTGCGAGGCATCGCGACAATGCGGCGAAAAATGGGCCTGGCCCGCCGGCTAGCTGGATCGTGTCGATGGGCTCGCGCAGGCGCTGGAATGATGGTGCCCCCGGCCGGACTCGAACCAGCACGGCCTTGCAGCCAACAGATTTTGAGTCTGCCGCGTCTACCAATTCCGCCACGGGGGCGCACCGCGCGCGATCTTAGGGGTTGCCGCGGGCGGGTCAAGCGGCGAGGTATCGGCGGCCGCCGGCAGCCGGGGCGCTCAGGCCGAGCCGAGGCGGGCGTCGGTCTTGGCGAACATGCGCAGCGAGCCGGCCTCGCGCTGCCGTTCGTGCGGGTGCAGGCCGGTCCAGTGGCCCGGCAGCAGGACGGCCTGGCGATCGATCGCGGCCAGCCCGTCCCAGCCGCCGAGGGCCAGGACCCGATCGATGTCGGCGCGGAAGATCTCGAGCGCGTGGGCAACGCCAGCCTCGCCGGCCACTGCCAGGCCCCACAGATGCGGCCGGCCGATCAGGCAGGCGGTGGCGCCCAGGGCCAGCGCCTTGACCACGTCGCCGCCGCGCCGGATGCCGCCATCGATCAGCACCGGGATCCGGCCGGCGACGGCGGCCGCCACGGCAGGCAAGGCGCGGATCGCCGAGATCGCGCTTTCCAGCTGGCGGCCGCCATGGTTCGAGACGATCACGCCGTCGATGCCATGCTCGACCGCCAGGGCGGCTTCCTCGGGATGGAGCACGCCCTTGAGCAGCAGAGGGCCGGCCCAGATCGAGCGCAGCCAATCGACATCGCGCCAGTTCAAGGTCGGATCGAGCAGCTCCGGCATGTGCTTGGCCAAGGCCAGCAGGTCGCGGCGCTGATCGGTCACGTAGTTTGCCATGGTGACCCGCGGCGCCCGGCTCATCGCCATCAGCCAGCCGGCGCGGCGCAGCAGATTGGCGCTGGTGCGCAGGCCGAAGCGCGGCGGGATGGTGAAGCCGTTGGCGAGATCGCGCTCGCGCTGGCCGAGGATCTGGTTGTCGATGGTCAGCACCAGCGCCTGGTAGCCAGCGGCGCGCGCCCGCTCGGTGAAGGACTGGGTCAGGCCGCGGTCCTTGTACAGGAACACCTGGAACCATTTCGGCCCGACCACCTGGTTGGCCAGATCCTCGATCGACACGGTCGAGCCGTGGCTCATGGTGTAGATGGTGCCGGCACGGGCGGCGGCGCGGGCCGCCTCGATCTCGCCGCGCGGCCAGAGCAGGCCGGCCAGGCCGGTTGGGCCGATCAGGACCGGCAGCTTCAGGCGCGTGCCGAACAGCTCAATCGACTGGTCGCGGGTCGCGGTGCCGTTCAAGGGCTGCGGCAGGAACTCGAGGGCCGCGAAATCCTGCTCGTTGCGCTGCAGGGTCCGCTCATCCTCCGCGCCACCATCGACGAAGTCGAACACCATGCGCGGCAGCCGGCGCGCCGCCATGCGCCGCAGCGTCGCGATGTTGTAGGCCCGCTCCGGCAATCTCGTGGCCGCGCTCATCTCGATCTCCCCACCCGACACGCCGCAGCAGCTCGGCCGCAGGCTCCAACCGGACCAGCTTCGCCGAACTCGCGCCGAGCGACAATCACTTGCAGGCGCGCGGGCCGGACCGCGCGGGCTCAGGCCGCGATGGTCAGCACCACCTTGCCGGTGCTGCGCCGCTCGGCCAGCGCCTGCAGCGCCGGCACGCAGCGCTCCAAGGGCTCGACCAGCGAGACATGGGGCCGCAGCCGCCGCTCCAGGCACCAGCGCAGGATGGTCTCGAAGCCGGCATGGACCCGGGCCGGATCGTGCCGGCGGTAGCTGCCCCAGTAGAAGCCGATCGCGGCGACGTTCTTGACCAGGAGCAGGTTGGCCGGGATCTGCGGGATGGTGCCGCTGGCGAAGCCAATGACCAGGAGCCGGCCGCCCCAGGCGAGGCTGCGCAGGGAGGTCATGGCGACGTCGCCGCCGATCGGATCGAACACCACGTCGGCACCGTGGCCGCCGGTCAGCTCCTTGATGCGCGCGCGCAGGTCCTCGCTCGCGGTGTCGATCACCGCCTCGGCGCCGTGCGCCTTGGCCACTTCGAGCCGGGCGGCGCCGCGCGCGGTCGCGATTACCCGGGCACCCATGGCGTGGCCGCACTCGACGGTGGCGAGGCCGACGCCGCCAGCCGCGCCGTGCACGACCAGCGTTTCCGCCGGTTGCAGGCGACCGGCCCAGGCGAGGGCACCATAGGCGGTGCCATAGGCGATCGGCAGGCTGGCCGCGGTCACATAGTCGATCTCGTCGGGCAAATGCACGACCTGGCTCGCCCGCACCACCACCGCCTCGGCAAAGGCACCGTGGTCGACCGTCGCCATGACCCGCTCGCCCGGACCGAAGCCGGCGACCCCGGGCCCGTGCGCCTCGACCTGGCCGGCCAGCTCGAAGCCGGGCACGAACGGCAAGGGCGGCTTCTCCTGATACTGGCCCTTGGTGATCAGGAGGTCGGCGAAGTTCAAGCCGGCGGCGCGGACCCGGATCCTGAGCTCGCCCGGGCCGGGCTCCGGCAGCGGCAGCTCGGTCAGCGACAATCGCTCCGGACCGCCCAGCTCGTGGCAGACCACCGCTCGCATCACCGTTCTCCCATGCCGGACCGGGCCCGCGCCCCGATCCAGCTTGGCGCCCCGCCGGCGGCAAGACAATGGCAGGATCGCCGCACCCGCGTGTCGCCGCCGCAGCGCCCGGCTGGCCAGAGCGCCGCCGACGCGCTAAGAAGCCGCCATGCGAGGCTATTTCGGCATCGGCGCGCAAGGCATCAGCAAGCCCATGAACCTGGGCAACCTGATCCGCTCGGCGCATGCCTTCGGCGCCAGCTTCGTGTTCCTGATCGACGCCCATTATTCCATCGCCAGCGCCCGCTCCGATACCTCGGAGGCCGAGCAGCAGCTGCCGCTCTACCGGTTCGATTCGGCCGCCGACCTGCTGCTGCCCAAGGCCTGCAGCCTGATCGGGGTCGAGCTGATCGACCAGGCGGTGCCGTTGCCGAGCTTTCGCCATCCGCTCAATGCCGCTTATGTGTTCGGGCCGGAGCGCGGCTCGCTGTCGCCGGATCTGATCGCCCGATGCGATCATGTGGTCCGGATCCCGACCCGCTTTTGCATCAATCTGGCGGTCGCCGGCGCCGTGGTCATGTATGACCGAATGCTGAGCCTGGGCCGGTTTCCGGCGCGGCCGGTCCGGTCCGGCGGGCCGACCGAGCCGCCGCGCCAGCATGTTCACGGCCAGCCGGTAACCCGGCGGGCACCGGGTGACGTGGCCGGCGACTGAGGGCGGCGGCGTCGGACGCGGTGCGTCAGGTTGATTTTCTACTGAAGGTGTTGTCAATCATTGGCGCATTCACAGCTGTGGGCCTCGCATGGAAGCGACCAGGATTTCATTGGCATTGCAGGGCGGCGGCGCGCATGGCGCATTCACCTGGGGGGTGCTCGACCACCTGCTGGAGCAGCCCGACCTGGCGATCGCCGGGATCAGCGGCACCAGCGCCGGGGCCCTCAACGGCTGCATCCTGGCCCAGGGCCTGATCAGCGGCGCCGCGCAGGCGCGCGAGGACCTCGCCCATTTCTGGCGCCGGATCAGCGAGGTCGGCGCGGCGGCGTTCAATCCCTACCAGTCGACGCCCTATCACAGCATGGCGCGCGCCTGGAACCTGGACTGGGCGCCGGCCAGCCTGTGGCTGGACGTGATGGCGCAGTTCGTCTCGCCCTATCAGCTCAATCCGCTCGACCACAACCCCTTGCGCGAGCTGCTGGCCTCGCTGCTCGATTTCGAGCGGCTGCGCGCGGCGCCGGCCGTGCCGCTGTTCGTCTGCGCGACCAACCTGCAGACCAACCAGCTGCGTCTGTTCGGCAATGCCGAGCTGTCGGTCGACGCGCTCCTGGCCTCGGCCTGCCTGCCGCAGCTGCACCGGGCGGTCCGGGTCGAGGACAGCTACTACTGGGACGGCGGCTTCATGGGCAACCCGGTGCTCAAGCCGCTGATCCGGGAATGCCTCGCCAACGACCTCGTGATCGTCCAGCTCAATCCGATCGAGCGCCAGGAGCTGCCGATCTCGGCGCGCGACATCATGGACCGGCTGAACGAGATCACCATGAATGCCGCCTTGATGCGCGAGCTCGACACGATCGACACGATCACCCGGCTGATCGAGCGCGGCAGCCTGAACGATCCGCATTACCGGGCGGTCTATTGCCACAGCATCGCCGATCCGGTGGTCATGGGCACGCTCGGCCTGACCAGCAAGAGCAACACCGCCTGGCCGTTCCTGACCTATCTGCGTGATAGCGGCCGGCTGGCGGCCGAGCGCTGGCTGCAGGCGAACCGGACAGCGCTCGGGCAGCGCTCGACCATGGATCTCAGCCAGTTCCGGATCTGAGCCGGCGGCTTGGCGCCGCGCTCACTTGGCCGGCGGTGGCTGGCAGCCGAGCTCGACCGCGCCCTGGGCAATCGCCGCCTCGAGCTCGGCCGGCGGCAGGCTGGCGCAGCGCAGATTGGCGCGCGATAGCTTGGCACCCTGCAGCCGGACCTGCGGCAGCGCCGAATCGACCGTGGCATTGGAGATGTCGGCGCCCGACAGGTCGGCGTCCTCGAGGCTGGTGTGGGCCAGCGTGGCATGGGACAGATCGGCGCCGCGCAGCGTGGCATTCTCGAGCAGCGTCTTCCAGAAGAAGCTGAACTTGGCCTTGGCGCCGTTCAGATCCGCGGCCGAGAGATCGGTCCGGCAGGTCTGGGTCTCCGGGTCGAACTCGGTCAGGCAGCGCGCCTCGCCGGTCGCCAGATCGTTGAGCGACGCATAGCTGATGTCGGCGTTGATCAGCTTGGCGCCGCGCAGATTGGCGCCGCGCAGGTCCGCCCGCCGCAGATCGCTGCCGGACAGATCGGCAAAGCGCAGATCGCGGCCACTCAGATCGATGCCGCGGCCCGCGTCCTGCCAGAGCTGGCGCAGCGCCTCCTCGTCCGGCCCCTGCCCGGCCGGCGCGGCACTGGCGGTGTCCTTGGCGGGCTCGCCCGGCGGCCGCACGGTCACCAGATCGGCATGGTTGACCACCAGGTTGCGGCGCATGCCGAGCGGGGTCTCGGGCTGCTCGAACATCAGATAGGTCAGGCACAGCATCCGGCGCGGGCCGGCCGCGTCGCCGCCGGCCGGCCGGGCGGAGTTGGTGACCACGCTGAGATAGGTGTGGACCTGGCCGAAGCCGCAGGTCGCGGCGGCGGTCGGCGGGCCGCTCTCCGTCGTCGCCGCGGCGGCGGCGAACCAGCCGGGCCGGTAGGTCAGAAACCGTTCCATGGTCTCGTCTGGCACGGTCGCGATCGCCATCAGGAGGACCACCGCGACTGGCAAGGCGCGGGCGACTCCGCCCGCCACCCGGGTCGCGGTCGAGGTGGTCAGCGCCTTGGGCACGATCCGCTGCCAGAACAGGAGGATCAGGACCACATCGACCACGATCAGCGCCCGCTGCCACCAGGCGACGCCGACCGCGTGGTACGGCAGGAAGCGGATCTGGGCGCCGAGCAGCGCCACCAGCGGCAGCAATACGACCGAGCAGAAGGCCACGACCCGGATCGGCCAGCGCACCGGATCGCGCTCGAAGATCGCCAGCGGATAGCGGCAAAAGGTGCGCAGCAGCTGCTGCTGGGCCGGCCACTGGCGGCCGGCGGCGGCGCGCAGGTCGTTCAGCTTGCCGGCCAGCGAATCCAGGTGGATCAGCATGTTGAGATGGGCCAGCACGAACAGGACCGGCACGACCACATAGAAGCCGACGATGCTGATGCCGACGCCCAGGAGCGGCATGGTGACCGTGCCGCCGCGCAGCAGCTGCTCGTCGGTGGTGGCGCCGATCGTGCTGAGGAAATACAGCGCGAACAGCATGAAGGTGAAATATTCGCCGCGCGCCTCGCCCGAGGCATCGTTGACCGCGCCGCGCAGATTGTTGATCAGCTGGGCGCGCGCCTCGTCGGTCGGCGGCGGCGCCGGCAGGTCGCTGGGTTCAGGCACAGGCTGGTCTGCGCTCATCGGCCGTCATCCGCTCCCGCGCTCGCATCGCGCAGGCGGGACGGACCGATCGAGCCCGTGGCGCTGGTCGCGAGCAGATCGGCCGGGGGATCAAGCTCGCCCGGCCGGGACATGGCTGGGGCGGTAGGATTCGAACCTACGAATGCCGGATCCAAAGTCCGGTGCCTTACCGCTTGGCGACGCCCCAACGCGCGGGAGGATAGGCGTTGGCTCGGATGCTGGCAACTCTCGGGCTATTGGCGCACGCGGACCGGATTGCCCGGCGCCAGGCCCAATGCGTGCGCGGCCGGCGCGCCATTTTGGGCGATCTCGACCAGGCCATTGGCATTGGCATACCAGAAGGGCTCGCCGGGCGGCCGATCGGCGAAGATCCTGGCCCGGGTGAGCGTTTGGCCGGCCACGTCAAGCCTGGCATCGGCCGGCAGCGCCGCCGCGCGCAGGCCGGTCATGGCGTTGCCGTAGTGATCGACATAGACGATCGCCGGCCAGTCGTCCGGCCAGTCGGGCTGGCGCAGCGGCGGTGCTGGTGCCAGCGCCGGCCTCTCGCCTTGGGCCAGGGCAGCCGCGATGGGCGCGAACAGGTCGCGGCCATGGAAAGTTGGCGCCAGCCGCTCGGGCTGCCAGGTGATCTGGTGGACGCTGCTCCTGGCCGCCCGCCGCAGCAAGAGCTCGAACAGGCCGTTGTCGGGACCGACCAGCCAGCGGCCATCGGCTTCGATCGCGAGCGGCATGCGATCACTGCCGACGCCTGGATCGACCACCGCCAGCAGCACGTCGCCAGCTGCCAGCGCATCGGCATAGGCGGCCAGCAGATAGGCGGCCGGCTGCGGCGCGAAGGCCGGCAGATCCGCGAACAGATCGATCACCGGCACTGCCGGCGCCTGGCGCGCCAGGACCGCCTTGACCTGGCCCTGATAGGGCCCGCACAGGCCGAAATCGGTGGCCAGGAAGATCATGCTGCCTGCGTGCGGGTCGGCAGCAGCCACCAGTCCGGCCGGGCGGCGCCAAGCTCGGCCGCGGCGGCTGCGGCGGCCGCCGGCGCGTCGAACCAGCCAAAGCAGGTGGCACCGCTGCCGGACATCCGGGCCAGGCGGCAACCGGGCAGCGCGCGCAAGGCGGCCAGGACCGCGCCGATCGCAGGCAGGAGCCGGATCGCGGCCGGCTCAAGGTGATTGGGCCGCGCCGCCAGCCAGGCGGCGAGGTCGCCGTCGTAGGCGGCGGCGGGCGGCGGCGTGGCCGGCGCCGGCTCGGCGCGCAAGGCCGCGAACACTTGCGCGGTCGCGACGGGGGCGCCGGGGTTGACCAGGAGCAGCGGCAAGCCTGGCAGCGGCAAGGGCGCCAGCTGCTCGCCGATGCCGCGCATGCGCACTGGCCGGCCGGCCAGGCAGGCCGGCACGTCGGCGCCCAGCTCTTGGGCGAGGCCGGCGAGGTCGCCAGGCGCGCAGCCGAGGCGCCAGAGGCG
>CADEGR010000108.1:1492-7546 GCA_902826935.1 uncultured Alphaproteobacteria bacterium | reverse complement strand
CCGCCGTGTGGCGCGCGCGATCAGGTTGTCGTCGGCGGCCGGCAGCTGGGCGGCAAAGGGGCCGCTTGCCACCAGCTCGAAGCGCTCGGCCGGCGCGAAGGTCAGCCGGTCGCCGCCGTCGGCGAACACGACCGTGCTGTCCAGCTCATGGTAGCCATCCGGCCGCCGGCCGAGGACCAGAAGATCGAGATTGATCTTGGCGGCGGCCAGCTCTTCGACCAGCGCTGCCATGGCCGTCGCCCGCCGCTCAGGAGGGATCGGCCGGCAAGCCGTCCTTGAGCTTCTTCTGGATCGCCGCCAGGACATCCGGCTCAGGCTCAAGGGTCAGCGCCCGCTGCCACTGGAACACCGCTTCCCGCTGCCGGCCGACCCGGTAATAGGCGTCGCCCAGATGGTCGTTGATGACCGGATCGCCCGGCTGCAGCTCGACCGCTCGCTCCAGCTCCTCGACCGCCTTGGGATAGTCACCCAGGCGATAATGCACCCAGCCCATGCTGTCGACGATGAAGCCGTCATCGGGCTTGAGCTCGACCGCGCGCTTGAGCATTTGCTTGGCGCGATCCAGATGCAGGCCCTGATCGACCCAGCTGTAGCCGAGATAGTTCAGCACGAAGGGCTGCTCCGGCGCCAGCTCGAGGGCCTTCAGGAAATCGGCCTCGGCCTTGGGCCAGCGCTTGGTCCGCTCGTAGGTGATGCCGCGGGCGTAGAACAGGGTCCAGTCCTCCGCAGACGGCTGGCCGAGCCGTGCCAGGGCAGCGCTGTAGGCCGTCTCGGCCCGGTCGAACTGCTCCTCGCGGCGCAACAGATTGCCCAGCTCGATCAGGGCGTCGGTCCGGCTCGGCTGGTCCTTGGCGATCTGCTCCAGCAGGGTATAGGCGTCCTCGTGCCGGTCGAGCTCATGCAGCGCGCTGGCGACCCGGAGCTGGGCGACGTAGCCAAGCGGCGTGCCGGCGCCGACCGCCTCGTAGTTGCTGATGGCGCCCTGGAAATTGCCCTGCTCGGTCAGAATGTCGCCGACCAGCAAGGCCGCGCCTGGCAGCTCGGGCTTGAGGAACTGCGCCAGGCGGGCATAGACCACCGCGCGTGCCCCACCCCGCTCCTGCTGCAGCGCCTCGCCGATGCCGAGCAGCGCATCGGCCATGCCGCCGATCGCATCGTCGAACGGTGCCGGCGGCACCTCGTTCGCGCTCAGCTGCTGGAGCGTCGCGCTGAGCAGCGGCTGCTCAGCGCGGCCCTCGCTTTGCGCGCGCACGAACGCCAGCGCCTCGGCCTGCTTGCCGTGGGCCGCCAGCATATGGGCGCGGGCCTGGACCAGGCGGGCCGGGGCCGGCCCCTCCGGCAGGGCGTCGGCCATGGCCTTGGCGGCCTCGTCCGGCCGCTTGCCCAGCTCCATCAGCATCGCTTCATGGTAGCGATTGAGCGGCCCCAGCGATTCGCCCTGGCGCAGCCGCTCGAGGGCCTGATCGACCGCGTCGGCCTCGCCTTGGCCGAACAGCGCCCAGGCTTCGACGAACGGTGCGGCCAGGCCGACGATGCCCTTCTCGCCCAGCCCCGCCAGCGGCTCCTTGACTTGGCCGAACCGTCCGGCGCGCGCGTGGTCCAGGGCCAGCAGCAGGCGGACATCCTCGTCCGGCGGCTCCAGGCCGCCCAGCTCCTTGGCCTCGCGCAAGGCAGCATCGAAGCTGCCATTGGCGAGATCCAGCAGGAACACTTGGCGGCGCAGCTCAAGGTCGCCCGGATCCTCGGCCAATGCGTTCTCGAAGAAGGTCGTGGCGGCGGCGATATCGCCCGTGTCGAGGGCGTAGTTGCCGGCCAGGTAGTCGCCGATCGCCGAGCCGCCGGCGGGCTCGCCGGGCACGGTCGCCTGCACCGCGCCTGGCCCGGCCAAGGTGGCTGACGAGGCCGGATCGCCGGCGCGGCAGGCGCCCAGGGCGGTGAACAGCGTGCTCGAGGCAAGGGCCGCGATCGTGAGCAGGACCTTGCGCGGGCGTCGTTTCATGCACATCTCACAAGCCGGCCGACCAGGCCGGGCATGCCTCCAAAGGGTCAGACGGTCTTGACGATGCGCGCAGCACGCGGCATGCAACGTCCAGCTGCCGGCATCGCCCGCCGAGGCCGAGCGTCCCAGCCTTCCGGAGAGAACAGATGCTGCGCACCAGCAAGAGCAAGAACGACCCGACCGCCCGCGGACCGGTGAGCGAGGGCAAGGTTTTCGAAGGCAAGAAAGTGAAGCCCGTGCTCTATGTCGGGACCGCAATTGGTCATGGTCGTTACATAGCGGTGCAGGACGAGGGCGGCAAGCTGATCATGGGCCGGGACGGCCGGCCAGTCGCCTTTCGCGACATCTGATCGGCCGCCAGCGACGGCGCCAGACACGCTTGGACTGGCCAGGCGGCCACCAGGCCGCCTACATGCCGGCATAGGTCGGTCCGTCGCCACCCTGCGGCACCACCCAGTGGATGTTCTGGGTCGGGTCCTTGATGTCGCAGGTCTTGCAGTGCACGCAGTTCTGATAGTTGATCTGCAGGCGCGGCTCGCTCTCGGGCGTGTCGCGCACGATCTCGTAGACCCCCGCCGGGCAGTAGCGCTGCTCGGGCGCGTCATAGGTCGCGAGGTTGACCGCGATCGGCACGCTCGGATCCTTGAGGGTCAGGTGGCAGGGCTGGTTGTCGTCGTGGGTGGTGTTCGAGATATAGACCGAGGATAGCCGATCGAAGGTCAGCTTGCCGTCCGGCTTGGGATAGGCGATCGGCTGGCTGAGCCGCTTGGGCAGCAAGCGGCTATGATCGGCATGATGGCGGAACGTCCACGGCGCCTGGCCGCGCAGCAGATAGGTGTCGAGCGCGCTGTAGGCGAGCCCTGTGAAGAGCCCGCGCCCGAAGCTCGGCCGGATGTTGCGCGCCCGGTGCAGCTCGTCATGCGCCCAGGAGGCGCGAAACGCTGCCGGGTAGGCGTCCAGCACCGCCGGCGGCGCATCTTGCGCCAGCGCAGCGGCGACCGCCTCGGCCGCCAGCATGCCGGACTTCATGGCGAGATGGTTGCCCTTGATCTTGGGCACGTTGAGGAAGCCCGCGGCACAGCCGATCAAGGCACCGCCCGGAAAAGCCAGCTGCGGCAGCGACTGCAGGCCGCCCTCGTTGAGCGCGCGGGCGCCGTAGCAGATCCGCCGGCCGCCCTCGAAGGTGGCGCGGATCGCGGGATGGGTCTTGAAGCGCTGGAACTCCTCGAACGGCGCCAGATAGGGGTTCTGGTAGTCGAGCCCGATCACGAAGCCGACCGCGACCTGGTTATCGGCCAGGTGATACAGGAACGAGCCGCCATAGGTCCGCCGATCGAGCGGCCACCCGACCGAGTGGACCACGCGGCCGGGCTGGTGCTGCGCCGGCTGGACCTCCCACAGCTCCTTGATGCCGATCGCGTAGGTTTGCGGGTTGTCCCGGCGCAGGCCGAGCTTGGCCTCCAGCTCCTTGGTGAGCGAGCCGCGGCAGCCCTCCGCGAACAGCGTGTAGGTGCCGTGCAGCTCGACGCCCGGCTCGTAGTTGGCTTTCGGCTCGCCATTGCGGTCGAGCCCCATGGCGCGGGTCGCGACGCCCTTGACCCGGCCATCCTCGTGATAGAGCACCTCGGCGGCGGCGAAGCCCGGATAGACCTCGGCGCCCAGCTCCTCGGCCTGGGCGCCCAGCCACTGCACCACCCGGCCCATGCTGACCACGTAGTTGCCCTGGTTGTGCATCTGTGGCGGGGTCGGCAGCGCGATCGCGCGCCGCTCGGTCAGGAACAGGAAGCGGTCCTCGGTCACCGCGGTCTCGAGCGGTGCGCCCTTGGCGCGCCAGTCGGGAATCAGCTCGTTCAGCGCGCGCGGCTCGAGCACCGCTCCCGACAAGGTGTGCGCGCCCAGCTCGGCCGCCTTCTCGACCACGCAGACGCTGATCTCGCGACCCGTCTCGGCGCTGAGCTGACGCAGCCGGATCGCCGCCGCCAGCCCGGCCGGGCCGGCGCCGACGATGACCACGTCGAACGGCATGCTTTCGCGTTCTTCCATCATCCCCTCGGCTTGGCAGGCGCAGGCACCGCTGGGCGCAAGCGCCCGCTATCATCAGCCCTTCGCGCCGGATGTACATAGGGCGCGCCGGCTGCCGCGTCGCTTAGCCCGGCATCCTGCAAGGCCGCATTGGCAGCGCTGTCCGGGGCGTCCCGCGGGTCGGCTTCGGCCGCCGGCGGCCGGGCCGCGACCGCCTGATCGTCCACGCCTGCCTCGTCCAGCTCCGCCCATCCGGCCGGATCGCCCAGGCCCGAGCGCAGCCGCACCCCGGCACCCAGACCGTTCGCCGGCGCGACCAGCACGACGCCCGCCGCCGTGAGCGCGCCCGCGATCAGGCTGGCGCTGGCGCGATGCAGGGCATGCTGGCCGCGCTCGAAGCTGCGCACCGTGCTGCGGCTGACCCCGGCCCGGTCCGCCAGCTCCTCTTGCGTCCAGTCCAGGAGGCCGCGGGCGGCGCGGCATAGGGCCGAGGTGAGCTGCATTGCCATGACATGGGCAGTCCGTCCAAAAGGTCAATATCGACCAAATTGGTTGAATTTCCGTGAATCAAACCCCACATCAGCAGCAGCAGTTCCGACTGCCGCCTCCGCCCGCGCTGCCCTTCAGTTCTGGATCCATCCATGCCGCACGACACCGCGTTGATCGCAACCATCGCCCTCGGACTGGTGGCGGCGTTCATCGGCGGCTTCATCGCGCAGCGCCTGCGGCTGCCGCCCCTGGTCGGCTACCTGCTGGGCGGCGTGGCGATCGGCCCGCATACCCCGGGCTTCGTCGGCGACGAGGTGCTGGCCGGCCAGCTGGCCGAGATCGGGGTGATCCTGCTGATGTTCGGGGTCGGCCTGCATTTCTCGATCCGTGATCTCATGGCGGTACGCGCCGTGGCCTTGCCAGGGGCGCTCGGCCAGATGGCGGTGGCGACGGCGGCGGGGGTCGGGATCGCCTACGGATTGGGCTGGGGCGCCGGCGCCGGCTTGATCCTCGGCCTCGCCCTGTCGGTTGCCAGCACCGTCGTGCTGCTGCGGGCGCTCGAGGAGCGCGGCATGCTCACCACCTCAGATGGCCGGATCGCAACCGGCTGGCTGATCGTCGAGGATCTGGTCATGGTCCTGGCGCTGGTTTTGCTGCCGGCGATCGCGGGGCCGCTCAACAACGGCGCCTTGGCGCTCGACAGCAAGCTGGCCATGGACGTCCTGCTCACCTTGGGTAAGGTCGCGGTGTTCGTCGCAATCGTGCTCGTGGTCGGCCGCCGGGTCCTGCCCTGGCTGCTCCTGCGCACGGCCGCGACCGGCTCGCGCGAGATGTTCACGCTGGCGGTCCTGGCGATCGCGCTCGGCATCGCCTTCGGCTCGGCCGAGCTGTTCGGCGTGTCCTTCGCGCTGGGCGCGTTCTTCGCCGGCGTGGTCTTGAGCGAATCCGAGCTCAGCGAGCAGGCGGCCGCCGGCAGCCGGCCGCTGCAGGATGCCTTCGCGGTGCTGTTCTTCGTCTCGGTCGGCATGCTGTTCGACCCGTGGATCCTGGTGCGGGAGCCGCTCCTGGTGCTGGTGGTGCTTGCGGTGATCATGGTGGTCAAGTCGGTGACCGCGCTGGCGATCGTGGCCGCCTTGCGCTACCCGGCGCGGACCGGCCTGATTGTCGCGGTGAGCCTGGCCCAGATCGGCGAGTTCTCGTTCATCCTGGCCGGTCTGGGCGTGGCGCTCGGGGTTCTGCCGGAGGCTGGGCAGGACCTGATCCTGGCGGGTGCCTTGCTCTCAATCACGCTGAACCCGGCGATGTTCTGGAGCCTCAAGCCGCTCGGCCGCTGGTTCGGCGCCAGCGAGCCAGCGACGCCGGCGCGCTCGGTCGGCGGCGCTTGAGCGTCCGCCATTGGCGCCAGGCCGGGCGTTTGGCATAAGCGAGTGATGGCCGCTCCCACCGCGCTCGACAGCTTGCTCGCCTGGTACCAGGAGATGGGGGTCACAGAGCTGGTCAGCGAGCAGCCGGTCGATCATTTCGCCCCGCCGCCCGCGCCGCCG
>CADEGR010000108.1:0-1392 GCA_902826935.1 uncultured Alphaproteobacteria bacterium | reverse complement strand
TGCCAGAACCTGGTCGAGCTGGAGGCGGCGCTGGCCGCGTTCGACGGTTGTCCGCTCAAGGAGACCGCGATCAGCTTGTGCTTCGCCGACGGCAATCCGGCGGCCGAGGTGATGCTGATCGGCGAGGCGCCGGGCGCCCATGAGGACCGTCAGGGCAAGCCCTTCGTCGGTCCGAGCGGCAAGCTGCTCGACCGGATGCTGGCCTGCATCGGCCTGGACCGGAGCAAGGTCTACATCACCAACGTGATCTACTGGCGCCCCCCCGGCAACCGCTCGCCGACCGCGGCCGAGATCGCCGCCTGCCAGCCCTTTCTCGAGCGCCAGATCGAGCTGCTCCGGCCGCGGCTGATCGTGTTCGTGGGCAGCATCGCGGCGCGCGCCCTGCTCGGCCTGACCGAGGGGGTCACCAAGCTGCGCGGCCGCGACTACCGCTACCAGCTGGCCGATGGCAGCAGCCTGCCGGCCCTGGTCATGTTCCACCCGGCCTATCTGCTGCGCCAGCCGGCGCAAAAGCGCCTCGCCTGGCGCGATCTGCTGGCGATCAGGCGCAAGCTCGACGCGGGCTAGCCGAGGCCTTGCCGCGGCCGGCCGGCCCGCCGACATTGCGGGTCGATCCGCCGCTCCGCCCTGGGAGAGCCCTGCCATGCCCGGCATCGATACCAGCCGCCCGTTCCGCCCGCTCAACCTCGCGATCATGACCATCTCGGACAGCCGGACCGCCGCCAACGACACCTCCGGCGATCTCCTGGTGCAGCGCCTGACCGCGGCCGGCCACCATCTGGCCGCCCGGGCGCTGGTGCAGGACGAGGCAGCGGCGATCGCGGCGCAGTACCGGGCCTGGATCGACGATCCAGCGGTCGAGATCGTGATCAGCACCGGCGGCACCGGCGTGACCGGCCGGGATGTCACGCCCGAGGCGCTGGAGCAGGTGGCCGAGAAGCTGATCGCCGGCTTCGGCGAGCTGTTCCGGATGATCAGCTTCCAGAAGATCGGCACCTCGGCCCTGCAGTCGCGCGCGACGGCGGGCGTCGCCAAGGGCACCTATTTGTTCGCCCTGCCGGGCTCGCCCGGCGCCTGCCGGGACGGCTGGGACGAGATCCTGGTGCACCAGCTCGACAACCGCCACCGGCCCTGCAATTTCGCCGAGCTGCTGCCAAGGCTGCGCGAGCACGAGCATAGCTAGGCACAAGGCTCGACAGCATCTTCCGCGATCGGGTGCCTAGTGCGCCGGCGCATTCACCTGATTCAAGGGTCGCTGCACGAGGCTTGATCAGGCAATGCTCTTGGGCTGAATCCCAATCAGCACCTGCAGCTGATCGGCCAAACGAGCCGCCGCCATATTCCTCGGCACCGCGAACGGCTTCTTAACGTCTTGGACCGAAGCTGACGCAG
>CADEGR010000107.1 GCA_902826935.1 uncultured Alphaproteobacteria bacterium | reverse complement strand
CCATGGGCGGCAACCTGCTTCGTCGAAACGCACATCCCTGAATTTCAAAACGGACTCTCAGACCGTGAGCCCGGTCGGCGAGCGGCCGTGGGGTTGCGGCAGGGGCAGCAGGGCGGCGCTGCGGCAGGCCAGCTCGCCCGTGCCGCCGGTGATCGCCTGGGCGTCGCGGAACAGCTGGACCAGCTCCGCCTGCAATGCCGCCGGCAGGGGCTGCTCGGTGCGGACCAGCAGATCGCAGCGCTGGCCGCTGCACAAGGCGTCCAGCTGGCAACGGCCGAGCGCGCTGAAATCGATCTCCAGGATGATCCGCTTGGCCGGCGCAGCTGCCGTGTCGTCGGACGATCCGGCGCCATCCTCATCGGCCTGATCGAGCCGCTGATACAGCCGCAGCGGCTGGGCCGCATCAGCGCCGACTGGCAGCTCCAGCACCTGCCAGCGGCTCTGCTGCTCATCGGGCAGGGCATGGTGCAGGCCGTCCAGCGCGCGCTGCAGCCCAGCCGTTTCAGGCGCCGCCTCGGTGCCCGCCGCTCTGGTCGTGGCGGTCGCGCTGGCGTCGCCCAAGGCCTGCCACAGGCGCAGCAGCCGGCCGGCCATCTGATCGTCTGGCTGCGGCAGACGCAGCGGCGGTTGCGGCCCGGCCGTCGGTGCTGGTGGCGGATCCGGATCGGCTGGCGGATCGTCGGCGTTCTCGGGGACGGCGCTCAGCAGCTCGATCAGCTGCGCGAGCGGTGTCGCCAGTGCCGCGGGCCTGGCCGCCGCCGATCCGGCCAGCGCCGCCAGCGGCAGCTGGACCTGCAGCCAAGCATCGGCCGGCAAAGCGAGCGGCTCGGCGACCCGCAGGGTCAGCCCGCTCGCCTGCAAGAGCAGCCGACCCAGGCTGTCGGCACCAGCCACCCGGGCGGGCAGGCTGACGGTGTTGGTCAGGGGCTGGTGGGTCAGCGCCAACGACGGCGGCTGGCCGGTGGCTGCTGGCGCCGGGTCCGCTGGTCGGCTCGCGCCAGCCGACGATGCCGCCTCGCCGGCTGGCGCGCCGGCCGAACTGGCCGGTTGCGGCCCAGCGGATGCCGCGCGTCCTGGCGCACCGCTGCCGGCTGTGGCCATGGCTGGCGGGGGTGGCGCCGCCAGCTGGCTGGCCCCACTGGTGGCACCGGCCGGCGGTGGCGCGGACCGGGCCAAGTCTTCGATCACGGCCATGGCAGGTGCCGGGTCCGCGGCCACGGCGGCGGATGGGAGAGGCGTCAGCTTGATGCGCCAGGTCCCGCCGATGCCGTTTTGGCCGTCAGTCAGCAGGTCGGCCTCGACCGCGATCTCGCCCGGCGACTGGATGATCGCTGCCGGCGCCGCGGCACCTGTCGCTGGCGCGGCGATTGGCACGGCCCGGGCTGAAGGCAGTGCCGCGCCGTCCGGTGTCAGCAGCCGGCCTTGCCAGCCGGCTGCGGTGCGCGCGGTCAGCTCCAGGATCAAGGGCGTGCCGGGACGCAGCAGCGGTGCATCCTGGGCCAGCCAGGCGGTATCGCCGACCGCCAGCAGCAGCCCTTGCGGACCTGCGCCGAGCACGGTCGCGGGCAAGCGGCCGAGCTGGGCGATGGCGGCGCTGCCACCGACATCGCGCGCGGCTGAGCCGGGCTGTGGCGCCGCGCCTGGCCCTGCTGGCAGGCTGATCATGCCGACCCTGCTGCTGTCGTGAGCGTGCGCGCGATCCGGCGCAGGTCCTCCGCCGCTGGCGTTTGGGGATGGCAGCTGAGCAGCGGCAGCTGCCGGCGGATGCTGTCCGGGACGTGCGGGTCGCGGCGGATCAGCCCGCCGAGCCCGGGCGTCTGGCCCAGGAACCGGGCGCAGATCCGCATCAGACCCTGGTAGGTGCGCTCGCCCGACTGGTGATCAAGCACCTGATTGACCACCAGCCGCGGTGGCAGGCGCATCGGCAACGCGTCGCGCTGGCACAGCTTGATCAGAGCGTAGGCATCGGTCAGCGCGGTCGGCTCGTCGACCGTGACGATGAGCTGCTCGGTCGCGAAGCGCAGCAGCTGGCGCACCGTCTGATCGGCGCCGGCGGCCAGATCAAGCAGCAGCAGATCGTAGCGGGCGGCGAGCAGGCCGAGGTCTCGCAGCAGATCGCCGAGGGCGAGATCGGACCGGCCGGCCAGGAGCGCCGAGCCCGAGCGACCCGCCAGCAGATCGAAGCCGACCGCCGGCAGCGGCCGGACCGCCGCGGCCAGGCTGGCCCGGCCGGCCAGGACATGGACCAGATCGGGGCCTGGCGCCAGCCCCAGCTGGATATCGATATTGGCCAGGCCGAGATCACCATCGACCACCAGGATCCGCAGGCCGGCGCTGCCGAGCGCTTGCGCCAGGCCGATCGTCAGCCAGGTCTTGCCGACCCCGCCTTTGCCCGAGGCGATCGCCAGGATGCGGCTCATGCGGTGGCCTCCTCGAGGCGATCATGGTCGCAATGGCGCTGCCACAGCAGCCGCGCCAGGCCATCGGGGGTCAAAACCGCGATGCCGCTGCCGATCGTCGGCCCGATGCCGGCTTCGGCGAAGGCCAGGCCGGCATCCGCCGCCGCCAGGAGCGCGCCCAGACGGCGCGCCGCATCGAGCTTGGTGGCAATGAAGCGCTTGGCGCCCAGCGCCGCGCAGACATGGGCCAGCTCGCCGCTATTGCCAGCCCCGCCTTCGGCCGGCAGGACCGGCAGCAGCTCGGCGCCGCTCGCCGGCAGCAGGCGCGACAGGACCCCGACATCTTGCGCCCGGAACAGGTTGAGGCCCGGCGTGTCGATCAGCATCAGGCTACCATGGCCAGCTTGGAGCGCCGCGAGTTCGTCCGGCTCCTTGAACGGCACAGGCGCCACGCCGATCGGTTCGAGCAGCGCCTGCAGCGGTGCCAGGCCGCCGGCCCGCTCCAGATCGCAGGTCGCGACGGTCACGCTGCGCCCGGCAAGCACGGCGCGCGCGGCCAGTTTGGCCAAGGTGGCAGTCTTGCCGGCGCCGGGCGGGCCCGCCAGCAACCAGGCTTGCGGCGCTTCCAGGTCGGTCGGCATGAAGCGATAGAGCCGGCGCAGGGCCTCGGCCAGGGCTGCCGCTGGCTCGCTGGCCATGCTCGACCCAAGGGCGGCATCGAGACGGGCCGGCCAGCTGCCGGCCAGCTCGTGGAAGGTGGCCATCGCCGCCAGCTGGGCGCGCGCCGGCGGACTTGCCGCCGCGTCCAGCAGGGCCGCCAGGTCCAACTCGTCCTGGTCGACGGCACCGGTCACGCGGATGCCGCCATGGCTCAGCGTCTGGGTCGCCACGATGACCGCCTGATCGCCCAGGGCCGCCCGCAGCGCGGCCATGGCCTGCTGGGTATTGGCTGCCTCGAAGCTTCTCAGCCGCATGACACGTGGCCTGGCCTAGACATGGGCCAAGCTCCGGATCCGGGCCTTCGGATGGATCTCGTTTTGCGACAGAACCACCGTCGCTGGCCGGAAGCGCTCGACGATCGAGCGAACATAAGGGCGGATCGCCGGGGTGGTGACTAGGACGGGCAGCTCGCCGCGCATGGCCTGCTGCTCGAACACCTCGTTCAGGCGGGCCATGAATTCCTGCAGCCGGGACGGCGCCATGGCGAGCTGGCGATGCTCGCTGTCGCCGATCAGGGCCTCCGCGAACGCCTGCTCCCAGGTTGCCGAGAGGGCGACGATCGGCAGATAGCCGGCCTCGGCCGTATGGGCGTTGCTGATCTGGCGGGCCAGCCGGGCGCGCACATGCTCGCCGATCAGCATGATGTTGGCCGAGCTGCCGAGGCCCTCGCCGATCGCCTCGACGATCAAAGGCAAATCGCGGATCGAGACCCGTTCTGCCAGCAAGGCCTGCAGGACGCGCTGGATGCCGCCGATGCTGATGCGGTTGGGCACCAGATCATCGATCAGCTTCTGATAGTCCTTGCCCAGCTCATCGAGCAGCTTCTGGGTCTCGGCATAGCTGAGCAGCTCGGCCAGATTGTCCTTGATGATTTCGGTCAGATGGGTGGTCAGCACGGTCGCCGGGTCGACCACCGTATAGCCGCGAAAGCTGGCCTCTTCGCGTAGGTTCTGGCTGACCCAGCTGGCTGGCAGTCCGAAGGTCGGCTCGGTCGTGGTCTCGCCCGGCAACTCGATCCGGCCGCCTTGCGGGTCCATGACCAGCACCATGTTCGGCCGCAGCTCGCCCCGTCCGGTCTCGATCTCCTTGAGCTTGATCACGTAGATGTTGGCCGGCAGCTGGATATTGTCCTGGATCCGCACCGGCGGCATGACGAAGCCAAGCTCGGCGGCCAGCTGGCGGCGTAGGGCCTTGATCTGATCGGTCAGCTTCTGGCTGCTGCCGTCGCCGATCAGGGGCAGCAGGCTGTAGCCAAGCTCGAGCCGCAACGGATCGATTGCCAGACTCGCGCCAATCGGCTCCTCGGCGGGTGCGGCCGCAGCCGCGGGCGCCTCCTCGGCGGCGGGCGCCGAGGCCGGCGGCTGCCGGTTGATCTGCCAGGCGGCAACACCGCAGACCATGGCCAGGACCATGAACGGCAGGAACGGTAGGCCCGGCAGCAATGACAGGAGCAGCAGCAGGCCGCTGGTCGTGGCGAGCGTCTTCGGATGCGCGCCGAACTGGCTGATCAGCGCGCGATCGGCCCGCTCGGTCAGGCCGGCCTTGGTGACCAGCAAACCGGCTGCGGTCGACACGATCAGCGCCGGGATCTGCGCCACCAGGCCGTCGCCGACGGTCAGCAGCGTGTAGCTATGCGCAGCGTCGGCGAAGCTGATGCCCATCTGGCCGACGCCGATGATCAAGCCGGCGATGAGGTTGATGAAGGTGATCAAGAGACCGGCGATGGCATCGCCGCGGACGAATTTCGCGGCCCCGTCCATGGCGCCGAAGAAGCTGCTTTCCTCCTCCAGCTGCCGGCGCCGCAGCTTCGCTTCCTGCTCGTTGATCAGGCCGGCCGAGAGGTCGGCGTCGATCGCCATCTGCTTGCCCGGCATCGCATCCAGCGAGAACCGGGCCGAGACTTCCGCAATTCGGCCGGAACCCTTGGTGATGACCACGAAGTTCACGATCACCAGGATCGCGAACACGATCAGGCCGATCACGAAGTTGCCCTGCATGATGAAGGCGCCGAAGGCGGCGATCACCTCGCCTGCGGCATCGGGACCTTCATGGCCGTGCGACAGGATGAGCCGGGTCGAGGCCAGGTTGAGCGACAGCCGCAGCATGGTCGTGATCAGCAGCACGGTTGGAAAAGCGCTGAACTCGAGCGGCCGCTCGATGAACAGCGCGGTCAGCAGCACCATGACCGAGAGCGTGATCGAGACCGCCAGCAGCAGATCCAGGAGCAGCGTCGGCATCGGCAGGATCAGCACCACGAGGATGCCGATGATGCCGAGCGCCAGGGCGATGTCGCCTTGCCGCAAGGCGCGGCCGACTTGGCCCAGTGGCAAGGCGGCGAGATTGAGGCTTAGCGCCATCGCCGGGGGTTCCTAAGCCAGGCCATGGTTCAGGCGTGCTCGCCCATGCCGTCCGCCGCCGGGCCGCTCGGCGGCGGGATCAGGGCCCCCTCGTCGCTGTACTGGCGCAGCTTGTTGCGCAGCGTTCTGATCGAGATGCCAAGAATGGTGGCGGCATGGGTGCGGTTGCCGAGCGTCCGGGCCAACGTGCCAAGGATCAGATCCCGCTCGACCGCGGCCACGGTCTGCCCGACTTCGACCGTGCGTTGCGCTCCCGACGAGCGCGCCGCACCGGGGTCGCCCTGCAGCAGGATCGCGTCCGGGCCGATCTCATCGCCGCTGGCCAGCAGCACGGCGCGGTGGATGCAGTTCTCGAGCTCCCGGACATTGCCCTTCCAGCCGTGCCGCTGCAGCTTGGCGAGGGCGACGCTGCTCAGCGGCCGCACCGGCAGCCGATTGGCGTCGGCGTATTTGGCAGCGAAGCGCGCGCTCAACGGCGGGATATCGCCGGGACGCTCGCGCAGCGGCGGCAAATGGAGCGCCACCACGTTCAGGCGATACAGGAGGTCCTCGCGAAAGCGGCCCGCCGCGACTTCGCCCTGCAGCTCGCGGTTGCTGGTCGCCAGCAGGCGGATATCGACCTTGATCGGCCGGGTGCCGCCGACCCGATCGATCTCGCGCTCCTGGATCGCGCGCAGCAGCTTGGCCTGCAGGCGCGGCTCCATCTCGCTGATCTCGTCGAGCAGCAACGTGCCACCGTTCGCCTCTTCGAACTTGCCGATGCGCCGGGCGGCGGCACCGGTGAACGCACCTTTCTCATGGCCGAACAGCTCGGATTCCAGCAGAGCATCGGGAATCGCCGCGCAGTTCACGGACACGAACGGGCCGCTCTTCCGACGGCTGTGCCGATGCAGGTAACGCGCGATCATCTCCTTGCCGGTGCCGCTCTCGCCAGTGATCAGCACGCTGGCATCGGCCGGTGCCACCTGCTGCGCCATGGCGAGCAGGCTGGTCATGCGCGGATCGGCGCAGATGAGCTCGCTGGGCTCGCTGCCGACGGCTGCCAGGATCGCGGCGATCAGCTCGGCATCCGGCGGCAGCGGCAGGAATTCGCGCGCGCCTGCCTTGATCGCCCGCACCGCCGTCAGCGCGTCGGTCGCCACGCCATAAGCGACCACCGGCACCGCGATCCGCTCTTGCTGCAGGCACTCGATCAGGCGGCCGATTTCGGCGGCCACGTCGACCAGCAAGAGCTCGGCGCCTTGCCCTGCCCGCAGCTGCTCGAGGGCGCGCTCGACCGTGCCCGCATGCCGCACGCTGGCGCCACGATCGGCGGCCATGCGGCTCGCGACCGCGATCTCCGGCCGGTCACTGCCAACGATCAGGAGCTTCACGCCGCGTCGCCGCCAGCCATGCGCGGGCGCCAGAGGCCGAGATCAAGCCGTGGCCGAAGCCGCACGGCCATGCCAGCCATCAGCCTTCGCTCCGGAGGATCTCGGTCATGGTGACGCCGATCCGATCGTCGACGATGACGACCTCGCCGCGGGCGACCAGGCGATTGTTGACCAGGATGTCGATCGATTCGCCGACCTTTCGGTCGAGCTCGAGAACAGCGCCGCGCCCCAGCCGGAGCAGCTGGCTGACCGGCATGGTCGCCTTGCCCAGCACCGCCGAAAGCTGGACCGGCACGTCGTAGATCGCATGCAGCGCTTCGACCGGGCCGCGTGGGTCATCCAGCGCCATCGCCGGATCGCCAGGCGCTGTTGCCAGCTCCAGCTCCTGCACGCCAGCATCACCGGACAGATCATCCAGATCGAGCTTGGGCAGATCGTCGTCACTCATCGCAGAGACCATCCGTGGTGGCGGAGGAGGGGCGGCTGGTGGCCGGCACCGGCCACCAGGCGTCGATCAGCGGCCGTAACTCGCGCTCGAGCGCAGCGAGATCGCGGCAGGCCATGCCGTCTTGCCAGATCAGCTTCGCATCGCCCGGGCCCAGCTCGGGATCGGCGACCAGCTGCAGGTCGCCCTGATAGCCAGCGCGCTCGATCAGACGGCGCAGCCGTGGTTCAGCCAGGGGCAGAAGGGCGGGCGGCAAGCGCAGCCGGAGCGCCGGCAGCGCTTCGAGCTTCGGCAGCAGGGTCGTCAGCATCGCCTCGAGATCGGCCAACGGCGCCTGCTCGAGCGCACGCGGCACCAGCACGCCGGCCAGCGCCAGCGCCAGCTCGCGGCTGGCCGTGGCGCGGGCACGCAGATGCTCGGCGAATGCGGCTTGGGCGGCTGCCAAGTCGTGGCCGAGCCGCTCCATGGCTGCTGCCAGACGGTGCTCGATCGTGGCCGCCATCGCTTGGCGGGCCGCGGCCTCGGCAGCATCCGCCGCGGCGGTTTGAGCCGCCGCCAGCCGCTCCTCATGCTCGCTGAGGGTCATGGTCGGCGGGGCTGCCGGCGGCGGGGGCGTCTCGGGTCCGTTGGCGCGCGTCAGCTCGGGAAAGCAGAACTGGCCAACGGTGCTCGCGCGCGCCGGACCATCGGCGCCCACGCCTTGCGGGCGCGGCGGCTGGGCCGCAAGGCGCGGCTCGGTGGCTGATGAGCGCGGGTGGGCCATGGCTTAGTAGATCAGCTCTTCTTCTTTGCCGTCGTTGATCGTGATCTCGCCTGAGGCGGCCAGATCCTTGGCCTTGCCGACCAGCTCCTGCTGCGCCTCCTCGACATCCCGCACCCGCACCGGGCCCAGGTTCTCCATGTCGTCGCGCAGCATCTTGCTGGCGCGTTCCGACATGTTCTTGAAGAACAGGTCGCGCAGCTTGTCGCTGCCGCCCTTGAGCGCGACGCCGAGCTTCGAGGTGTCGATGCTGCGCAGCAAGGTCTGGATGCTGGGGCCGTCGAGCTTGACCAGATCCTCGAAGGTGAACATCAAGGCGCGGATCCGGTCGGCCGCCTCCTTGTTGCGCTCCTCCAGCATGCCCAGGAACGCGCCCTCGGTGGAGCGATCGAAGTAGTTGAAGATCTCCGCCATGATCTCGTGATGATCGCGCCGCTGGGTGCGGGCCAGATTGCTCATGAATTCGTTGCGCAGCGTGTCCTCGACGTCGCTCAGGATTTCCTTCTGCACGACCTCCATGCGCAGCATCCGCATGATCGCCTCGATCGCGACGTCCTGCGGCAGCTGGCTCATCACCCGCGCGGCATGGTCCGGCCGGATCTTGGACAGGACCACGGCGACGGTCTGCGGATACTCGCTCTTCAGATAGGCGGCGAGCACCGCCTCATCGACATTGCCGAGCTTCTCCCAGACGTTGCGGCCGGCCGGACCACGGATCTCCTCCATGATCGCGGCCACCTTGTCCGGATCCAGAAAGCCGCTGAGCAGCCGCTCGGCGATCTCGACGCTGCCGATCAGGCCGCCGCCGGTGCCGCAGCGCTCCTTGAACTCGCCCAGCATCCGCTCGACCAGGTCGCCCTTGATCCGGCCGAGCCCGGCCATCTGCTGGCTGATGTCCCGGATCTCATCCAGATCAAGCTTGCCGTAGATCTGACCGGCGTGCTGCGGCCCGGCGATCAGCATCAGGATCGCCGCCTTCTGGGTGCCGCTCAAGGAGGGTTGCTCAGCCATTCTTGCCGATCCGATCCTCGTCGAGCCAAGTCCGCACGACCAATGCTGCCTGATCGGCATGCTGGTCGATCAGGGCGCGCGCCTCGTCGATCAAGTCGGCCCGCACTTGCCCTTCGATGCGCTCGACATTGACCCGCTCATGCGCCGGCCCGGTGCTTTGACCGGTCGCCGGTGCTGGGTCGCCCTCGGTGCCTGCCGGCGGCGCCAGCGCCGCCAGCTCGGTGCCGGTCGAGCCCGTGCTGCCCTCGGCACCGGCGCCCGCGGGCAAGGCGCCCGCCACTCCGACCGCAGCCTCTGGCGCGGCTGGCAGCAGGCGGGCCAGGGTCGGCCGGACCACCAGCAGGATCGCGAGCACGCCCAGGATTAGCAGCACCGCCAGCTCGGCCAGGCGCATCAGATCCGCCGCCGTGAAGTCGAACCAGCCGGTCTCGATCGGCTCGGCCGGCGGAGCCGCAAAGGGCATGCTCTTGATCTCGACGAGATCACCGCGGCGCTCATCGAAACCGATCGCCGAGCGCACCAGGCTCGCCAGCTCGTCCAGCTCGGCTTCGGCCAGCGGCTCATAGGCGGTCTCGCCGGTGTCCTTGGTCACCATCTTGCCGTCGACCAGCACCGCGACCGACAGCCGCTTGACCCGGCCGCCGACCTGCGTGTGATTGCGCACGGTACGCGAGATCTCGTAGTTGACGGTCTCCTCGGTCCGCTTGCTGGTCTCGTTGTTGGTCCGACCGGCGGTGTTGTCGGTGGCGGTATTGGGCAGGTTGTTGCCGACCGTGACATCCTTGTTGGCGTCGCGCTCCGCGGCCTGGCTGTCATCCTCGATGGTCTGCGTGCTGCGCGCGACCTGGCCGTCCGGATCGAACGTCTCCTCGGTGGTCGTGACATGGTCCAGATCGATCTCGGCCGTGACCTCCGCCTGCACCCGGCCCGGCCCGAGCGAGCGCTCCAGCAGCTGCTCGACCACCTGCTTGAGATGCGCTTCGTAGCTGGCGCGATAGTCCTCGGCCTGGCTTGGCAGCGCCACGCCGTCGCCGCCGCCGCTGCTGCGCGAGAGCAAGGTGCCGCGATTGTCCACGATCGTGATCTTGTCGGGCTGCAGGCCCGGCACGGCGGCCGCGACCAGATGCTGGATCGCCTGGACCTGCGGCGGCTCCAGCCGCCTGGCGCCGCGCATCTGCAAGGTCACCGACGCGGTCGCGTCGATCTGCTCGCGGCGGAACAGCTCGCGCTGCGGCAGGACCAGATGCACCCGCGCGGCCTTGACGTCGGCCAAGGCGCCGATCGTGCGGCCGAGCTCGCCCTCCAAGGCGCGCCGCAGATTGACGTTCTGCAGAAAGCTGGTGGTGCCAAGGGCACTCGCCTGGTCGAAGATTTCGTTGCCGATGGTGCCGCTGCTGGGCAGACCTTCCTCGGCCAGCGTCATGCGCAGCCGGGCAGCGCGATCCGATGGCACCAGGACCGTCTGGCCGTCCCCTTGCAGCTGATAGGGCACGCCCAGCTGCTCGAGCCGGCCAACGATCTCGCCGCTGTCGGCCAGATCCAGATTGCCATAGAGCAGGCCGTAATCCGGCTCCATCGAGCGCAGGATCAGATAGGCGAAGAAGCCGAGCAGCAGCAGCGCCGTGCCGCCGAGCGCCAGGATCTGGCCTGGTTGCAGCCGGCTGAGCAGCGCCACGGCCGAGCGCGCGCCGGACGCCTCGGCGTCCACAGCGCTCGACCCTGCGGCCACGGGCAAGGGGCTCAACGTCGGTTGCATCGCTCTCGGACACCGGCACTATGGTTACTCAGCCGGAACGACCTTACCCCGAGACTGCTAACAACCCCTTAACCGCAAGCGGCCACGCCGCCGGCCGGCACCTCAGGTGCCAGCCGCCGCCCAGCAAGCCGACGCCGTGGCCGCATTGCGCTCCTTAGCGAAACTCCTGGATGCGGGTCACGCGCAGCCCGCCTAGACCGTGCTTCTCGATCGCACTCTGCCAGCCAGCAAACTCTTCGGTCGAGAGATTGTAGCGGCTGCAGGCTTCCTCCAAGGTCAGCAACCCGGCACGCACCGCGGTCACGACCTCGGCCTTGCGCCGGGCGACCCAGCGCTGGGTGTCGGCCGGCGGCAAGGTGTCCAGCGTCAATAACTTACCATCCGGTCCGACCACGCCGCGGCTCCCACCGGCCGCTTGATTCGTGCAGACGACATCCGACATGAGCGTTACTCCAGCATCCCTCCCACGGGCTATGCTGCTCCACTATTGGCTGCGCGTTTTAAGGAACGGATAAGCGGCACGGTAAACATTTGGTGGGTCTTTCCCGGCAATGCGCTCATGTCGGCCAGGTCAAGCTCAGCTTATCGACTGATGTTGACTAGCTCATCGAGCATCTGGTCGGTGGTCGTGATGACGCGGGCATTGGCTGAGTAGGCCCGCTGGGTAATGATCATCTTGGTAAATTCATCGGCAAGATCGATGTTGGCACCTTCCAGGGCGGAGGGTGCGATCTTGCCGGCGCCGCCGTGGCCGGCATCACGCAGGTTGAAGGCGCCGGAATTGTCGGTCTGGGCGTAGACATTGCCGGTGCGCGGATCGAGGGCCAGCGGATTGGCGAAGGTCGCGATCGGCAGCTTGTAGAGCTTCTGCTCCTGGCCGTTGGTGAACGACGCGATGACGTAGCCGTTCTCGTCGATGCTGACGCCGTTGAGCTCGCCGACTTCGGCGCCGTTTTGCGTCACGAAGGCGACATTGAAGTCGCTCTCGAACTGGGTCAGGCCGTCCGACAGGCCGACCGTGCCCATGTTGAAGGTCAGCGCGCTGTCGTTCGCGCCGCCGGTGTCCAGCCAGTTGATGCCGACCGGATCGCCTGTGGTCGTGGTCGGATAGAGCGGCGTGATGGCGGCCGAGGTCAGCGTGCCTTCGCCGGTAAAGGTGATTTGGCCCGAGGCGAGCAGGCCATTGGCATGATCGCCGGTCTCGACTTCCGCCGGATCGGCATAAGCCTCGAAATTCCAGGTATTTGCGGCCGGGTCCCGGAGGAACGCGACGGTCACGTTGTGCGAGCGGCCGAGCGAGTCGAAGACTGGCACATCGCGGATGAAATGCGGCTGGACACCCGACGTCCCGCCGCTGCTGCCGTAGAGCGCCATGTCGCCAGCGGCGTAGGTGCCGCCAAAGGCCGCTTGGCCGGCATCGAGATTGGCGCCGATATCGATGGATGTCGTGGCGGTCGCGAGCCCGTTGATCAGCCTGGTGTTCACCGTCGACAACGTGTTGACGTCGATCACGTTCTCGCTGGCATCGAGCGCCCAGCCTTGCAGATAGAAGCCTGCCGAGTTGCGCAGATTGCCCAGGAAGTCGGCCTTGAAGCTGCCGGCTCGGGTGTAGAGCTGCTCGCCGTTGCCGTCCGGCAAGGCGTTGACCACGAAGAAGCCATTGCCATCGAGCGCGATGTCGGTTGAGGAGCTGCTGTTCTGGATCAGGCCCTGGCGGTTGATCTCGTTCAGCGTGCCGGCGCGGACACCGCCGGGCGCGAAGCGGGAAGCCGCAGCCGAGCGGGTCACGAGCGTCGTGAACTCGGCGGCCGCCCCCTTGTAGGCGGTGGTGTTCACGTTCGAGACATTGTCCGAAATCATGCCCATCGCCTGGCTCTGGGCGGCCAGGCCGGACACGCCTGAGAACAAGGATCCGAACAGACTCATGGGTCTTCCTCCAGGATTGCCTGCCGGCTCGGCGTGGCGGCGGCCGGCTTGTGGTCGGGCGGCGGGCTAGATCAGGCCGGTGGGCGTGGTGTTGGTCGTCGCGGCGTCGGAGGCGGCGTCATCGGTACTGCTGGCTGCGGCGGCGGGCGCGCTCGCGGCCGCGGCCGAGCCGTTGCCGGCATTGGTCGTGGTGCTCGTGCTGGTGCTGCTGCTCGTCGGCCGGCTGACGCTCAAGAGCGCATCGGCTGGCACCATGACGCCGCCAACCGACAGCATCAGCCGGCCGGATTGGATCTCGACGGCATCGACCACGCCGGTGGTGGTGGTCGAGACCTTGACCGCTTGGCCGCCATGGCCGGTGGCCTTGACCTCGACCTGGTACAGACCTTCCGGCGCGCGGCGCTGGTTCAGCCCCAGCCCATCCCAGCGCATGCTGTGCTGGCCGGCGGTCGCCTCACCGGTCCGGCTCGCGACCATGTTGCCCTGCGCGTCGCGGATCGTGATCGTGACCGAGCTCGCGGCCTGGTCGAGCTGGTAGTTGATGTGCGGCTGGCTGGTTGCGTCGAGCTGGATCGCGCTGCCATTCACCTCGACCGTGGCGCCCAGATAGTCGACCGCTTGGACGGATTGATCGGCCTGCATCAGGCTGACCAGCTGGGCCAGCGTGGAGTTGCTCTTGATCGACTGCTCGACGTCGCTGAACTGGACCAGCTGCTGGGTGAATTGCGAGGCATCCATCGGCGCCATCGGATCCTGGCTCTGCAGCTGGGTGGTCAGGAGCTTCAGGAAGCTGTCGAAATTGTCAGCCAGGCTGACCTTGCTGTTGGTGGCGCTCGCCTGGGCGGCGCTCGCGGCCGAAATTCCTGAAGTTTCCATGACGTCCTCTGGCTCGGTGGCTGGTCAGGCGTGGCGGATCAGGCGTGCCGGTCAGGCTTGGATGTCGACGAGACGGAGCGAGAGCGCAGCGCTCTGCCGCGCCGCCGGCGCCGCGAATTGCTCGAGCATCATCAAAGCGGGGTTGTGCGGCCGGCCGCGCTGTTCGTTCTGGCCACCGCCGGCTTGCTGCTGGGGCTGCTGCTGCTGTTGTTGTTGCTGCGGCTGCGGATTGGAGTCCTGCTTCAAGGAGAAGGACAAGCCGCTCGAATCCAGGCGCACCCCGGCATCGCTCAGGCTGCGCTCCAGGCCGCGCATGTCGCGCTGCAGCAGATCCAGTGTTTCCGGCCGGTCGGCGATGATCGAGGCGTGCATGGCACCGTCCTGGTCGAACTCGAGATGCACCTCGACCTGGCCGAGCTCCGCCGGATGCAGCTGGATCGACACCCGCTCGGCGCCGCGGGCGGCGGCATCGGCCATCTGCATGACGATCTGGACCGGCGGCGGCGCATAGGCCGCGGCAGCCCGGGCCGGCGCCTGCGGCCGCTCGGCTCGGCTGCCGGCATCGGCCGGCGCCAAGCCCAGCGCGTCATTGCCGTTGTGGCCGCCTGCTTCGGTGGCTGGCGCCGGCGTGTCGTCATCGGCGCCGGCCGCCGGCTCCGCCGCGCGCTCGGGCGCAGCCACAGCCGACTTGGCAGCGGCATCGGCCTTCGCATGCTGGCTGGCCATGGCTTCGCGGGTGCCGGGCACGGCCGCCACTTGGCTGGTCGCCGCCGAGGCGGCTGCGTTGGCGGCATTGGCGAGCGCTGCCGTGCTGGCCGCGGCACTGCCGGCTGGGGAAGAACCGGCGGGCTGCGGCAGGTCGGGCTCGGCCGCGCCGGCGTCGTCGCTGCCAGCCAGCGCCGCGGCCAAGGGGCCCGCCATCTCGGCCGCGACCGTGGCTGACGCCTGCTCGATCGGGCCGGATTGCGGCAGCATCTGAGCTTCGGCATCGACCTGCGGCGGCGTGGCGAGGGCGGCCGCCTCGCCCGAGTTGGCGGCCAGCGCCGCCGGCGCGGTGGCCGGTTCAGGTGCGATCAGCACCGGCGACCAGGGCAGGGTGGCCGGCGTGGCCAACCAGGGGGCCGCCGCTGACGGCGTCGGCACGGCCGCTGGCTGGCTGCCCAGGGTCGGCAGCGCCGCATCGCCATTGCCAGCGTCCGGGGCCGGCAGCAGCGGGTCGAATCCGGCCTCCGGCGCGCCCTCGGCCGGCAGGCCGGTGGAGGTCAGCCCGGCGCCCGCGGCTGGCAGCAGCGCCAGGTCCGGCAGGCCGCGCTCATTGATCGTGATCGCGCCGCCGTCCGAGTTCGTCGTCGGCGTGGCCGAATTCGCCTGCGGCGCGCCCGGCATGGGCGTCGGCACTGCGCCAAGGCCGGCCAGCAGCATCGCGAACAGGCCGCCATCCAGCGCCGTACCCTGCTCGACAGGCTGGGCTGTGGCGCCGGTGGCGCTGGCCGATGAGGCGGTGGTGGCTGCGTTGATCATGGCAGCCCTAACGCAAGGCCTGTGCCAGCTGGATCTTCGCTCCTAACTATTTGAAAAGTAAAGAAACCTAGAGAACCCGGCTGGGCCCCGCGCTCGGCAAGTTCTGCCGGCCCGGCAAATTTCGCCCGTGCCTTCCGGCCGCGCCGGTCGCGACCGGCGCTTAACCAGATCTTTACCGATCCGCGCTAGGCTGCGCGCACCCAAGGGAGAGGAGCCGATGCAGATCAGCCCGACCAGCAGCCTGTTGCAGGCGCTCGGCACGTCGGTGGCGCAAGCAGGGCC
>CADEGR010000106.1:12591-15481 GCA_902826935.1 uncultured Alphaproteobacteria bacterium | reverse complement strand
GGGATGCGGCGGCGAGCGCGGCGGCGATGGGCGAGCGGATCACCCAGCTGGAGGTCGCGAACCAATATGTCGTGACCAGCCCGATCGCCGGGCGCATCGCCGCCCTGCCGGCCCAGGCGGGCCAGACCCTGGCGCCGGGCGCCGTGGTCGCGGTGGTGACCCCAGCCGACAGCCGGCTGATCGCGGAGCTCTACGTGCCCTCGCGCGCCGCCGGCTTCGTCCGGCCGGAGCAGGCTGTCCGGCTGATGTACGAAGCCTATCCGCATGAGCGCTTCGGGGTCGGCCGAGCGCGGATCGAGACGGTGTCGCGCACCGTCCTGGCGCCGAGCGAGGTGGCGCTGCCCGGCATGGCGATGCATGAGCCGGTGTTTCGGGTGCGCGCCGCGCTTGCCCAGGACAGCGTCGATGCCTATGGCGAGCGGATTCCGCTGCAGCCGGGCATGCTGCTGCGCGCCGACGTGGTGATCGACCGCCGCTCGCTGCTGGAATGGCTGTTCGATCCGATCCTGGCGGTGCGCCGCTCAGGCTGAGGCGCGCAGCGCCGGGCGCCTAGGCTCGCGCCAGAGCGCTTCCAGGTGCTCGAACACCGCCGGCCAGTGGCTATAGAGCAGGTACATGCCCGCACCCTCGATCACGCTAAGGCCAAAGCGCGGCAGCTGCTGGACGAAGGCGCGGCCGTGGTCCGGCAAGGTGAACCGATCGCCCGCGCCCAGGATCAGCCGGGCCGGCAGGTCCAGGTGTGCCGCCCGCCAGGTCCAGTCGCTCAGCACCAGCTGGCAGTCGTGGCAGAACGCCGCCGGGCCCTGCTGGACCGCATGGCGCAGGCCTTCGATCGCCCGGGCCAGCACCTCCGGCCGGCGCAGCGCTGCCAGGTCGGCCGGAATGGTGCCATGGAGCCGGCGCAGCAGCCGCTCCTCGCCGCCGGCGTCGATGTAGGCGGCACCCGCCCGGGCGATGAACGGCAAGAGCTGGGGGGCATAGCGGATGGTCAGGCCGAAGGCGCGCTGCGGCGGCGGCAAGGCCAGCAGCATCTCGTCCCGCCGCAGCGGCACGTAGCCGACCAGGAGCAGGCCGGTGAAGCGCTCCGGCATCAGCTCCGCCAGGCGCAATGCCTGGACGCCGCCGGCCAGATGCCCGACCAGCAGCGCCTGCTCGACGGCCAGATGATCCAGCAGCTCCGCCACGTCGCCGGCGAAGGCGTCCATGACCTCGGCCGGCGCCGCCTGGAGCAGCGGATCCGAGCCGCCGAAGCCAGGCCGCGACGGCCCGATCAGGCGCCAGCTCCGGCGGCCGGCGGCCGCGATCGCGGCGTCGCTCAAGGCCGGCCCCTGCAGCATGTTGTGAACCACCAGCACCGGCCGGCCGGCGGCCGCCCCGCTTTCCTCGAAGGCCAGGATCCGGCCATCGCGCAGTCGGAGGGTCGCCTTGCGCCGCTGCCGGCAGGTGGCACTGCCGAGCGCGCCCGCGCGATCCAGGCTCCGGTTGATCGCGACCGCGGCGGCCAGGCCGCTCACCATCCGGACCAGATCCGGGATGGCCGCGGCGCTGAGCTTCGCGAGCAATGATTTGATCTGGCTGCGCACGGTATGGAGCGAGACGGCGCGCTCGGCGGCGATCGCCTTGGGCGACCCGCCGCGGGCCAGCGCCAGCGCCACCTCGGCCTCGGCGCCGCTCAGCCGGAAGGCGCGCGCCAGCGCTAGGGCGACCGCCGCGTCGAAGCGCAGATCGAGCGTGGTCAGCAGAAAATGCTCGCCGGCCTCGACCTCCAAGGTCAGGCCGCTCAGCGCCAGCGGATGGGCCAGATCGACCCGGGCCGCAACGATGCAGCTAGGATCGGCTGCCGGCCCCAGACCGCACGGCAACAGCAGCATCGGCTCGCTGCGACGCCGATCGTCGGTGAGCCAGGCGCGCAGCCGCCGCCCGCTCAGCTCGTCCAGCGCCAGATCATCGAGGCACGGCCGTGCCGAGCCGGCCAGCAGCGCCTGGGCCGCCGCATTGGCCGCGAGGATCCGCAAGCGCGCATCGACGATTAGGGCAGCCACCGGCAAGCCGGTCAGCAGCGCCTCCGCGCTTCGCCGGGTCCGCTGGTCGCGGCCGATGCGATCGAAGACCTGCAGCGCCAGGCGGACATGCCGCTCCAGCAGCCCATCCCGCAACAGGCCGTCCGGCCGCAGCAGCGCCGGCCGGAGGCAGGCTTCGGCATAGGCCTCCCAGCGCGCCATGAGCTGGTCGTAGCGCGCCGGATCGAGCGCCGCCGCGTAGATCTCCTCGACCAGGTCGATGCTGTCCGGCGCCATCGGCAATCCCTTTAGGCCATGGTTCATGGTTCCTTCGGGATGGCGTCGGCACTGCGCCCTAGCGCCTGGACCGGCGCCGCTCAGCAGTGCCCGGCGAGCTGCTGCACCGAGACCTCATGGGCCGGCTGGCCGGTTGCGGCGAAGCGGTCGATGTTGGCGATCGTGGTCTGGGCAATCGCCGCCAGCGCTTCGGTCGTGAAGAAGGCCTGGTGGCCGGTGATCAGCACATTGGGAAAGGTCAGGAGCCGGGCGAACACGTCGTCCTGGATCACGGTGGCCGAGAGATCCTCGAAGAACAGGTCGCCCTCCTCCTCATAGACATCCAGGCCAAGGCTGCCGATCCGGCCGGTCTTCAGCCCGGCGATCACGGCCCGGGTATCGATGACCGCACCACGACTAGTGTTGATCAGCATCAGGCCGGGCTTGGCCTTGCCGAGCAGGTCGCGGTCGACCAGATGCCGGGTCGCGGGCGTGAGCGGGCAATGGAGCGAGATGATGTCGGCGGCGGCGAACAGCTCCGCCAGCGTGACATAGCGGACACCCTTGGCCACGCAGGAAGGGTTCTCGACCGGATCATGGGCCAAAAGATGGCA
>CADEGR010000106.1:6938-12491 GCA_902826935.1 uncultured Alphaproteobacteria bacterium | reverse complement strand
CACCCTTGGCCACGCAGGAAGGGTTCTCGACCGGATCATGGGCCAAAAGATGGCAACCGAAGCCTGCAAGAATGCCGGCCACGGTCTCGCCGATCTGGCCGGTGCCGACCACGCCTGCCGTCTTGCCATGCAGGTTGAAGCCGAGCAGGCCTTCCAAGGAGAAATTGCCCTCGCGCACGCGCATGTAAGCGCGATGGAGCTTGCGATTGAGCGCGAGGATCAGCGCCACCGTATGCTCCGCGACCGCCTGCGGCGAGTAGCCCGGCACGCGTCCGACCTTGAGGCCCAGCTCGCGCGCGGCCACCAGATCCACATTGTTGAATCCGGCGCTGCGCAACGCGATCAGGCCGATGCCCTGGTCCGCCAGGCTGGTCAGCGTCGCCCGGTCGAGCTGATCATTGACGAAGGCGCAGACCACCTCGACGTCCCGGGCGAGCGGTGCCGTCTGCACGGACAGCCTGGGCTCGAAATAGCGCAGCTCATGACGCCCGGCATTGGCCGCATCCAGAAACTGGCGATCGTAGCTCTTGGTGTTGAACACCGCGACCCGCATCAAACTCTCCGATCCATGTGGCGGCAGCATCCCAGACTGCCGGCGCCGGCAGGAGCGTCGCGGTCGCGTGATCGGCCGTGGCTTGGTTGCCCGGCCAGCTCAGCCTGAACCAGCGGCCCCGGCAGTGGCGGCGCGCGCTCCCTCCCGCCAATCGCGACGATAGCGTGCCGGCGGCGTCGCGAAGCGCCGTTTGAAGGCGCGGTTGAACGCTGCCTCGGAGTCGTAGCCAATCTCGCCCGCTATCTGCAGCACGCTGCGGCTGGTGGTTCGCAAGGATTCAGCCGCCAGCTCGAGCCGCCAGTCGGTCAAGTACGCCATCGGCGCCTGGCCGAGGTAGCGGGCGAAGCGCTCGGTCAGGACCGAGCGGGACAGACCCACCGCTTGCGCCAGCTCGGGCAGCGTCCAGGGATGCCCCGGCCGCTGATGCAGCGCCGCCAAGGCCTGCCCAACCAGCGGATCGGCCGCACCGGCCAGCCACCCGGTGCGCCCCTCGGGCAGCTGCAGCACGTAGCGGCGCAGGACCTCGGCGAACAGAACCTCGGCCAGCCGGGCCGCGATCACGTCGCCACCCGGCGTCGCCTCAACCAGCTGCTGCACCGCGTGGCGGATCATCGCCTCCAGCAATTCGCCATAGGAGTCGTTGCGGACATGGACACGCACCATCCGCGGCAAGCCGGCCAGGACCGGTTTGATCAGCCGTGCTTCACAGGTCAGATAGCCGCAGATGAGACGCGTTTGCTCGCCGCTGCCACTGCCGATTTGGGTGAGCTTGATCCGACTTCGAAGCAGGGCCACCAGCGATTGGAGCTCGGCCTCGCCATCGAACGTGATCCCGCCAAGGCCATTGCCCATGAAATGCCGGTCGCCATGGGGCAGCATGACGATATCGCCGGCGGTCAGCGGCGTCGTCTCCTCGCCGACCCGCACGTAGCCGCGGCCCTCGGCGATCAGATGGAACTCGATGATATGGCTCGACGCCGCGGCGACATGGGGGCTCAGCAACGTCGAGGGCGGCGACCGGACGCACCAAGGTGCAACGCACTGGGCGTTGAAGAACAAAGCGCCGCTCAGTTTCACGGCGCGCAGCAATTCCGACAAGGCGTCCATGCCGGCTGGAGCATAAGGCCGCGCCGGCCGCGGGATCAAGTTTTCCAGCCAGACGATCAAGGCCGCGACCAGCGCCGGCCGGCCGAGCAAAAACGCCGGCCGCACGGCAAAGCTCGGCGGCTCTGCCTCAGCCAGAATGCCGGCTCCACGCACGCCTCAGGAGCTTGCCATGCAGACGACCTTCGACGAGCAAACGCTCAATGACCTGCTCGGCCGCGCGATCGTCGATGCCGGCGCGGTGTCGCTGGCCCCCTTGGTGCTGATCGGCGAGCAGCTTGGCTTGTATCGCGTCTTGGCCGAGCGCGGCCCGCTCACCTCCGCCGAGCTTGCCGCCGGCACTCGAACCCATGAACGCTATGTGCGCGAGTGGCTGAACGCCCAGGCCGCGTCCGGCTATGTGACCTATCTCGCGGACAGCGGCCGCTACCAGCTCACGGCGGAACAAGCCATGATGTTCGCCGACGAGGACAGCCCGGCGTTCATCATCGGCGCGTTTCAGACCGCCTTCGCGGCCAGTCGGATCGCCGATCAGCTGACCGAAGCGTTCCGCACCGGCCAGGGAATCGGCTGGCACGAGCATGATCACGCGCTGTTTTGCGGCGTCGAGCGCTTCTTCCGGTCAGGCTATATCGGCCATCTGACCCAGGACTGGATCCCGGCCGTCGCAGGCATGGAGCAGAAGCTCCAGGCCGGCGCGCGGGTCGCGGATATCGGTTGTGGCCACGGCGCCTCGACGATCGTGATGGCCAAGGCCTACCCGGCCTCGCAGTTCATCGGCTTCGACTATCATGCCGAAGGCGTCGCCGCCGCCAATGCGCGCGCGCGCCAGGCGAGTGTCGCCGAGCGCTGCCGCTTCGAGGTCGCCAGCGCCAAGGACTTCCCGGGGCGCGACTACGATTTCGTCACGGTGTTCGATGCCCTGCACGACATGGGCGATCCGGTTGGCGCGTCGCGCCGGGTGCTGGATGCCTTGGCGCCAGACGGCGCCTGGATGATCGTCGAGCCCTTTGCCGGCGATCGCATCGAGGAGAACCTGAACCCAATCGGCCGCGCCTACTACGCCGCCTCGACGCTGATCTGCACGCCCTGCTCGCTGGCGCAAGAGGTCGGTCTGGCACTGGGCGCGCAGGCCGGCGAGGCGCGCCTGCGCGCCGTCGTGACCAGCGCCGGCTTCGGGCGCTTTCGCCGGGCAACCCAGACGCCGTTCAACCTGATCTACGAGGCGCGTGCCTGAGCCATGCTGGATCGGCTTGGGCCATGACGATGCCAGGAGCAGGCATCGTCATGGCCCACGGTCGCCGCTCGATGTCCGATGCAGCACGAGGATGGCGACCGTCGGACGCTCAAGCCTCGCGGCCGCCAGCTTCGAGCTGATCCCGGTAGCTTGGTCAACAGGATGCCGCGGCGCGGGATGCGCCGGCGGCGGCGTCGGTCAGCTTGGCGATCGCCCGATCGGCCGGATCCTGGACCAGTCACCCGCTCCGCGTGGCGTGAGCTGCTCGATACCAAGCTCCGGTCAGAGCCACCTTGGCATGTCCTTCCGCGATGCACCGCGAAGCGCATGGCCCGGCAAGGTCCGATGACGGGTTCGGACCGCGCCCGGCCCGTGGCCAAAAAACGAAGGCGGTTGTCGCAAGACGCGCCGGTCGTTCGTCCTATGGATGCGAAGCGCAAAGTCACGCTGAACGTCGTCATGCAAATGCCCGGAGCCTGCCAATGACTCCCACCATCACCGCGTTTGAATGGTCGCCCGATCGTGGCCGGGGGCTAGCGCGCGACATGCGCGTTCGCTGGGCGCTCGAAGGTGGGCCAGCCTTACTGATGGTGACGGAGCTGCGCAAATTGAATGGATCGGGTATTCTGGCCAAATATCCGAGTCTCTCCGCCTATGTCGCCCGCGGCGAAGCGCGGCCCGCCTACCGGCGTGCTTTCGCCGCTCAGTTGGCGGTCTTCACCGCCGCATCGACCGGCTGACCAAGGGCAGATCTTCGCTCCCTTCCGCCAGATCGATCGTCTGGAGCCAAGGTCTGCAGCTCTACCGGAGGCCCGACATGGCCCGCAACGATTACGATCCCACCACCATCAAACCTGACGGGCGCCCGCCAGCGAAAGCGCAGCTCTTTGACGGGATGGCGCCTGGTCCGCGGCGTGGCTCGGTCAACGGCGAAGCGTTGGGCGGGCCCGTGACGGTGCTAGCCTATGGCAACGACACCCCTGGCGAGGGGCCGAGGCTGCACGTCCATCCCTATGACGAGACCTTCGTTGTCACCGAGGGCCGCGCCCGGTTCTTCGTCGGCGACCAGGTGATCGAGGCGGCGGCCGGCGAGGTGGTGCTGGGCCCGAAGGGTGTGCCGCACCGATTCGAGAACCTCGGGCCGGGGCGGCTGCAGACGATTGACATCCACCACTCGCCGCGCTGGATTCAGACCGATCTCGCCTAGACCCTGATCTCAAAGGACGTTGTCGCAGCGCCGGCGGTCGAAGCAGGCGCCAGTACCATCGCGGAGCAGCACGCCTGCGGGTCAGATCACGCCGATTCAGTGGAGCCTGGCGACTAGACGCTCTTCACCCTCTTGCTGACGCGTCCGCTCGGTCGGCTACTTCAGCTTGGCGGACGCGCTGCAGCTGGCGCCTGCGCTGATGCCGGATCAAGGAGATCGACCATGCCCAAGCTTTGCGTCAATGCCTTCTCCATCTCGCTCGACGGCTACGGCGCCGGTGCCGATCAGGGGAGCGACAATCCGCTGGGCAAAGGCGGCGAGGATCTGCACCAATGGCTTTTTCCGACGCGCACCTTCCGGCGGATGTCCGGCAAGGACGTGGGCACGACCGGCATCGACGATGACTTTGCCGCGAAGGGCTTCGAGAACGTCGGTGCCTGGATCATGGGGCGAAACATGTTCGGGCCGGTGCGCGGACCGTGGCCGGACGAATCGTGGACGGGCTGGTGGGGCGACAACCCGCCCTATCACGTGCCCGTCTTCGTCCTGACCCACCATGCCCGTCCGTCGGTGGAGATGGAAGGCGGGACCGTCTTCCACTTCGTCACCGACGGCATCGAGGCCGCGCTCGCCCGCGCGGCAGAGGCGGCGGGCAGCCGCGATGTCCGCCTCGGCGGTGGCGCCGCCACCATCCGGCAATATCTGAACGCCCGGCTGATCGACGAGATGCATGTTGCAGTCGCGCCGATCCTGCTCGGCGGCGGCGAGCCGCTCTTTGCCGGCATCGATCTGCCGGCGCTCGGCTACGAGGTGACCGAGCACGTGCCCACGCATGACGCCACCCACGTCGTTCTGAGTAAGAGGCGGGTGAGCCTTTGATTTGGATACTGCGTCTTTGCGGGTCAGCGACGCGCCTGATTGATTGCGAATGGCCTCAATGCCCCGCGAGGCTCTCGTACACGGATGCTATGATCCGACGACCGCGCACCAGCTCGTATGGTCCTTTGAGCCAGCGATTCATGACGTAGCTGATCGACATCCGCTCGTTGAAATCGACCAGCCCGATCGAGCCGCCTTGGCCGCCTCAGAACGCCACACGATGACCCGGCGTGTTGGGGTAGAGGAGCGGCGCATCCAATGCGAATGCCGCGGCACCCCACATGACCGGAACGCCGAGCAGAAGATCGACGCCGTCCGACATCGGCTCGAGGGCGCGCCTGCGCCCCATTGCCGAAAGCAGCTCAACGCCTTTGGCGCTGCCGCATGCGAGCGCCCCATGCACGGTCGCCACTGAGCGCGCATTGCCGTGCCCGTTGGCGCCGCCGACCTCGGCGCGCCGCCAGGCTTCGGTTTGCAACGTCTGGGGCGCAAGTTGCGGATTGAGCCCGACGCGCTCGGCGATCGGATTGCCGCTCGGCAGCCAGTCGCGGCAGCCCTGCACGAAGCAGGCGA
>CADEGR010000106.1:0-6838 GCA_902826935.1 uncultured Alphaproteobacteria bacterium | reverse complement strand
GGCCGCCGGCGCCTCGCGCAAGACCATCTACGCGCGCTACGCCAACAAGGCCGAGGTCCTGGCGGCGGTGGTCAATCGCCTGCTCGACGCGGCGATCGCGCCGCATCAAGCAGTGACGCGTGCCCGGCGCGCGGGCCGCGAGCCCCGTGCGCTGCTGCTGCAGATCGCGCACGAGCTGGCGCATCTATCCGAAGCGCCGCATGTGGCGGGCATCAACCGCCTCGTGTTCGCGGAAGCGCCGCAGGCGCCGGACCTCGCGCGCCTGTTCCTCGACCTGCACGCGCGCGCCGCCGATGATGTCGGTGCGAATCTGGAGCTCCTGCGTGACGAAGGCAGTCTGCCGCGCCTGCCCAACAGCCGGCTCGCGGCCGTCATCTTTATCGAGATGGTCGCCTCGATGCCACGCCTGCGCGCGCTTCTGGGTGCGCGGCTCAGCCTCCAGGAGACCAACGAGCTGACTGCTGCCGCCGTGGAGATTTTCCTGCACGGCTGCGGCAAGATTTAGAGGTGGTTCGCTCCGACCTGGCGCCGTATCCGCGTAGGGTCACACCTCGCCTGAGCAAAATTGCCCATCAACCACCGCTGCCCGATCCAGACCCGGATACCGGAGCCTGCGCCGGCAGCAGCTGGATCGAGGCCGGCACCTACGGCTCGGTGTGGGAGGCCGCCCAGGCTAGGGTGTGGCCAAGAGCAACGCCGCCAAGATCTCCAAGATGATGCTACTGGCGCCGGACATCATCGAGGCTATCCTGGAGGGACGGACCGATGATTGGATGATGCTCAAGCCGCTGGATCGGCCGCTGCCGATGCGCTGGGAGGAGCAGCAGGTGGAGCTTGGGATCTAACCGTTAGGGATCGGGAGCGGGGGCGAGGCGCCCAGGTCGACGCTGAAGAACAGTAAGGGGAAGCAACCATGAAGATCGCGATGGTCGGCGCCGGCGCCATGGGCGGCAGCTATGGTGCTCAGCTTGCTAGGGCGGGCCATGCCGTCATACTAATCGACAGCTGGCAGGATCATGTCGAAGCGATCAATCGGTTAGGGCTGCATGCCGATGGCGCGCTCGGCGACCATCGGCTTCGGCTCGATGCCTTCACGAGCCCGCCCGCTGGGCTGAATGCTGATCTCGCCATCCTGTTTGTTGATACCAACAACACGCAAGCCGGCGCCTTGGCGGTTAAACAGGTTCTGGCGCCGAACGCCTATGCGATCACCTGCCAGAACGGCATCGGCAATGTCGAGATCCTACAGGACGTGCTCGGCCACGAGCGTGTGCTTGGCGGCTCCAGCATGTGCAGTGCGGCAAGGCAGGGGCCGGGCCATGTCACGCTCACGCATCTGGACAAGACATCGATCGGCGAAATCGACGGCGTCGAGCGCGCGCGCACGCAGGCGCTTGCGGCGGCGCTCAACGATGCCGGCCTGCCGACATCGATCGTGCCCGACATCATGGCGACGATCTGGCAAAAGTTCATCGTCAACTGCGCCTTCAACGCGCTCTGCGCGACCACGGGGCTCCGCTCCGGGGAAATGATGCGCGTGCCCGAACTGAACACGCTTCAGGATCGCATCCTCGAGGAGGTCGCAGCCGTTACCGAGGCCAAGAACATGGCGCTGCCGGATCCTGAGATCATGACCAAGCTCAAGACCAACGGCCGCAAGAAGATGAACCGGCCGTCAATGCTTCAGCATGTCTTGGCAGGCCGCAAGACCGAGATCGATGCGATCAACGGCGCCTTGATCCGGGAAGCCCGGGCGCTTGGCATTCCGACGCCCTACAATGAAGCGTTGGTTGCGCTCCTGAAGGGCCGGGAACAAAGCCAGCAGCGGGCAATCCATGAGCCTGAGTTCGACTATGATGCATGGGAAGCACGAATCGCGGCAGGCGAGGACTGAGATCTCTCGATCCGGGTCCTTATAAGCCGCTGCGGCCATCGGCCTTTGGGCAACAGGCTCATTCCTGTCTGTTGCCACGTTTGGCCATCAGTATCGGAGCAAAACTCGTTTGCTGTATTTGTGGTCCTGGTCAGCAAGCCTCCGCGAAGGAGCTGCGGACCAGCCACTTGTCGATCGTCCGAATCAGCAGCTGATCGCCGATTAGCCGGATGCGATCATTGGCTATCTCGCTGCTCAGGCTCGAATAGCCGATCCAATAGGATGTCAACGCCCGGAGGCTCGCCTCGACATAGAGATCGACATCGAAGCGCGGGTCGGTGAAGCAAAGCTCGACCGGCGCCCTTGGCGTCACGATCAGCCAGTAGATCCGCTCGCTCTGCTTGGCATCAACATAGTCGAACCGAATGACGGTGCGCCGTTGCGGCAGTGCCGCGGCGTTGAGCTTGCGCCGAATGTTCCACATCAAGAGCCGCGCATCGAGATGCTGCAACGTCACATCGCCATCGATGTTGCGATGCGCCCATCGGCCGAGCGCGTCGATGATGGGATCAAGCTGCACAGCCGCCTTGGTGGGCACATAGTCGATCGCACCGTTCGCGCGGTCCGCGACCCGCTCGACCAAGTTCTGCGCCTCCAGATCGCGCAGTCGTTTCGCCAGCAGCGTCGGCGACACGCCCGGGACGCCGCGGCGGATTTCGTTGAAGCGCGAGGTGCCACCCAGGATCACCATCAGGATGAGCACCGTCCAGCGCGGCTCCAGGATCTCGCAAGCCTTGGCGACCGGACAGAACTGGCCATAGCTCGACATCGACATGGGCCTCCCACCTGCAGCCAGCAATACGCAACCGGCCGAGCGTCGGCTAGTGCTGATTCTGTACTGGCCCTGGTACAGCCTGGTGACTAGTTCATCATGACGTGGTGCGGGATGGTCGGCACAGGGCGCGAAGTCGCGCCTGCCTGAACGCTTGCCCATGGAGACGCCAATGTCCGGATTCGACGCAGCGGCCTACAAGGCCACGACCCGCGAGCAGTGGGACAATGTCGGCGAGAAGTGGGACACCTGGGGGCCATTGCTGGACCGCTGGCTTGGCCCGCCGACCGAAGCGCTGCTCGACATGTGCGCGGTCGGACCCGGCGCCCAGGTCCTGCATGTGGCAGGCGGATCCGGCCATGACGCCCTGTTCAGCGCGCGGCGCGCGGGGCCGTCGGGCCGGGTGCTGTCGACCGACTTTTCCAAGGTCTTGACGGCCCTGGCCGAGCGTCGGTTTCGGGCGGCGGGCTTCGGCCACGCGCGCGCCGCATTGATGGATGGCGAGGACCTCGACGTCGAAGAGGCCACCTTCGACGCGGTCATCTCCCGGGTCGGCCTGATCTTCTTCCCCGATCAGGATCGAGCGATGGCGCAGCAGGTCGCCGCGCTCAAGCCCGGCGGACGGCTCGGCGCATTGGTCTACGCAACGCCGCAAGAGTGCCGGTTCTTCTCGGATCCGGTCGCGATCATCCGCCGCCATGCCGCGCTGCCGCCGCCGGCACCTGGCCAGCCCGGACCGTTCAGCCTGGGCGCGCCGGGCGTGATCGAGGCCCTGTTCGAACGCGCTGGGCTGGCCGAGATCGAGACGCGCAAGATCGCAGCGCCGGTGACCCTTGCAAGTGCTGCGGAGTGCTTGCGCTTCGAGCAGGAATCCTTCGGTGCGCTGCATCAGATGCTCGGCAAGCTGGACCTTGCGGCGCGGCAAGCGGCCTGGGATGAGGTGCGGACGGCCCTGGAGGCCTTTGAAACCGAGCGCGGCTTCGAGGGCCCATGCGTGATGATCGCGGCCGCTGGTCGGAAGGCTGCTTGAGCCCGGGGTATCGATCCGTCACGCGGAGCTCCGTCGGGAGGGGACCCAGGAGCCTGGCGCTGGCAACGGCTGATCGCGCTCGACACCTATGCCTCGGCGCGGAAGCCGCCCGTGCCGAGGCGTGGCCAGGAGCTGCGCTGCGAAGCTGCTGGCGCTGGGCATCATCGGGCGATTCTGGACGGGCGGAGGACGAACGGATGATACTCAAGCTGCTGGACCAGCCGCTGCCGAAAAAGTGGGAGGAGCGGCGTGGGTGGCTCAAGACCTGACAAGCCAGCCAAGCGACAGAGACGCAGAACCAAAGCGGCTCCATGGCTGTTCGCTCTTGTCGAGGATGCGCTGGGATCCGACCAAGCTGGCGAGCTCGACGGCGGCTTCGACGAGTGACAGGTCCAGAAACTGGAGGATTGCCAGGCCGTCCCTGGGAACAGGTTGGTGCCGGTCGGCACCTCCAGCTCGCTCTGGCTCTCGTGACCGATTGAGCTTGAGCAGCCAGCCGGTGCCAAAATTATGGAGCCAGGAGCGCTCGGGATAGAGACGTCAGCCGGCCTTGGCGTAGCTGCCATGCCCTGCCCCGTGACATCGACCTGCTGGTGGGGATGCCGGATCTCAGCGCTCGCCAGGGCTCCCTGGCCGAACAGGATCAGCCAGCCGGCCTGGTGCGCGCCGACCAGCGAGCCGGCGGCAGCGCCGGCGGCGGCAAAAGCAGGCTGGGCCATGGCTCAGATGATCGGCTGAAGCAGGTCGCGACGATCCGCCTCTGTCAGCGGTCATCCAGGCCGTGCTCGACGCACCACCCGGCCTCGAAGTCGAGCAGGCCCAGCTCCCTGCCCGCCCAGCACCAGCCCGCCGCAGTCCACTCCGATCCTCTTCGCCAGCCCTGATGGCGCCAGGGCGTGGCAGCGACCGTGCTGGCCGCCAGGAAGGTCGCCAGATCGACTCCGCCACGAGCATTGCCCAGATCGGCAACGCATTCGGTCTACGGTTGCAGCAAGTCGCGCGCTCGATCGCCCGTGCCGCCTCAGCGCGATCTGGCCTTGAGCGGCGCAGAAGGAATTGGCATCCGCCTCGGTGAACGTTGACTAGTACCGTGATCGGCCCTGATCCCGCTGCTGCTGGCTGAGGGCGGCCCCATGGATGAATCGCTCCGGCGGCATGACCAGCTCGCCGCACCAGGCGATGATCGGCTTCGGCCTACTGCCCGACGAGGTGCTTGGGCGAAGATCGGCGCGTCGGCATAGCAGCCGCTCCCAGGCGATGGAGGCCTTGCAATGTCGGCGAGCCAGCTCGACAGATCGGCGATCACCGGGGCGGCTGCCACGGGTCGCCGCTCTGGCCAGCCGCAACCGGCACGACCTTGACCTTGCTGCCGCCTCCCACTGCTAGGCGGATGGCGTAGGTTGGCTACGTCGGGATTCGACTTGACCTCGAATTGTCATTTCTCAAGGGTAGCGTCCGTGGCGAAAGCCGATGCACGCAAGGACGGATCTCATGCAGCCCAACATTCTGTTCATCATGGCCGATGACCACGCAGCGAAAGCGATCTCGGCCTATGGCTATGGGCTGAACCAGACGCCAAACCTCGACCGGATCGCCATTGACGGCATGCGCCTCAACCACTGCTACGTCACGAATTCAATCTGCACACCGAGCAGGGCGACCATCCTCACCGGCACCTACAACCATGTGAACGGTGTAACGACGCTCGCCACCCCCTTCGACAATCGCCTGCCGAACGTCGCCAAGCATCTGCGGCAGGCTGGCTACCACACCGCGATTTTCGGGAAGTGGCATCTGGGCGAAGGGCGCGCGCACGAGCCCACTGGTTTCGACAGCTGGTCCGTGCTCCCTGGCCAAGGCGACTATTTCGACCCTGTCATGATCGAGATCGGCGAGCAAAAGGTCGAGCGCGGCTATGCAACCGATATCATCACGGACAAGTGCCTGGCCTGGCTGGAGTCACGCGATGCGTCCCGCCCGTTCTTCTTGATGTGTCATCACAAAGCGCCCCATCGAAGCTTTGAGCCGCACCCGAAATACCGAAGCCTCTTCGCCGGCGAAGCCGTCAAGATGCCGGACACGTTCGACGACGACTACAAGAACCGGGCGCGCGCAGCGGCGGCGGCGAAGATGCGTGTGCGTTCGGACATGACCTACAAAGATCTGGGGCTCGTTCAGCCTGAAGGGGGGGCTGAGGTCGGGGAGCCATTTGGACCCGGCCAGCACGACCGCAAGGTGCCCGAGCCTGAGAATGTCAGCCATCTCGTCCTGATCGATCAGCTCACCGGCGAACGGTTTCGCTTCGAGAACCAGCGCGAGCTCGCGGCCTTCAAATATCAACGCTACATCAAGCGTTATCTTCGGACCGTCGCCTCGATCGACGAGAATGTCGGCCGGCTGCTAGACTACCTCGACGAGGCAGGGCTGACCAAGAACACGATGGTCATCTACACCTCCGATCAGGGCTTTTTCCTGGGCGAACACGGCTGGTTCGACAAACGGTTCATGTACGAGGAATCGCTGCAGATGCCGTTCCTAATCCGCTATCCGAGGTCGATCGCGGCGGGCTCGCTATCAGACGACATTGCGATGAATGTCGACTTTGCCCCGACCTTTCTCGACTATGCTGGAGCAGCTGCGCCGTCCTACATGCAGGGCCGTTCCCTTCGCCCAATCTTCGAAGGCAGGACAGGGCCGGATTGGCAGTCCAGCGCCTATCACCGTTATTGGATGCACAAGGATGAATTCCATCATGCCTGGGCTCACTATGGGCTGAGAAACCAGCGGTACAAGCTGATCTACTGGTACAATTCCGCGCTCGGTCAGCTAGGCGCCGTGGCAGGCGACGAACCCCCGGAATGGGAGCTCTTTGACTGCGATGCCGATCCGCTGGAGCTCTTCAACATCGCGAACGATCCGGACTACGCCGATGTCTTCCAATCGATGCTGCGCGAACTCGACGCCAAGATGGCCGAGATTGGCGACCTCCCCGAGCATGATACCAATGCGGTCTTGGCGGACCGGTTGCGCGCATGAGCGCGACGGCTATTGTCAACGGTGGCGGGAATCTGGGCCGGTGTGGCGGCGTAAGAGTAGGCCAGTG
>CADEGR010000105.1 GCA_902826935.1 uncultured Alphaproteobacteria bacterium | reverse complement strand
CCTAGCCCATGCCGCCGTTGATCGCGATCACCTGGCCGGAGATGTAGCCCGCCTCGGCCGAGGCGAGGAAGCCGACCAGGTCGGCGACCTCCTTGGGCGTGCCGACCCGCTGCATCGGCACCATGGCCGCGATCGCGGCGGCATCGAAATGGCTCTGGATGCTGGCGCTCTCGATCAGCCCGGGCGCCACCACATTGACCGTCACGCCGCGCGAGGCGACCTCGCGGGCGAGGCTGCGGGCGGCGCCATGCAACGCGCTCTTGGCGGCGGCGTAGTTGACTTGGCCGCGATTGCCGAACAGCGCGCTGATCGAGGAGATCGCCACGATCCGGCCCCAGCGGGTGCGCAGCATCGGCAGCAGCAAGGGCTGGGTCACGGTGAAGAAGCCATCCAGCGAGACTGCCAGCACGGCGCGCCATTGCTGCCAGGCCATGCCGGCCATGGGCGCATCGGCATGGATGCCGGCATTGTGCACCAGCACCTGCACCGGACCGTCGACCAGCAGCTTGGCCAGGGCGGCGGCCGTGGCGTCAGGATCGGCGAGATCGAAGCAGGTGGTCTCGGCCGTGCCGCCCGCTGCCCGTATGGCGGCGGCGACCGCCTCGGCCGCCTCGGGCTTGCTGTGGCCATGCACGATCACGGCATAGCCGTCGGCGGCCAGGCGCTGGCAGATGGCGCCACCAAGCTCGCCGCTGCCGCCGGTGACCAGCGCCCGTTTCATGGCGCGGCGCCGTCGCCGGCGGCGACCGTGACCAGGGTCAGCCGCATCGCCGCCACCTCGGCGCCGTCATGGCCGAGCCGGCTCTGGTAGATCACGGCCTGGCCGTCCTGGAGGACGCAGTCCGCCTCGATCCAGAGCGGCCCGGCCAGATCATCCAGCCAGGCCCGGGCAAAGCGGGCGGCGCGCACGGCGCCCAGATAGCGGAGCGGCGCCGGCGCACCGTCAGCCAGCAGCCCGCCATGGACCGCGGCGGCCTGGGCCGCATATTCGATCGCGTGGATCGCCGCCAGCCGGCCGTCCTGGCGCAGCGGGTGATCGGCCTGGCGGTGGCCGGTCGCCAGGCAGCGGATCGACGTCGCGTCCCAAGCCTCGACCGCGCTCAGCAGGCGCATCGCACCGGCATGGGGAATGAGGCGGGCGAAGTCAGCCGCCGGGATCATGCTGGCGCCACCTCGAGCCGGAGCATGGCCGGCGCCAGATAGGGCAGGGCCAGCACCGCTGGCCGGCCCTGCGCGAGTGCGGCCAGGATGGGCAGGCCGCGGGCGGCGGGATTGCCGGCGCGCAAGCGCTCCAGCTCCGGATCGGTCAGGCGCGTCTCGGGCAGGTCGCGGGTGAGCGCAACCCGCAGCTCCCCCAGACCTGGCAGCCCGGCCGCACCCAGCAGCAGAGCCACGGCGCAGGGCGCATGGAGCGGCCGGAACGGCCAGATCGGCGCTGGCGCCGGCACGTCATAGGCGACCAGCAGCACCTCGGGCGCGCCGGCTGCGATCTGGGCGCCGGCCTCCAGCAAGCCGGCCGCGAAGCTCGCGTCATAGGCCGAGAGCGACTGGGTGGTGGCCTGGTTCTGATCGGCGATCGACCAGTAGCCGGCCGGCGCATTGTGGACCGAGTTCAGGAACTGCTGCGGCGAGACCGGCCGCTCCGGCAAGGTGAGCGCCTGGCAGATCCGGTCGATCACGTCGGTGTCGCCGCCCGAGCAGGCGAACACGGCGGGCAGCTCGGCGCCCTCGGCCGGGTCGGCCAGCACCTGGTGGGCGGCGGCCAGCGCGAGCGCGATCGTGAAGGTGTGGCGGCGGCGCTCGCGTGGCGGCACACGCTCGGAGACTGGCTTGGCAAGTTCGGCTGGCTGGTACGGCGCGCGGCCCAGCAGGACCGGGACGGCCGCCGGCCAGTCGGCCAGGCCGGGGGCGATCAGGCCGCAGCGGCGCACGCTCAGCTGAAGCCCAAGGCTCATGCAGCGGCCCGGGCCAGGACGAGGCTGCAATTGCCGCCGCCGAAGCCGAAGGAATTGCTCAAGACATGGCGCAGCTCGGCCGGCTCGTTCGCCAGCCGCAGATTGACGCCCAGCGCCGGATCGATGCGCTTGCTGTGCAAGGTGCCCGGCACCAGCTGCTCGTCGAGCGTCAGCGCCGCCAGCAGGAGCTCGACGATGCCGGCCGCCCCCAGCGTGTGGCCGGTCCAGCCCTTGGTCGAGCTGCAGGGGACCTCCTTGCCGAGCACCGTCAGCACCGCCTGATCCTCGGCCGCATCGTTGGACGGCGTGCCGGTGCCATGCAGGTTGACATAGTCGATCGCGGCCGGCGTCAGGCCGCTTTGCGCCAGCGCCTGGCGCATCGCGCGCGCCGCGCCCGCGCCATCCGGCCGCGGCGACGACATGTGGTAGGCGTCGCTGCTCTCGCCCCAGCCGAGCAGGGTCCAGCGACTGCCCGCCGCGGGTGTCCGCTCGACCAGCGCGAAGCCGGCCGCCTCGCCGAGCGAGATGCCGGTGCGCTCCGCATCCCACGGCCGGCAGGGCTCGCGCGCGATCAGCTCGAGCGCGTTGAAGCCGTACAGGGTGGTCAGGCACAAGCTGTCGACGCCGCCGACCACGGCCGCGTCGCACAAGCCGGCACTGAGGTAGCGATCGGCGGCGGCGAATGCCTTGGCGCTGGACGCGCAGGCGGTCGCGACCACCAGGCCGATGCCGGCGAGGCCGAGATAGCTGCGCACGAAATCGGCCGGCGAGAACGCGTTGTGGGTGCGCCGGTAGTCGAACCAGTCCGGCAGCGGGCCGTCCGGCGTGCGGCGGGCGCGGTAGGCGGCTTCGGTCCGATCGATCCCGGCGGTGCTCGAGCCGATGATCACGGCGATCCGCTCAGGCCCGAAGCGGGCCGCGGCCGCGGCCACCTGGTCCGCAAAGCCGTCCGCCGTCAGTCCTGCCCGTGCCAGGCGGTTGTTGCGGCAATCATAGCCGGCAAAGGGCTCGGCCAGCGGCTCGTCCTCCAGCCCGGCGACCCGGCCGATCATGGTGTCAAGCTCGGCAAAGGGCAGAGCGCAAGGGGTCAGGCCGCTCCGGCGCGCACGGAGCGCCTCGGCCTGGGCGGCCAGGCCCCGGCCGAGACAGGTCACCAGGGTGGCGGCGGTAAGCGCGAGCGCTGGCATCGATCGATCTAAGGTCCGCTTGGCTGGGCTGCGACCGGCAGGGGATGCATAGCAGACCTCGGCCCGGATGGCAGCACCCCGCAAGGGGGCCGCCGCGCGGGCTGGCCGAGCGGTCAGGCTTGCCAGAAGAGGTAGAAGTTGAACCAGTTGTAGGGTGCCAGCTTGAGATAGCGGGCCAGCTGCGCGGCATAGCGCTCGACCCACAGGCGGGTCGCGTCCATGGCGGCGCTGCGCGGGATCACGATCTGCTCCGCCAGCAGATCGAAATGCGCCTCGTAGCGGCGGCCGCCCAGGTACAGGCCGACGCAGGTGAAGACCGGCACGCCGAGCCGGCTGGCGAGCTGGATCGGGGTCGCGGGCAAAGCCGCCTGGCCGCCCAGGAAATCGACCGTCACCAGGCGGTCCTCGGGGGTCGCCCGGTCCGCCAGCAGGCCGACCACGTAGCCCGCGGCCAGCAGCTCGCGCAGGCGCAGCATGTCGGCCGGACCGGCGATCGGCTGCAGGGTCGCGGCGACCGCCGGATTGAGCGCCGCCAGCAGGCTGGTGATCATCTGATTGTGATCGGGCCGCATCAGGATCTTGAGCTTCAGCCCGGCCTGCTCGACCGCCAGCAGGCGCAGCATGTCGAAGCTGCCGAGATGGGCGCCGAGCAGCAGGCAGCCCTGGCCGCGCCGCGCGCGCTCGAGCAGGCCGTCCCGGTCGAACACCGCAAGCTCGAAGCCATCGGTCCGGCCAGCCAGCAGCAGGACCCGATCGAGGATGGTCTGGGCAAAGCAGAAAAAGTGCCGAAATATCTGGCGCCAGCCCGGCGGCTCGGCGAGCACGCGCGCCAGATAGTCGCGCGAGGCACCCCGGCCGGCCGGCGAGGTCAGGATGTAATAGACCGTGATCGGGTAGAGCAGGAGCCGGGTCGCGTTGCGGCCGGCATGGTGCGCGAGCCACGCGGCGAACCGCAGCAGGCCGACCGAGCCGCGCTCAGGCTGGCGCAGCCACGCCTGGCTCATCCGCCGGCCGAATGCGCCGCACGGGCGGCTTCGGCCGCATCTGCGCCAGCCGTGCCGTGCAGCAGCTCGAGCAGGCGCTGGCGCGGCAGCTTGCCCAGCTCGTTGCGCGGCAGCCTGGCGACCCGCCGGATCGGGCGCGGCAGGAACACCGGGTCGAGCTGGCGCTTGAGCCCGGCCAGCACCGCCCGCTCGTCCAGCTGCTCGCTGACATAGAGGGCGGCCAGGCGCTCGGCCTTGGCGCCGTCGAGGGCGTCCGGCGCGATGAAGGCGCCATCCTGGATCCCCTCGATCGCCAGCAGCTTGGCGTTCAGGTCGCCCAAGGACGCCCGCTTGCCGGCAATGCTGACATGGTCGGCGTCGCGGCCGAGCAGCCGGAAGCGACGCTCGTCGAGGCCGTCCAGGATGTCGCTGAGCCTGGTCGGCCGGTCGACATGGCCGCCGGCCACGATCGGCGAGCTGCCCGCCCGGACCAGGCGGACGCCATCATACATGGTCCAGCAATCGTCCTCGGTGGTCCGCCGGCTCGCAAGCGAGCCGGCCTCGGTGCAGCCATAGATCTCGCGCACCGGCGCGCCCAGCCGCTGCTCGGCCGCGGCCGCCAGCGCCCGGGTCAAGGGCGCGGTCGCGGAGATCACGAGGTCGATCTTCGGCCAGCCGACCTGGGCCTCGACGAAGCTGCGCAGATGGATCGGCGTGGTCACCAGCAGCCGGCGCGGGCTGGTGACCGCGGCGATCGCGGCCGCCACATCGGCGGGGAACATCGGCCGCTCCTCATGCACCGCGCAGCCGATGATCAAGGGGTAGAAGATCGAGGTCTCGAGCCCGTACATGTGCTGCGGCGGCACGGTCGCGATGATGCCGACATCAGGCCCAAGCTCGAACCGGCGGGCGGCCAGGCGGGCGCCGGTGGTCAGGCTGCGCCAGTATTTGCGATTGGCCTTGATGCCGCCGGTCGAGCCCGAGGTGAAGGTGATCGCCGCCAGCTGGTTGGGCTGCGGCGGCCGCTCCCAGAGCGGCGCATCGGCGGGCGCCACGAGGCGGTCGAGGTCGAAGCAGTGCTGCCAGCCGTCCAGCTCGGGGCAGGTCTCGTCGGCCAGGATGTAGCTGTCGGGAAACTGGCTCTGCAGCTGGCGCACCAGGCCGGGCGCGCGCGACGGCGGCAGGAGATTGATCTGATGGCGCTGCAGGACCGCGAGGAAGCCTGCCATGAAAGCGCCGCGGCCGGTCGCCAGGTTGATGGCGTAGCGATGGTCGGGCAGCTCGGCTGCCAGCCGGCCGATCCGGCCGAAGACCTCGCCGCGGCTGAGCTGGCTGGCCGAACGATAGAGCAGCGTTTGATTTGTTTGATAGCTCAGCACGGCTGCACAGCACCTTGAAATCGCGCGCCCGCCCGATCGCGCCTTGAGGAGAGTCCGGCTATTTCACGCGATGGGCGGCAATATGGGCGCTCAGCGAGCGCAGCGACGCGAAGATCTTGTGATTGTTGGCATCATCCGAGCGCAGCTCGAAGCCGTAGGTGGTCGAGACCGCAAGCGCGATCTCCAGCGCATCGATCGAGTCGAGCCCCAGGCCCTCCCTGAACAATGGCGCTTCCGGATCGATCGTGTCGGCCGGCACGTCCTCCAGATTGACCGCCTCCACGATCAGACTGGCGACCTCGGATTCCAGCTCTGTCAGCGCGCGCCCCTCGGCTATCCTGATCACTGCCACAGGAAAACAGTCAGAATCTCAAGCGGCCAGATCATATCCACACATCGTTAGAAATCAATTACCGCCGGCGGCGGCGCGCGGCAGCCTGCGGCGATTGACGGCAGACTGTGGCCGGCGGCACGCTGGCGGCCGCCGCCGCCGCTGCCGCCCTAGGCTGGCGGTCGAAGGCGCCCATGCCTAGAGTGCCGCAAAGCCAGCCAGCAGGATCGCCCGCATGAGCCTCGACGCCCGGTCGCTGCCCTCGGCGGCGGGCCTGCCAAAGCGGATCGCCGGGCGCTTCGCCCAACGCCCGCATTACTACTATGTCCGCGTCAAGCTGGCGCTGGATCCGCTCTATCGCGCGGCCGCGGCGACCTTCCAGGACCAGCCCGGGCCGATCCTCGATATCGGCTGCGGCCTCGGTCTGCTGGCCTGCTATCTGCGCGAATGCGGGCTTGCCAATCCGATCCTGGGCATCGACAACGACCAGGCCAAGGTCGCCGCGGCCGAGGCGGCGGCGCGTGGCTATGCCGAGGTCCGTTTCCAGCTGCAGGCCGTCGATGCGGCGCTGCCGCCGTTTCGCGGCCATGTCGTGCTGTTCGACGTGCTGCAATATCTGCCGCCGGCGGCGCAGCTGCCGCTGCTGCGCGAAGCTGCCGCGCGCTTGGCGCCGGACGGGCTGCTGCTGATGCGCAGCGGCCTGCGCGAGCCCGGCTGGCGCTTTCGCCTGACCCTGATGGCCGAGCGGCTTGCCTTGCTGGTCCGCTGGCTGCCGCCGCCCACGATCTTTCCGACCCGGGCCGAGCTGACCTCGATGTTCCACGCGGCCGGCCTCGAGCCCGAGTTCCGGCCGCTCTGGGGCCGGACACCCTTCAACAACTATCTGGTGCTGGGCCGGCCGGCCGCGAGCAGCCGCTCGGCCGGCGGCAGCACGCAGCGATAGCCATCCTGGCGCAGATGGCCGAGCAGCCGCGGCAGGGTCTCCTGCGCCGTGCCGTGGCCTTCATGCAGCAGGATGATAGCGCCCGGCCGCACCCGCTTGAGGATCCGGGCGACGATCGCGCGGACATTGCGCGAGGTGCCGTCCAGGCCGCGGGTGGTCCAGCAGACCAGCGGCAGGCCGCGCGCCCGCAGCAGCGGATGCACGAAGATGTTCTTGATGCCGACCGGGCTGCGGAACAAAGGCGGGGCCGCGCCGGTGATCGCGGCCAGCGTCTGGGCGCAGTCGTCGACCTCGGCCGCGATCCGGCGCGGCGAATGGCACCAGAACCAGCGATGGGGATGGCGCTGGGTGTGGTTGCCGAGGCCGTGGCCCGCTGCCTGGATCGCGCGGATCAGCTCCGGCCAGCGCGCCGCCTTGGCGCCGATCACGAAGAAGGTCGCCTTGGCATCATGCGCCGCGAGCTCGGCCAGGATCGCCGGCGTCTCGACCGGGTCGGGCCCGTCATCGATGGTCAGCCAGACCTCGCGCCCGGCCGGCCTGAACTCGGTCACCACCGGCCCGAACCACTGACAGGGCCCGCGCAGCATCGGGTAGAGCAGCCAGACATGGACCAGGACGAAGGCGACCGGCCAGTAGCCGAGCGGCAGCGCTGCCGCCGATACCCCGAGCACGGTCCAGCCGACCGGGGTCATGCCGAGGCGCGGCAGGCGCCAGCCCGCGCGTCCTCGACCGGGCGCCGCCGGCGTGCTCGGCGGTTCCAGCGATCGCTCAGCCTGCATCAGTCATGGCCCTCCGCACGGCCGCCGGCACGATCCGCCATCGGCGCGGCCATGGCAAGCCACCGGCTCGGGCCAGGCTCTGGACCTTTGCCGCGACCGGCGGCATGATCCGCCGGCTTTGCGGGCCGCCGCCATCGGAGCACGCTCTGGCACCATGTCCTGGCTGATCGCCCTCTACGAGACCCTGACGCTCCACGCCATGCTGCTGCTGCTGGGCGGCATCTCGCTTGGCTGGAACGCCGTGGCCCTGGTCTTGTATCCGATCCTGCCCGACGCCAAGGCCCGCGCCATCGGCCGGCGCGGCATCGCCCGTTGCTACCACATGTTCTGGACCGTCGCCCAGGCGACCGGCATCATCCGCCTCGAGGCCAGCGCGCTCGAGCCCTTGCGCGACCGGCAGGGCCTGATCATCGCCGCCAACCATCCGAGCCTGCTCGACGCCGCCTTGCTGACCGCGCATCTGCCCTTGGGTGCCTGCATCATGAAGGCGAGCCTGATGCGCAATGTGTTTCTCGGCGCCGCCGCGCGGCTCGCCCATTACATCCGCAACGACGTCGCGATCGGCATGGTCCGCAACGCGGTCCTGGATCTGCAACGCGGCGGCCAGCTGATCGTGTTCCCGGAAGGGACCCGCACCACGCGGCCGCCGCTGAACAAGCTGCAGCCGGGCATCACCTACATCGCCAAGCTCGCGGCGGCGCCGATCCAGACCGTGCTGATCGAGACCACCTCGCCCTATCTCGGCAAGGGCTGGCCGCTCTGGCGCAAGCCGCCCTTGCCGATCGTGTTCACCGTCCGCCTGGGCGAGCGCTTCCAGCCCGAGGCCGATCATCGTGCCCTCCTGGCGCGGCTCGATCGCTATTTCCACGACCATCTGGCGCCGCGCGCCGAACGTCGGGCCGCCTGAGCCCCAGCATGCCGCCCTCGCGCAGCCATCTGGTCCTGATCCCCAGCTACAACACCGGGCCGGTCCTGTACGACACCGTGGCCGCGGCGCGCGCCTTGTGGGCGCCGGTCTGGGTGGTGCTGGATGGCAGCACCGATGGCACCGCGGCTGGCATGGTCGAGCGCGCCAAGGGCGATCCGGAGCTGAAGGTGTTCGTGCTGGCGCGCAATGCCGGCAAGGGCGCGGCCGTGCTCCATGCCCTGGAGCTGGCGCGCGAGGCGGGCTTCAGCCATGTCCTGACCATGGACGCCGACGGCCAGCATCCGGCCCACCTGATCCCGGCCTTCATGCAGGCCTCGATCGCCCGGCCCGAGGCGATGATCCTCGGCCGGCCGGTGTTCGACGATTCGGCGCCGCTCGTGCGGGTGCGCGGCCGCCAGATCTCCAATTGGTGGGTCGGGCTCGAGACCCTGGGCGCCGGCATCGGCGATTCCCTGTTCGGCTTTCGGGTCTATCCGATCGCAGCCCTGGTGACCGTGATGCGCAGCCAGACCGGCATGCGCCGCTTCGACTTCGACCCCGAGGCCGCCGTTCGCCTCGCCTGGCTGGGCGTGGTCCCGGTCAATCTGGATGCGCCGGTGGTCTATCCGCGGCCGGAGGACGGCGGGGTCTCCCACTTCCATTATGGCCGGGACAATCTGCTGCTGGCCCGGATGCATCTGCGCCTGACGCTGGAATTCCTGTGGCGCTGGCCCGCGCTCGCCTGGCGGCGCTGGCAGCGGCTGCCGCCTTATCAGGATTGCTGAGCGCCGGCGTTCACATCTGCCGGAGTGGCCGCTCTGGTCGATGACTTGGGCGGGCGGCCGCCTATATTGGCACCCACACCACGGCCGCGTTCGCCCAGCGGCGATCAAGGAGATGCTGATGCGCCGGTGCTTGCTCGCCCTCACGATGCTGCTGCTGGCGGCGCAGCCGAGCCGCGCCGAGGATTGGCAGGCGACCGTCGCCGCCGCCCGCGGCCAGGACGTCTATTTCAACGCCTGGGGCGGCGACGAGCACGTCAATGACTATATCGCCTGGGTCGGGCAAGCCGTGCAGGACCGCTTCGGCATCAAGCTCACCCACGTCAAGCTCGGCGACACCGCCGAGGCGGTCGGCCGGGTGGTGGCCGAGAAGACCGCCGGCCGGCTCGAGGGTGGCTCGGTCGATCTGATCTGGATCAACGGCGAGAACTTCGCGGCGATGAAGGAGCAGGGCCTGCTCCACGGCCCCTTCGTGCAGGATCTGCCCAATTTCCAGCTGGTCGACACGGTCGGCAAGCCCACCACCCTGGTCGATTTCGCGGTGCCGACCGATGGCTACGAGGCGCCCTGGGGCATGGCCCATTTCGTGTTCCTCTATGACAGCGCGAAGGTGCCGACCCCGCCCCGCTCGATCGCCGAGCTCCTGGCCTGGGCCGAGGCCCATCCCGGCCGGCTGACCTATCCAGCCCCGCCCGATTTCATCGGCTCGACCTTCCTCAAGCATCTGATGATCGCCACGATCGCCGACCCGGCGATCCTGCAAAGGCCGGTCGCCGAGGCCGACTTCGCCAAGGTCACGGCGCCCTTATGGGCCGCGCTCGAGCAGGTCCGGCCGGCGCTCTGGCGGCAAGGCGCCAGCTTTCCGGCCAGCGGCCCCGCCTTGCATCAGCTGCTCGATGACGGCGAGGTCGATTTCTCGATGGCCTTCAACCCGGCCGAGGCCTCCTCGGCGATCGCGGCCGGCCGCCTGCCGGACAGCGTGCGCACCTTCGTCCCGACCACCGGCTCGATCGGCAACACCCATTTCGTCGCGATCCCGTTCAACGCGGCGCACCAGGCCGCCGCCAAGGTCGTGGCCGACTTCCTGATGTCGCCCGAGGCCCAGCTCAAGAAGCAGGACCCGGCCGGCTGGGGCGACAGCACGGTGCTGGCGCTCGACCGGCTGCCGGCCGAGCAGCGGGCGCAGTTCGAGGCCTTGCCGCGCGGCGTTGCGACCCTGGCGCCGGACCAGCTGAAGCCCGTGCTGCCGGAGCCCCATCCGTCCTGGATGACCGAGATCGAGGCGGAATGGCTGCGCCGCTTCAGCAGCTGAGTTGTTGACCGGCGGCACCCGGCCCTTGGGCCGGCCGTGAGGTTCGTCCCGGCCACGGTCGCGCACGGCCAGCTCGGGCGGGCGCAGCCAGCCGGCACCGCCCGGCAGCCGGTCCGCGGCCGCTGGCTGCGCCTGATCCCGCCGCTCACCCTGGGCCTATTTCTCGGGCCGATCCTGGCGGGCCTCCTGGGCACGATCCTGCCGGCGTTCGGCTATCTGCCGGCCCTGGGCGGCGAGCGGCTGTCCCTGGCGCCCTGGCGTCAATTGTTCGCCGCGCCCGGGCTGCAGGCGGCCAGCCAGCTCAGCCTGATGACCGGCCTGCTGGCGACCGCCATCGCCCTGGCGCTGACCATTCTGGCCTTCGCCGCGGGCCAGGGCACGCGGGCCTTCCGGCGCGCCCGCCGGCTGATGGCGCCCTTGCTCGCCGTGCCCCATCTGGCGACCGCGATCGGGCTCGCCTTCCTGCTGGCGCCGTCTGGCTGGCTGGTCCGGCTGATCACGCCTTGGCTGACCGGCTGGCAGACGCCGCCGGACATGTCGCTGCTGCAGGGACCCTACGGCTTCGGCCTGACCCTGGGCCTGGTGGTCAAGGAGACGCCGTTCCTGATCCTGATGACCTTCGCCGGCCTGGGCCAAGTCCATGCCGACCGGCATCTGCGCCAGGCCCGCGCCTTCGGCTATGGCCGGATCCAGGCCTGGCTGAAGGTCGTCCTGCCGCTCGTCTATCCGCAGATCCGCCTGCCGATCTACGCCGTGCTCGCCTACAGCCTGTCGGTCGTGGACATGGCGATCGTGCTCGGGCCGACCACCCCGCCGACCCTGGCGCCGCTGATCCTGCGCTGGTTCAGCGATCCGGATCTCACCCTGCGCTTCCAGGCAGCCGCGGGCGCCTGCCTGCAGATGCTGCTGGTCCTGCTGGCGATCGCCGCCTGGCGCCTGGCGGAACTGCTGATCGCCCGCCTGGCGCGGCCGTGGCTGACCAGCGGTGGGCGGGGTGGCAGCGGCCGGCTTGGCCATTGGCTCGCCTGGCTCTGCCTGGGCGTGGTCACCCTGCTGGCGATCGGCGGCCTATTCGCGCTGGCGGTGTGGTCAGTCGCCGGCGCCTGGCGGTTTCCCGCCGCCTGGCCGGCCGAGCTGACCCTGGCGACCTGGGCGCGCCACCTCGATCTGCTGGCCCGCCCGATCGCCACCACGCTGCTGGTCGGGCTCGCCGCCACGCTTCTGGCCCTTGGCCTCGTGCTGGGCTGCCTAGAGCAGGAGCAGGTCAGCCGCAAGCCGCCCGGCCAGGGTGCTTTGCTGCTCCTCTATCTGCCGCTGCTGGTGCCGCAGATCAGCTTTCTGTTCGGGCTGCAGGTGATCCTGGTCCGGCTCGGCCTGGATGGCACCTGGCTGGGTCTGATCTGGGCCCATCTGCTGTTCGTGCTGCCGTACCTGTTCCTGACCCTGGCCGAGCCCTATCGCAGCCTGGATCGCCGCTACGAGACGAGTGCCCTGGCGCTGGGCAAGCCGCATTGGCAGGTCTGGTGGCGGATCAGGCTCGCCTTGCTGCTCCGGCCGGTCCTGATCGCGGCGGCGATCGGCTTTGCGGTCAGCGTCGGCCAGTTCCTGCCGACCCAGATGGTCGGCGGCGGCCGGCTGGTAACCTTGACGACCGAGGCGCTGGCCCTGGCCAACGGCGCCGATCGGCGCCTGGTCGGCATGGTGGCGCTCAGCCTCGCGGTCCTGCCGCTGGTCGCCTTCGCGGTGGCGCTCGCCTTGCCAGCCTGGCGGTTCCGGCACCGGCGCGGCATGGCCAGCGGCGGCTGACATGGCAAGCGGACCGGGCGCGCCGGGCCTCGAGCTCGAGCATGTCACGATCAGCATCGGCGGCCGCCGGCTGATCGAGGACCTGACCATGGCCGTGGCGCCGGGCGAGATCGCGACCATCATGGGCCCGAGCGGTTCCGGCAAGTCGAGCCTCTTGAGCTTCATCTGCGGCACGCTGGAGCCGGACTTCGAGGCCCTGGGGCTGATCCGCCTAGCCGGCGTCGAGCTCGGCCCATGCCCGCCGGAACGCCGCCGGGTCGGCATTCTGTTCCAGGACGATCTGCTGTTCCCGCATCTGTCGGTCGGCGAGAATCTGGAATTCGCGCTACCGGCGAGTGTCAGAGGCCGGGCGGCCCGGCGCGCCAAGGTAGCGGCGGCGTTGGCAGAGGCCGATCTCGTCGGCTTTGGCGGGCGCGATCCGGCATCGTTGTCGGGTGGCCAGCGGGCGCGGGTGGCGCTGATGCGGACCCTGCTGGCGGAGCCGCGCGCCCTGCTGCTGGACGAGCCGTTCGCCAAGCTTGACGTGGCATTGCGGGCGCGGATCCGGCGTTTTGTCTACGTTCATGCGCAGGCCGCTAGCCTGCCGACCTTGCTCGTTACCCATGATCCGGAGGACGCTCGGACCACCGGCGGGCCGGTCCTCGAACTTGGTTGATCGCCGTGGCGGCGGCGCCACAGTCGGCCGCTCCGATCGGCCCCTTAAACCACTCCGGCACCGGGATACGCCATTTGGGGGGTCTGGCGGCTTGCGAGAAAACTTCATTCGTCGCATTAAGAAAGCAGCAATCCTGTTGATTTCTTAAGCCATGACTCCGAATGGAGCAGCCTTAAAGGGTAAGCGCCGTAGACGAACCTGCAGGTTTCGCGCCTCAAGCGAAACTGTGGCAATCTTGTCGGGTCGAGGGTGATCATCGGAATGCGCGACGCTGCATCTAAACCGCAGTTCTATCCCGAATCTGGTATCAGCAAGCAGTCCTCTAAACGTGGACGGGGCCGATGATCACCAGCGATGGCTTCAAGCGGGGTTCGTTCCAAAGCCGCGACTGGCTGTCGCCGGGCGTGGTGGTGGGCCTCCTGCGTGCGGCGGACTGCCTGGCAGTCCTGCTCGCCGCATTCGCCGCGTACCTCACGCGCTTCCAGGGCTCGATGCACCAGTTCGGCGTGCTCGAGGTCTATGGCAGCGTGGTCGCCGTGCTGCTGACCGCCAACATCCTGCAGGCTGCCGGCCTCTACCGGTTCAGCCAGCTCACCAACCTTTACGCGCAATCCGGCCGGCTGCTGATCGCCTGGGCGGCGGTCATGCTGAGCCTGCTGGCCCTCGGCTTCGCCGCCAAGGTCGAGCTGACCGGCACCTCGCGCTTGTGGGTCGGCTTGTGGTTCGTCTACGGCTTCTCCGGCCTTCTGGTGGTCCGCGTCCTGCTCCGGCAGCACATCCAGAACTGGCAGCGTGACGGTCGCCTGACCCGCAACATCGCGATCCTGGGCGCTGGCGAGCATGGCCAGCGGCTGGTCGAGCATCTGTCGCGCCATGGCCAGACCGCCGAGCGCATCGTCGGCATCTTCGACGACCGCTGCGACCGGGTGCCCGGCAGCATCGGTGGCTTCCCCGTGATCGGCGGCACCGGCGACCTGCTCCAGTTCGCCCGCAAGAACCCGATCGACGAGGTCATCGTCGCCCTGCCATGCGATGCCGAGGCGCGGATCCTCGACATCATGAAGAAGCTGCGCAACTTGCCGGTCGATGTCCGCCTGTGCCCCGACCTGATCAGCTTCCATCTGCCCCATCGCACGGTCAGCCACGCCGCCGGCCTGCCGCTCCTGAACGTGTTCGAGAAGCCGCTCACGGGCTGGAACTACATCGTCAAGAGCATGGAGGACCGCCTGCTCGCGGCCGTGATCCTGACCCTGATCGCGCCGCTGCTGTTCGTGATCGCGGCCCTGATCAAGCTCGACAGCCGCGGCCCGATCCTCTTCCGGCAGAAGCGCTACGGCTTCAACAACGAGGTCATCGAGGTCTTCAAGTTCCGGACCATGTTCGTCAACCAGTGCTCGCCGGACAATGCGGTGGCGCAGGCGACCAAGCATGATCCCCGGGTGACCCGCGTCGGCCGCTTCCTGCGCCGGACCTCGCTGGATGAGCTGCCCCAGTTCGTCAACGTCCTGATGGGCACCATGTCGATCGTCGGCCCCCGGCCCCATGCGATCGCCCACAACGAGCAGTACGCCCACGTCATCGACGAGTATCTGGCCCGCCACCGCGTCAAGCCCGGCATCACCGGCTGGGCTCAGGTCAACGGCCTGCGCGGCGAGACCGAGACGCTGGAGAAGATGGAGCAGCGGGTCCGCTACGACCTCTACTACATCGAGAACTGGTCGCTCCTGTTCGACATCCGGATCATCCTGCGCACCTTGTTCGTCGGCTTCAGCCACCCGAACGCCTACTAAGCGCTTCGCCTACCTCGCTCCCACGGGTCGGAAGGGCGCCGTTCACACGGCGCCCTTTCGTTATTCAGGCCGGGCTGGTACATCGCCAGCGCCGCCGGCCATGCCAGCGGCCAGCAAGGGGGAGCCGCACCATGAGCGAGTTCGCAGCCATCGAGGCAGCCGCCCTGGCGCGCCTGGGCGGGCCGGACGCGCTGGCGGCGCGCCTCGCCGTGCCCAAGTCGGCGGCCGAGCTCGCGGCCATGCCCGATGACCGCTATCTGTCGGCCATGAGCCTGCGGATCTTCCGCGCCGGCCTCAAGCACAGCCTGGTCGACGCCAAATGGCCGGCCTTCGAGGAGGTCTTCCACCAGTTCGAGCCGAAGCGCGTCCAGGCCATGCCGGACGAGGCCGTGGAAGCGCTGCTCGGCGACGCGCGGCTGATCCGGCATTTCGCCAAGCTCAAGGCGGTCCAGGCCAACGCCGCCGCGATGGTCGAGCTGGCCGGCCAGCAGGGCGGCATGGGCGCCTATCTCGCCGCCTGGCCGGCGGATGACTCGCTGGGCCTCTGGGCCGATCTCGGCCGGCGCTTTCGCCAGCTGGGCGGCAATTCCGCACCCTACTTCCTGCGCATGGTCGGCAAGGACACGTTCCTTCTGACCGACTGGGTCATGCGCGGCCTGGTCCATTGGCGGATCTGCGCGGCGCCGCCGACCAGCAAGGCCGACCGCGCGGCGGTGCAGCGCCAGTTCGGCGCCTGGGCG
>CADEGR010000104.1:5291-15558 GCA_902826935.1 uncultured Alphaproteobacteria bacterium | reverse complement strand
GGGCTACCGGATCGAGGATCCGGCCCAATGCGCCCAGACGCTGCGCCAGGCCCTGGCAGCGCCGGGGCCGGCGGTAATCGAGGCGGTGGTCGATCCCCACGAGCCGCCGATGCCGCCGAAAGCGACCTTGAAGCAGGCGGCGCATCTCGCCGAGTCGCTAGCGCGCGGCACCCCGGCGCGCGGCAAGATCGTGCGCACGATCATGGCCGACACGGTGCGCGAGCTGGTCTAGGGCAGGGCGGCGGCGCGCTGGCGCGGTGGCTGGCTGGCGTAGTAGGCGCTGACCGCCGCGATCTGCGCGTCGTCCAGGCGGCTCGCGATCATGGCCATGATGTGGCTGTAGGCGGTGCCGCCGCGGGCACCACTCTGGAACAAAGCGAGCTGGCCGGCGAGGTAGGCCGCGGTCTGCCCCGCCAGGGCAGGATAGGCCGGATAGCGCGCCACGGCGTCGTGGCAGCTGGCGCAGGCCGGGACGCCGCTGGCCGGGACGCCGCGCCGCGCGATCTGCTCGCCCTCGGGCAACAGCGCTAGATCCGTGCCAGCCGCTGGCGGGCTGCCGGCCTGGCTCCCGGCGTAGTACGCGGCCAGCTCGGCGATCGCAGCCGGCGTCAGCCCGTCCGCCGCCAGCTGCATGATGCCGCTGCCGCGCCGGCGCTCGGCATAGGCGGCCAGCGTCGCGGCGAGGTAGGGCCCGCTCTGGCCGGCCAAAGCGGGGGCGGTGGCTGGGGCCCGGCCAGGTCCATGGCAAGCATTGCAGCGCGGCAGCAGGCGCTCGAGCGTGGCGGTGTCCGGCGGTAGCGGGTGGGCCGTGGCTCCATCGCCGAAGGCCAGCCGGCGATAGGTGCCGTCGTCCAGCTCAGGCAGGCGCAGCAGGAAGGCGACCACCGCCCAGACCTCATCGTCCCGGCCGGTCGCCGGCCAGGCCGGCATGCCGGTATATTTGATGCCGTGGCGCACGATCCAGAACAGCTGGTTGGGCTGCCACGCCGCGATCCGCTCGGCCAAGGCCGGCGGCGGCGGGGTCATGGCGGTGACCACGGCCGATTGCGGCTGGCCAGGCGCGCCGTGGCAGGGCGCGCAGCCGGCGGCGAAGTGGCCGGCGCCGCGCTGCACCATCGCCGGCTCGTTCAGCTCCGGCACCTCGATGCCCAAGGCCTGGGTGCGGACCGAGCTGCGCATCACCCAATGCAGGAACCAGTCGGTGATCGGCCAATGGCCGCCGCTGGCGGCGACGTTGAACAGGCCCGACCAGGCGAACAGCAAGCCGCCACCGGCCAGCGCCGCCAGGATCAGGAGGCCGCGCCGCAGGGTCAGCCGCATGGCGTGATCATCCAGGTCATCGGCAGTCTCCGATGAACAGCGCCGGCAAGGCGACATAGATCGTGGCGACGCAGCTGAGCCCGGCCAGGAGCAGCGTCGCCAGGCCGAAGAAACGCCGGCGATCGGCCAATGTGGCCGCATCATGGGGCGGGTCGACCGCGCCCGCGCTCCATTGCCGTAAGGCGCGGTGCCCGGACCACAGGATGATCGCCAAGGCCGCCACGGTGACCGCGGCGATCCAGGCCCGCACCGGCAGGAGATCGGCCGCCTGGCCACCGCCCGCCTTGGCGCAATAGACCGCAGCGACCGCGTAGCAAAGCGTGAAATGGACCGCCCAGACGGTCGGGCTGACGATCAGGGTCCACAAGCCGCCGGCGGTCTGGAGCGCGCGCTCGGCCGCCATCACGCGACTTTCGGGAACAACGCCAGCACGGCGACGGTCACGACCGCGGTCAGCGCCGTGAAGTGCCAGTAGAGGGCGATGTTGCGGATGTCGATGTCATGGGCCGGGGTGAGCCGATGGGCGAGGCTGCGCGCCAGCCCATAGAGCTGCATGATCGCGCCGATGACGACATGGCAGGCGGTCCAGCCGGCGAGCAGCCAGACGGTCGCCGGATAGACCGCCGCTTGCGGCTGCAGACCCGCCTGCCACGGCCCGGCGAGCAGGGCGGCGGTCCCGGCCAGGGCCAGGAGCGCGGCCAAAGGCAGCGCCAGCTGCAGGTTTTGGCTCAGGCCCTGCCGGTTCCAGCGGCGCGCCGCCAGGGTCAGCGCCCAGGCCGCCAGGATCAGGCTCAGGGCCAGGAATGGCCAGGCGACCCCCGGGCCGGCATCTGGCCCAGGCGGAAAATCGGGCCGGATGGTCCAGTAGAAGAAATAGCCGAAGACCAGGCTGGCAAAGGCGGCCATGTCGCCCAGCATGGTGATGAACATCGCCCACCAGCCAACCGAGTCCGGCCCCGAGGCGTAGAGCGGCAGCTCGAGGCCGCGGCCGACCGGCTTGCTCGGCTTCTCCGGGATGATCGCCGTGCCGGTCCACAGCCAGGCGACGATCGCGACCAGCGCCAGGACCGCGCTGACCGCGGTCGCGAGCCACCAATGGAAGGTCGCGAAGATGAACACCGCCCCGGTCAGGCCGGCGGCCGCCATGGTCAGGAAGGTGTTGCCGGGCACCCGCAGGCATTGCATGGGCTCGGCATCGAGCACGCTGGTGACCAGCGTCTCGCGCCGGCCCTCCTCGGCATCGGCCAGATAGAACCGGCCCTCGTCGACCTGGCGCATCAGATCGGGCTGGTCCCAGAGCGGGTAGCGGCTGGTGATGATCGGCACCGAGCGCACGCCCCAGTCCTCGCCCGGCATCTCGGTCAGCCACTCCAGCGTGCCGGCGCGCCAGGGATTGCGCTGGACATAAGGCTGGCGGCCCTTCGGCCGCAGCACGTCGAGCACCAGGACGAGGATGCCGGCGGCCAGGATGAAGGCGCCGATGGTCGAGACCAGATTGAGCCAGTCCCAGCCCAGGCCGGAGGGATAGGTGAAGATCCGGCGCGGCATGCCGCGCAGGCCGGTGAAGTGCATCGGCACGAAGCTGATGTTGAAGCCGACGAACATCAGCCAGAAGGCCCAGCGGCCGAGCCGGTCGGACAGCTTGCGGCCGGTGATGAAGGGATAGAAATAGTAGATGCCGGCGATGATCGGGAACAGCACGCCGCCGATCAGCGTGTGGTGCAGATGGGCGACGATGAAGTAGCTGTCATGGGCCTGCCAATCGAACGGGGCCAGGGCCACCATCACGCCGGTCAGGCCGCCCAGGGTGAAGATCGCGAGCGCCCCGCAGGCGAACAGCATCGGCACCGAGAAGGTCGCCCGGCCGACCAGCAGGGTCGCGATGAACACGAAGATCTGGACGCCGGTCGGGATCGCCACGGCCACCGAGGCGGCCGAGAAGAAGCCGAGCGAGATCGCCGGCAAGCCGGTCGTGTACATGTGGTGGACCCACAGGCCGAAGCTCAAGAAGCCGGTGCCGACCGCGGCCAGCACGATCCAGCTGTAGCCGAAGATCGGGGTCTGGGCGAAGGTCGGGATGATCATCGCGAGGAGCGCGATCGCGGGCAGGAACACGATATAGACCTCCGGATGGCCGAAGATCCAGAAGAGGTGCTGCCAGAGCAGGGGATCGCCGCCGCGGGCGGGATCGAAGAACGGCCAGTCGAGCAGCCGCTCCAGCTCGAACAGGATGTCGCCGGCGATCAAGGGCGGGAAGGCGAACAGGATCATGCCGGCGACCACCAGCACGTACCAGCCGTAGAGCGGGATCAGGTTGATGCGCATGCCGGGCGGCCGGCATTTGAGCACGCCCACGATCAGCTCGACCGCGGCCGCGATCGAGGCGACCTCGATGAACGACAGGCCGAGCAGCCAGATGTCGGCGCCGATCCCGGACTGCTCGAGATCGGTGGTGAGCGGCGGGTACATGAACCAGCCGCCATCGGGTGCGGCGTTGAAGAAGATCGAGCCGCAGACGAACAGGCCGCCGATCAGGAAGCACCAGTAGCCGAAGGCCGAGAGCCGCGGGAAGGGCAGGTCGCGCGCCGCCAGCATCTCCGGCAGGATCAGGATCGAGAACGCCTCGAACACCGGCACGGCGAACAGGAACATCATCACCGTGCCGTGCAGGGTGAAGACCTGGTTGTAGAGCTCGGCCGAGAGGACGTCGTTGTCCGGCACCGCCAGCTGGACCCGGATCAGGAGGCCGAGCAGGCCGGCGAACAGCAGGAAGACGAAGGCGGTGGCGGTGTACCACAAGCCGACCTCGGAATTGTTGACCGCGGACCAGTAGCGCCAGCCGCCAGGCGTTGCCCAGACTTGGCGCAGCCGCGCCGCCTGGGCCTGCTGGCGGGCCTGGTCCAGCGCGGCGTCGTCCGCGGACGCGGTCATTCGAGGCTGGCCAGATAGGCCACGATGGCGTCCAGATCGGCCGCCGGCAGCATGCCGAAGGACGGCATCCGGACGCCCGGCTTGATGGTGTCGGCGGCCGCGATCCAGCGGCGCAAGGCGGCCGGCTCGTTCGGCAGGATGCCGGCGGCCAGGGTCCGGCGGCTGGCGAGATGGGTCAGATCCGGGCCGATCGTGCCGGCGGCGGCCGTGCCGCGGATCGCGTGGCAGCCGCCGCAGCCGACCTGCTCGAACAGGACCGCGCCGCGGCGCAGCTCGGCCGAGCTGGCGCCGGTCGCGGCAGCCGCCTCCTGGCTGAGCCATTGCTCGAATTCGGGCCGGGTCACGACCACCACGGCAAACGCCATGAGCGCATGGGAGGCGCCGCAGAACTCGGCGCAGACGCCGCGGAAATTGCCGGTTCGGGTCGGCTCCAGGACCAGGCGGTTGACCCGGCCGGGGATCATGTCGACCTTGCCGGCGAGATTGGGGATCCACAAGGAATGGATCACGTCGGGGCTGGCGAGCGTCAGCTCGACCCGCTCGCCTGCCGGCAGCCGGATCTCGTTGGCGCTCACGATCGAGCGGCCGTCGGCGGTCTGGTAGCGCACCCGCCACCACCATTGCTCGCCCGAGACCTCGATCTTGAGGCCGTCGCCGGCCGCGCGCAGCTCGGGCATGAGCTGCAGGCCGTAGGCCAGGAGCGCGGTCAGGGCGAGCACGGGCAGGCCGATGCCGCCCCAATGGATCAGGCGCCGGCTGATCGCCGGATCATGCGGTCCTGGCCGGACCCGGGCGGCATAGACCGCGGCGCCGATCACCAGGCTCCAGATCACGCCGGTGCCGATCAGCATGACCCAGAACAGCTGGGCGACCCGCTCCGCCTCGCTGCCGGCCGGATCGAGCGCCGACTGGCTGCCGCTGCAGGCGGCGAGCGCCAGGCCGGCCGGCCATGCCAGGCGCCAGCCCGCACGCCTGCGTTCTGCTCCCGTCCCGCCCATCCCAGCCGCCCGATCGCCGCGCTCGAGGTGCCTCACCTCTGCCATCGGTAGCACACATCCGATGCTGGGCAAGACTGCCGCCCGGTGCCGATCCGCCGGTCCAGCACCGGCTAGATGGCGGCGGACACCAACGCTGGCAAACGGCGGCGCGCCAGGCGGCGATAGGCGTCGACATAGGTGGCCGCCATGGTGCTGGCCGAGAAGCGCCGCTCGAAGGTGGCGCGGATGATGCGGCGATCGAGCTGCAGCGCGCGCGGCACGGCTGCGACCGCCTCGGCCAGGTCATCGACGATGTAGCCGGTCAGGCCATGGTCGATCACTTCCGGCACCGAGCCGTGGTCGAACGCTACGACCGGGGTGCCGCAGGCCAGGGCCTCGATCATCACCAGGCCGAACGGCTCCGGCCAGGCGATCGGGAACAGCAAGGCCGCGGCGTTGCCGAGAAACTCCGATTTCTCGGCCTCGCCGATCTCGCCGACATAGTCGATCAAAGGGTGATCGAGCAGATGCTCGATCTCGTTGGCGAAGAACGCCTGATCGGCGGCATCGACCTTGGCCGCGATCTTCAAGGGCAGGCCGGCCCGCTTGGCGATCTTGATCGCCGCCTGCGGTCCCTTTTCCGGCGAGATCCGGCCCAAAAAGGCGAGATAGCCGCCGCCGGGCCGCGGGTTGAAGCGGAGCAGGTCGGTCGGCAGGCCATGGTAGATCGTGCGCGCCCAGTTCAGCTCCGGCTTGATCGAGCGCTGATGGTCGGAGATCGAGATCAGGCCATAGTTGGGAAAACAGCGGTAGCAGGCGCTCAAGTCCTGCATGTCGAGCCGGCCATGCAGCGTGGTCAGGCTGCGCTCGGCCCAGGGCTCGAACATCGGAAAATGCAGCAGATCGATATGGAAATGCAGAATGTCGAAGCGGTCCGCGTCGGCCCGGACCCGATCAAGCATGGCGAGATGGGCGGCATGATCCGATTTCAGCGCCGGATCCATGCGCAAGGGCTGCGCCCGGCCCTCGACCAGCTTGGCCCTGGTCCGGCTGCCGCCGCTGGCGTACAGCGTCACCTCATGGCCGGCCGCGACCAGCGCGTCGGTCAGATAGGCGACGATGCGCTCGGTGCCGCCATAGAGCCGGGGCGGCACGGATTCGTACAAGGGCGCGATCTGCGCGATCCTCATGGCCAGCACCGCCCGTCGCCCGCCCTGCGCATCCGCTTGCCAGTCATCGGCTCGCCTTTCCCAAGGGTCGGCGGGCCTGATGGCCACGCCTTTGCTGATCGCGGCGCCAGCAGACCGGCACCGTCCCCGACATGCCGCCAGTCAACGCTACACGCGTTATTAGCACGCTGGCGCAATTGACTTGCGGCAACCGTGCCTCGACTTGATCGCCATTCGCTGGGTCAGGTGCTGCCAAGCGACCCAACCTGTGCCAACAACGGCGTCAGGCACGCTCGGTTCCCTTGGGAAGGCAATGGCTTTTGCGGCGCGGCCAGGCGAGGCAAGACGGGCCTGGCGGCGCCGCTTGAGCGCCGTCCTTTACTTGGTCATGCCCAAAAGGCTCAGATCGATCGATTCGGCCATCGCCCGATAGCCGGCGTCGTTCGGGTGCAGATGGTCGCCCTTGTCGTACTCGGCCTTGATGTGCTTGGGCTTGGCCGGATCGCGCGCGATCGCGTCGAAGTCGATCACGCCGTCGAAGGCGCCGCTGGTGCGGATCCAGTCATTGACCGCCGCCCGCTTCGCCTCCTTGGCCTCGTCGTAGTAGCCGAATAGCGGCCCGCCTTCGAACGTGTTCTCGAACGGGGTCAGCGTGGCGCCCAGGATGCGCATGTCATTGGCATGGGCGCGCGCGATCAGCTGCTGGTAGCCGACGATGATGTCGTCGACGGACGGCGCCGGCTCGCCCTTCGGCACCAGGATCGTGCCCGGCCAGCCGATATCGTTGATGCCCATCATCAGCACCACCGTGTCGGCGCCGGGATGGCTCAGCACGTCGCGATCGAAGCGGGCGAGCGCATTCTCGCCCATCCGGTCGCGCAGGACGCGGGCGCCGGAGATGCCCTCGTTCAGGACCGCGACCCGGGCGCCGGCCTGCTGCAGCCGCTCGGCCAGGATGTCCGGCCAGCGGTGATTGGCATCGAGCGTGGCGCCATCGCCGTCGGTGATCGAATCGCCGAACAGCACCACCGCCCGGCCATCCGGCGGCCCCTCCACGCTGAGGCCGCTGAGGAAGATCCGCGACGTCACCGTCAGGGTCGGCTCGAAGGTCGCGGCGGCGGTGAAATCGCCCTCGCCGGAAATGTAGGCGGTCTGGCGGGCATCATTGTGCCAGGTGGTGGTCGGCGTGACCTCGGGCAGGAACAGGCTGACCGCGACGCTGCCGAGCGCTGGCACCTCGAGCGCCACCGGATCGCTGACGATCGGCGCCCCCGGCGGCACGGTCACAGAAGCCTTGCCGCCGAAGGTGAGGGGCTGATCGGAGGCCGCCTCGATCGCTCCGCCGCTGCCGGCCAGCGCGATATGGGCGGCGCCGATCACCAGCGGCTGATCGCCGTAGTCGTTGGACAGCTCGACCCGGATCTGGCTGCCGCCCAGGCTAACCCGCGCGATCTGCCGGATGGTCTGGTTGCGCAGCGAGCGCGGGATGCTGACCGGGGCGAAGAAATCCGGCGCCCAGATCGGCTGCGGGCTGGCCGACCAGGTGTCGATCCAGGCGGCGTCGGCGCCGTTCTGGGCGGGCGCCGGCACGGCGAAGCCGACGAGGCTCGCGGCCAGCATGAGGGCTAGCAAGCGTGGGCGCAGCAGGCGGTGGGCGTGGTGCGCGCGGGTGCTGCACCCGTGGACGGAACGCTCCGGCATGGTCGCCTCCCTGGGCTTGTTTTGATTGCCGGGCGGGATCTCAGCCTGCGCTGGCGTTTCCGGCCGGCCAACTCCAGAGTAGCGCCGTCGGACCAGCGTCACAACGCGCGGGATCAGCGACGCGCTCCCGGCGCCGGGCGCTATGGCTTGATGGCGCGGACGATCAGGGCGGGCGAGTCGAAACTTACCCGGCCGTCCGGGCCCACGAAGCGCGCGAGCCGCGTCGCGGCCAGCGCCTGCAGGTGCTTATAGCCGGCGTCGTCGATGCGCTCGGCCAGGGTCCAGCCCTTGATGTCGGCCTCCACCCAGGTCGCGATGGACGGGAAGCGAGCGGTGCCGACGATGCGTTCGATCGCGGCGTTCGGGATGCCCGCTTCGGCGAGCAGCGCCCCGAGGATGGCGGGTTCGCCCAGGCAGAAGGGTGCTTGCAGCTCCTGCGCGGCCTGCTGCCCGAACAGCTCGGCCAGGAGCTCGGTCACGGCGGCATAGCCCGGCGTCCGCTCGAGCGCATCCCAGACCACCAGCGCCAGCCGGCCGCCCGGCCGCAGCACCCGCCACATCTCGGCCAAAGCTTGGCGGCGATCCTCGAAGAACATCAGGCCGAACTGGCAGAGCACCGCATCGTAGCTGCCGCTCGGCTCGCCCAGCGCTTCCGCCCGGCCCTGCCGGAACGTCACCTCGGGCAGCAGGCGCCCAGCCACTGCCAGCATGCCGGGATTGCGGTCCAGACCGATCACCTGGCCGCCCGGCGCGGTGCGGCGGAGCGCTTCGCGGGCAGCACTGCCGGTGCCGCAGGCGACATCCAGCACCCGATCGCCCGGTGCCAGGCCGGCGGCGTCCGCCAGCCAAGGCGCCCATTCGGCAAACAATGCCGGCACGAAGATCGCCTCATAGATCTCGGCGGCGCTGCCGCTGACCTGACCTTGCGCATCCGCTTGCATGTTCACAGATCCTCACTGCTGGGGCGGCCGCCTGACCGCCGCTGGGGGACCGCTGAACCTGCGCTGGCGCCCGGCTGCGCGCCTAGTCCAGGATCTGGACTTCGGCAGCGCTGGCGCGCGTGCTAGCTTCGCGGTCCTGGAGGCATGGCATGCGTGGCTATGGCCAATTCTGCCCGGTCGCCAAGGCCGCCGAGCTGTTCTGCGAACGCTGGACCGCCTTGATCATCCGCGACCTTGCGGCCGGCGGGCTACGCTTCTCGGAGCTGCGGCGGGGCGTGCCGCTGATGTCGCCAACCTTGCTGGCGCAGCGCCTGCGGCAGCTGGCGGCGGAGGGCATCATCGAGCGCCGGCCGCTGACCTCGGGCCGCGGCTGGCGCTACCAGCTGACGCCGGCCGGCCAGGAGTTCGTGCCGCTGGTCGAGGCGCTGGGCGTGTGGGGCCGGCGCTGGGCGCGCCGTGAGCTGGCCGCGGCGGAGATCGATCTCGGCCTGCTGCTCTGGGCGATGGAGCGCGGCGTGGCGCCGGCTGCGTTCGGGCCGGCGCGCACGCTGGTCCGGGTCGAATTCACCGACCAGTCCGCCGCCAAGCGCTTTTGGTGGTTCTTGAACCAGGACGAGGCCTGCCAGCTGTGCCTCACCGATCCGGGCTTCCCGGTCGATCTCTATCTGGCCAGCAGCCTGGTCGACATGATCCACCTGATTCGCGGCGACCTGCCGCTGGCGCGCGCTCTCGACGATGGCCGGCTGGAAGCGCTGGGTGATGCGGCGGCCAGGCGGGCGCTCAAGGCCTGGCTGAACCTCGGCCCCTTGGCGGCGATCGCGCCGGCCCGGCCGGAGGTGGCCGCCGGGCTTTGACAAGGCCTGCCCTTGCGGTGGTACCTTGCCCGGCCTGACGGCAGCGGGAGATCGGTTTGGAACGGATGAAGCGCTATGCCCTGGGCAGCATCGGCATCGCGTTCAGCGTGCTGGCGCTCAAGCTCCTGGCCTGGTGGCTGACCGGCAGCATCGCGCTTCTCTCGGATGCGCTGGAGAGCGTGATCAACGTGCTCTCCGCGACCGCCGCCTTCCTGGCGCTGCGCCTCTCGGCCCAGCCGGCCGATGCCAATCATCCTTATGGCCATCGCAAGGCGGAGGACATCTTCGCCGCGATGGAGGGCACCTTGATCCTGATGGCGGCCCTCTTGATCCTGCGCGAGGCCTGGCATGGCTTCATGGCGCCGCAGCCGATC
>CADEGR010000104.1:0-5191 GCA_902826935.1 uncultured Alphaproteobacteria bacterium | reverse complement strand
GCGCTGCGCCAGGCGATCGGCGAGAGCATCATCAGCATCCATGTCGAGCCGGAAGGCAAGGCCAAGCACCAGGACGACCCGCGCCACAGCCGGACCCTCGTCTGCCGGCCGATCGGCTAGGCTTGGCTGCTCAGTCAGAAGCCGGCCGGGCGCGCCGGCGCCAGCGCTGCACCAGCTGGCGCAGCCAGGCCTGGCCCTGCAGCCGGGCGCGCGCCGCCAGCGCCGCTTCGCTGCCGGCCACTGCTAGGCGGCCGCGCCAGGTCGCCGGCAGCAGGCTCAAGCTCAGCGTCTCGTGCTGCTCGCACCAGGCGGCCTTGTAGGGCTCGTCGCCGATCGTGAAGTCGAACAGCTCCAGGCCCTGGGCAAAAGCCCATTCCATCAGGCGCATGATCAGCAGGTTGCCGGGCGACAGGCGGGCGGCCGGGCCTTCGGCGAAGGCGGGCAGGATGAAGTAGAAGCGGCCCTTGTGGACCGCGCCCAGATGGATCGCTGCCACCTCGCCGCCGATGGTGATCGCGGCCAGATGGACCAGGCCTTGCGGCGCATGACGTGCGACGATGTCGCATAGGAAGGCACGGTGATGCGCCGCTGCCAGGAAATCCGTCGCACCCTGCGCGACCAGGCGGCGCGCCTTATGCGCAAAGAACGCCTCGAGCAGCGGCGCCTGCGTCGCCGGCGTGGTCGCGATCACGAACTCGACCGGACCCAGCTCGGCCAGCCGCCGTCCCTTCCGCCGATCGGCCGCCCGGGTCGTGCTGCTGCGCTTGGCGGCATAGTAGCTGGGCCAATCGCCGGCGAGGCGGGTGCGGTGGGCCTGGAACGGGTAGGGGCGGCCGGGCAGGACGGCGAACGGGTTGGGCTCGGCGTCGATCAGCTGCGGCTGCTTCTCCAGCCTGGCATAGTCGAAGGTCGGCAAGGCGCGCTGCAGGGCGGGCCAGAGGCGGGTGATGTCGAGCCGAGCGGCGGCATTGGGCGCCAGGACCGGGGCGCCGTAGTCGGCCATGACGCCGCCCAGCCACACCAGGGCTCGGCCCAGGCGCCCGCGCTCGATGCCGAGCGGCAGCAGCATCAGCGGCCGGCCGGCGGCGTCGCTGACCAGGGTGATGCAGGGTGTCACGCCGGTCGGCGCGCCAATCAGGCGCTGCCAGGGCTCCAGCCAGTCGAAGCTCTGGAACACCAGGCAGCTGCCGGTCGCCTCCAGCTCGCGCCAGATCGGCTCGGCTTCGGCGAGGCTGGCGAACAGGGTGACCGCCAGGCCCTCGGGCGCGCTCAAATCTCGATCAGCCGGTTGGGCAGCTCGTCGACATCGTCGGCGGCGCGCGGGAAATGGCCGGCGAGCTCGGCGCCGATCCGCTCGATCGTGGCGAGGAAGCCCTCGACCACCCGGCCGGCCCGGACCTCGGCCACGAAGGCCGCGATCGCGGCATCCCAGGTGCCCGGCGGCACGACCTGGTCGATGCCGGCATCGGCGATGATCTCGACCTGCTGATCCGGCACCGACACGAACAGCAGCACGCCGATCCGCCCGGGCGTGAGATGCAGGCCGCGCTCGAAGAACTGGCGTCGGGCCAGCCGGCTCGCCCGCCAGCGCCGCAGGCCAGCCGGCAGCAGGCGCTGCCAGGCCGTGAACTCCAGCAGCAAGGCGAGGCCGAGGAAGACGACGCCCTGGATCAGATAGAGCAGCCCGGCCGCGATCTCGGGGCGGAGGCTCAGGATCGGCGCCGGCACCAGGAGAGCGCCGAGCGCCGCCCAGAGCAGCGCCCCGTGCGCGCGGCTCTGGCCATGGGCGATCATGGCCACCAGCTCGCCGCTGGTGCGCTGCTCGGCCGCCCGGATCGCCTGGGCGATGCGCCAGCAATCCTGGTCGCTGACGAAGGGCTGATCACCAGCGGCCGGATGCACCGCCACCTCCAAAGCTGCCGCCGCCGCCCCTGAAGCCGCCACCGCCGCTGCCGCCGCCAAAGCCGCCGCCACGCGAGCGGCCGCTGCCCCAGCCGCCGCCCAGGATGACCGCGCCGCCGCGCCGGCCCTGGCGCCGGTTGAGCATGCCGATGATCAGGATGAAGGCGAGCCAGGCCAGCCAGATCACCAGGAACGGCACCGGCTCGCTGTCGGAATCGCGCCGATCCGCGCTCGGCAGAGGCGCCAGGCCGGGCTCGTAGGTGCCGCCCAGCTTGGTGACCATGGCGGCGACGCCGGCCTTGATTCCACCCGGGAAGTCGCCGGCGCGAAAGCGCGGCAGGATCTGGTCGCGGATGATCTGCTCGCTGGTCGCGTCGGTCAGCTCGCCTTCCAGGCCATAGCCGACCTCGATCCGCACCGCCCGCTCCTCCGGCGCCACCAGCAGCAACGCGCCATTGTTCCTGGCGGCTTGGCCGATGCCCCATTGGCGGCCGAGCTGGTAGCCATAATCCTCGATCGGCAGGCCGCCCAGCGAGGTCACGGTCACCACCACGATCTGGTTGGTCGTGGCCTGTTCGAAGCTGGCGAGCGCGCCATCCAGCTCAGTCCGATCGCGCGCGCCCAGCAGCCCGGCCTGATCGACCACCCGGCCGGTGAGCGGCGGCAATTCGGGCGCGGCCGCTTCGATCCCGGGCTCCGGCGCCAGCCACAGGCCGAGCAGCAGCGCCAGGCTGGCGAGCCGCCGGCGCATAGCTCAGAAGGTCACCTTGGGCGCCTGTTCCGCGCCCTCTGCGGCAGCAAAGGCGGCCTTGGGGCTCGCGCCATAGACGATCGCCCAGAGCCGGCCGGGGAAGGTCCGGACCTCGGTGTTGTAGCGCTGGACCGCCTCGATGTAGTCGCGCCGGGCGACCGCGATCCGGTTCTCGGTGCCTTCCAGCTGGGCCTGCAGATCGAGGAAGTTCTGATTGGACTTGAGCTCAGGATAGGCCTCGACCACCGCCAGCAGGCGGCCGAGTGCCCCGGTCAGCTGGGCCTGGCTCTGCTCGAAACGCTGGACGGCGGCGGGATCGCTCAGCATCTCGGGCGAGAGCTGGACCTGGCCGACCTTGGCGCGGGCCTCGGTGACCTGGGTCAGGACCTCCTTTTCCTGGGTCGCGAAGCCCTTGACCGTCTCGACCAGGTTGGGCACCAGGTCGGCGCGCCGCTGATACTGGTTTTGCACCTGCGCCCAGGCCGCATTGGCCTGCTCGTCCAGGGTCGGGATGGTGTTGACGCCGCAGGCGCTGAGCAGCGTCAGCAGCGCGAGCAAGGGCAGCACGCGCCATCCGGCGCGCGGCAGGCTAGGCAGCCGGTCGATCATGGTCGGGTTCCGATAAGCGCGCGAAACGGGTGAAGGCGAGGGGTCAGGCCTGGCGGCTAGAACGGGATCTCGTCGTCGAGGTCGTCCATGTTGCTGGCCGGCTGGCGCCGCGGCTGGCTGCGGCCGCCACCGCCGCCCGCACCGCCACCACCGCCGCCACCGCGCGGCGCGTCATAGCCGCCGCCCTCGTCGGGGAAGTCGGCGCCGCCGCCGGTATCCTCGCCGCGGCCGCCGAGCAGCGTGAGCTCGCCGCGGAAGCGGGTCAGCACGACCTCGGTGCTATAGCGCTCCTGGCCGCCCTGGTCGGTCCATTTGCGGGTCTGGAGCTGGCCCTCGAGATAGACCTGACGGCCCTTGCTCAGATACTTCTCGGCGACCTCGCCCAGGCGCTCGTTGAAGATCACCACCCGGTGCCATTCGGTCCGCTCGCGCGGCTCGCCGCTGGCGCGGTCACGCCAGCGCTCCGAGGTGGCGATCGCCAGATTGACGATCTTGGCCCCGTCCTGGCTGTAGCGGACCTCGGGATCGCGCCCGAGATTGCCGACCAGAATGACCTTGTTGACGCTTCCGGCCATGGCGCTGCTCCCTCTTCGACTGGCATGCGGCGCCCGACACTAGCATCGGGGGTGGTGCGGCCGAAAGCCCTTCGGCGGCGGCGCGGCGCGATCAGCCGCGGCCGACCCGGCGCGCGGCCGCGGCCAGGCCCGGTGCCGGCTCGGCGGCGGCGGCCTTGGCGCGGGCGCGCTCGATCGCTCGCCAGACATCGGCCGGCTGCAGCCGGTCGCGGCGGAGCACGGCATGGAGCAGCGGATCCGCCAGCAGCTCGGCCAAGGGCGGCTCGGTGCCGGCGGTGGCGTAGTCGCGGGTCATGACAGCCATCCAAAGCTGGGGTTGCGCCCCGGTCTAGCGGCGCAGCATGGCCGCTTGATGACAGCCGGCCGGGCGCGCTTTGCGCTCGAATTGTACGGGATAGGATCGGGCTTCAGGCCGCGCGCGGAATCGACCAGGCAAGCGCGGCGGCCAGCACCAGGCCGGCCGCGGCGACCAGGCTCGGCAGGGCGAAGCTGCCGGTCTGATCATGCAGCACGCCGGCGAAGGTCGGGCCGATGGTCTGGCCGAGGCCAAAGGCGGCGGTGGTCAGCGCCATGACCCGGCGGCCGTCGCCGCCGGCCAGGCGCCGGGCGGTGATCAGGCCGAGCGCGGTCAGGCCCATGATCGTGCCGCCGAGCAGCACGGCCGCCAGCAGGATGCCGCCAGCGCTCGGCCAGAGCACGCTGGCGGCGACGCCCAGGGCCTGGGTCAGGGCGGCCAGCGCGTAGGCCCGGGCGCTGCCGACCCGGCCGGCGACCGCCGCCCAGGCCGCGACCGAGGGCATGGCGGCCAGGCCGACCGCCAGCCAGATCCAGGGCTCGAGCGGGCTGATCGCCGGCGTGGTCCGGACGATCGTGGTGATGAAGGTCGCGGTGATCACATAGCCGAAGCCGAACAGGCCATAGGCCAGCAGCAGGGCAGGCAGCCCCGGCGCGCGCTGGCCGGCGGCGGTGCCGGCCTGAGCGGCGGGCCGGGGCGGCTCGGGCGGGATCAGCCAGAGGGTGGCGAGGCTGGCCAGCGCCGCCAGGAGGCCGCTCGCCAGCCAGAGCGCGCGCCAGTCCATGCCAGCCGCGGCCAGGCCCGCCACCAGCAGCGCCGAGGCGGCAATCCCTGCGCCGACGCCAGCAAAATGCAACGCCGACCAGCGGCTCTGGCCGCTTGTGGCGAGGCGATCCAGGACCAGGGCCGAGGCCAGCACCAGGACATAGGCGCTGGCGAGGCCGCCCAGGAAGCGCAAGGCGGCAAACGGCAGGACGGTCGCGGGCACGGCCATGGCGCCGGTGCTGAGCGCGCTCGCGAGCAGGCTGGCGAGCAGCCAGGTCCGGCGGCCGCCCGGCA
>CADEGR010000103.1:11067-15747 GCA_902826935.1 uncultured Alphaproteobacteria bacterium | reverse complement strand
TCAACCCGACCGGCAAGTTCGTGGTCGGCGGCCCGGATGGCGATGCCGGCCTGACCGGCCGCAAGATCATCGTCGACACCTATGGCGGGGCTGCCCCCCATGGCGGCGGCGCGTTCTCCGGCAAGGACCCGACTAAGGTCGACCGCTCGGCTGCCTATGCCGCCCGCTATCTGGCGAAGAACGTGGTCGCGGCCGGCCTGGCCGAGCGCTGCCTGATCCAGCTCGCCTATGCGATCGGCGTGTCCAAGCCGCTCTCCCTCTATGTCGACACCCAAGGCACCGGCGAGGTCTCCGAGGAGCGCCTGGCCAAGGTCCTGAACGAGATCATGGACCTGTCGCCGCGCGGCATCCGCGAGCATCTGGGCCTGTCCCGGCCGATCTATGCGCGGACCGCCGCCTATGGCCATTTCGGCCGCGAGCCGGAGGCCGATGGCGGCTTTTCCTGGGAGCGGACCGACCTGGTCCGGGAGCTGCGCGGCGCTTTCGTCTAGGCAGTCGAACGCCGGACTCGGGTCCGGAGCATGCCCCAGCAGCGTCTGATCTATGGCCGCCGGCAAGGCCACCGGCTGCGGCCCGAGCGCCGGCGGCTGCTGGCCGAGCGGCTGCCGGCGCTGCAGATCGAGCTGCCTGCCGAGGGCCGGCTCGAGCCCGCCAGCTGGTTCGGCGACGGCCGGCCGCTCTGGCTCGAGATCGGCTTTGGCGGCGGCGAGCATCTGGCGGCCCAGGCGGCCGCCCATCCCGAGGTCGGGCTGATCGGCTGCGAGCCCTATATCAATGGCGTGGCCCGGCTGGTCGCCCATGTGGCGGCGAGCGGGCTGGGCAATGTCCGGATCGTGATCGACGACGCCCGGCTGCTGCTGGCGGCGTTGCCGGATGGCTGCCTGGCGCGCCTGTTCGTCCTGTTTCCCGACCCCTGGCCGAAGCTGCGCCACCACAAGCGGCGGATCGTGAACCCGGCGACGGTGGCTGAGTTCGTGCGGCTGCTGCGGCCGGGCGGCGAGCTGCGCCTGGCGACCGACGATCCGGACTATGCCAGCGCCATGCTCGCCTGCCTGCAGCGCGCGCCGGCGTTGGCCTGGCAGGCGAGGCGGCCGGCGGACTGGCGGACGCGACCAGAGGACTGGCCGCCGACGCGCTACGAGCAGAAGGCGCTGGCCGCCGGGCGCCAGCCGGTCTACCTCCGCTGCCAACGCCTTGATATCAGCCGCCCGGCCCAGGAAAAAACCTTGCAGATACATGCCGGGGCGGCCATATAGGGAACGATGATCACTGATCCGAAGATGGAACAGTGGGCCCCTGGCCCACTTTTTTATTGGCCAGTTCGTCGTGGATCGCACGGAGCGAATCGCGGCGCTGATCGCGCCGACCTTGAGCGACCTGGGCTTCGACCTGGTGCGGGTCATGCTGACCGGTGGTCAGCAGCCGACCTTGCAGATCATGGCCGAGCCGCTGGATCGCTCGCCGATGACCGTTGAGGCCTGCGCCGAGATCAGCCACGCCGTCTCGGCCCTGCTCGATGTCGCCGATCCGATCGCCGGCGCCTATCGGCTGGAGGTCAGCTCGCCCGGCATCGACCGGCCGCTGATCCGGCCGGCCGACTTCGAGCGGTTCGCCGGGTTCGACTGCAAGCTGGAAACCGAGGCGCCGCTGGCCGGCCGCCGCCGGTTCCAGGGCCGCCTCCTGGGCCTCGATGGCGACGACATCCGCCTGGACCTGCCCGACGGCCCGATCACGATCCCTTTTGCGCTGGTGAAGAAGGCCAAGCTGGTGCTGACCGACGAGCTGATCAGGGCGGCGCAGGCCGAAGGAAGGAATTGAGGCCATGACCGATTATGGCATGGAGACCACCGCCGGGCTGGGCCGGCTCGAGCTGATCCGGATCGCCGAGAGCGTGGCCCAGGAAAAGGGCATCAGCGTCGACGAGGTCCTGGTCGCCATGGAGCAGGCGATCCAGACCGCGGCCCGGCGCAAATACGGCCAGGAGCATCAGATCGTCGCCGAGGTCGACCGCAAGACCGGCGAGATCAGCCTCTATCGCGAGCTCGAGGTCGCCGACGAGGTCGAGGACCCGGCCGCCCAGATCAGCCTGGACGAGGCCCGCGAGCGCAATCCCGCGGCCCAGGCGGGCGACCATATCCTGGAGCCTCTGCCGCCGATCGACCTCGGCCGGATCGCGGCGCAGAGCGCCAAGCAGGTGATCGTGCAGAAGGTCCGCGAGGCCGAGCGCGAGCGCCAATACAACGAGTTCAAGGACCGGATCGGCGAGATCGTGGTCGGCGAGGTCAAGCGGACCGAATATGGCAATGTCCTGATCGATCTCGGCCGGGCCGAGGCGATCGTCCGGCGCGACGAGGTCCTGCCGCGCGAGACCTTCCGCAACAAGGACCGCGTGCGCGCCTACGTCTACGACGTGCGCCCGGAGAGCCGCGGCCCGCAGATCTTCCTGTCGCGCACCCATCCGCAGTTCATGGCGAAGCTGTTCGCCCAGGAAGTGCCCGAGATCTACGACGGCATCATCGAGATCAAGTCGGTCGCCCGCGACCCGGGCTCGCGCGCCAAGATCGCGGTGGTCTCCAAGGACAGCGGCATCGACCCGGTCGGCGCGTGCGTCGGCATGCGCGGCTCGCGCGTCCAGGCGGTGGTCAACGAGCTCTCGGGCGAGAAGATCGACATCATCCCGTGGTCGCCCGATCCCGCGACCTTCGTGGTCAACGCCCTGGCGCCGGCCGAGGTCACCAAGGTGGTGCTCGACGAGGAGAGCCGGCGGATCGAGGTGATCGTGCCCGACGCCCAGCTGTCGCTCGCGATCGGCCGGCGCGGCCAGAATGTCCGCCTCGCCTCGCAGCTGACCGGCTGGGACATCGACATCACCACCGAGAGCGAGGACGCCGAGCGGCGGACCCGCGAGTTCAAGCAGTTCACCGAGTATTTCGTGAACACGCTGAACGTCGAGGAGGTGATCGCCCAGCTGCTGGTGACCGAGGGTTTCAGCACGGTCGAGGAGGTCGCGCGGGTCGATCCCTACGAGCTCGCCTCGATCCAGGGCTTCGACGAAGACATCGCGGCGGCTTTACAGGAGCGCGCGGACGCCTATATCGCAGAGCGGGATGGCCAGCTGCGCGACGAGGCCGCCACGCTTGGCATCCAGGACGATCTGCTGAACTTCGACCAGCTCTCGCTGGACATGGTTGTGGCGCTCGGCCGCAAGGGGCTGACCTCGCTCGACGATCTGGCCGACCTGGCCGGCGACGAGCTGGTCGAGCTGCTGCCGGATGCCGGCCTCGACCAGGCGCGGGCCGGGCAGCTGATCATGGCGGCACGCGCCCATTGGTTCGGCGACGAAGCGCCGGCCGGGGACGGGGATCTGGAGCAGGACGACGCCGAGGCGGAGCACGACGAGCACGACCAGGCAGCCACGCCAGCGGCGGGCCATGGCCACGCAGCCAGCTGAAACCAGGCCAGCGCTGAGCGCGCCGCCAGAGCTTCTGGCGACCGGGTTGGCGGCTGACGACGAGGACGACGGGGTGACGTTGCCGCCCTCGGAGCGGCGCTGCATCGTGACCCGCAAGGTTGCGCCCAAGGCCGGTCTGATCCGCTTCGTGGTCGACCCCGAGGGCGTGGTTCAGCCCGATCCGGCAGCGCGTCTGCCGGGCCGTGGTATGTGGTTGAGTGCCGATCGCGATGTGCTAAACAAGGCAGTCGCGAGCAACGGTTTCGCCCGCGCCGCGCGGCGTTCGGTCAAGGCCGATGCCGATCTGGCGGATCGGGTGGAGCAGCTGCTCAGCCGGCGCCTGTTCGACGGCTTCGGCCTGGCCCGGCGGGCCGGCCTGGTGACGCTGGGGTTCGATCAGGTTCGCGACCAGCTCCAGAGCGGGCGGGTTGCTCTTCTGGTGACGGCCGCCGATGGTGCCGAGGATGGCCGCCGCAAGCTGCGAGCCTTGGCGCCGGATCTACCGCTGATCGTCGCCGGCTCCCGCGACGAGCTGGGTGCGGCCGTCGGCCGCGAGCAGGTGGTGCATATCGCCGTGGCGCCGGGTGGGCTGGTGCCGCGGCTGCTGCGCGAGGCGCAGCGCTTGGCCGGATTCCGGCCGGACGTGTCGGTTGTGCCGGATGCGGCAGAGCCGATGGTCGAAGATGAGCCAAAGGGAACGACTGGATCGCCATGACCAGTACCAAGGAAGAAGAAGATCGCGGTACTCGGATTTCGCTGGGCCAGTCCTCCGGCCGGCTCGAGCTGAAGAAACGCGTCGACACGGGCATCGTGCGCCAGAGCTTCTCCCATGGCCGCAGCAAGTCGGTAGCGGTCGAGGTCAAGCGCAAGCGCGTGGCGCCGCCCGGCGCCGCCCCGGTCGAGACCCAAGGCACGCCGCCGCCGGCGCCAGCAGCCGCACCGGCCGCCGACGCCCGCCGGGCGCCGCAGCGCTCCGGCCGCCAGGACGGCGGCCGTTCGAGCGGCGGTGGCCGGCCGGTCGTGCTCAAGCCCTTGACCGACGAGGAAAAGTCGTCGCGGCTGCGCGCCCTGGTCGACAGCAAGAAGGCTGAAGGCGAAGCCCGCAAGCGCGCCGAGGACAATGCCCGCCGCCAGGCCGATGACGACGCCAGGCGGCGCGCCGAGGAGCAGGCCGCCGCCCAGCGCAAGGCCGACGAGGAGGCGCGCAAGCGCTCCGAGGAGGACGCCCG
>CADEGR010000103.1:0-11057 GCA_902826935.1 uncultured Alphaproteobacteria bacterium | reverse complement strand
CAGCAAGCGCCCGCCGGTGCCGCGGCACCCGCCACCGAGGCGGGCGCGACCGCGGCACGGCCGGCCAAGAAGCCCGAGCTGGCGCGGACCGGCCGCGAGGAGACCGAGGAAGAGGTTCGCCGCAGCAGCGCCACCGACGCGCGCGGCAAGGTCAAGGCCAAGCCCGGCGGTGGTGGCCGCGGCGACGTCCGCACCGAGGTCCGCCGCCCGGCGGTCGCCCGGCGCGACGCGCCCAAGGGCCGCCTGGTGCTGGATGGCGACAAGGAGGTCATCGAGCGGCGCGGGCCGTCGCTGGCCGCGCTGCGCCGGCATCGCGAGCGCGAGCGGCGTCAGCAGATGCTGCAGGACAACCAGCCGATCGTGCGCGAGGTCGTGCTGCCCGAGACCATCACGGTCTCGGAGCTGGCCAACCGCATGGCCGTGCGCGGCGCCGACGTGATCAAGTCGCTCATGAAGATGGGCGTGATGGCGACCGTCAATCAGGTGATCGACGCCGATACCGCCGAGCTGCTGGTCGCCGAGTTCGGCCATACGGTCAAGCGGGTCAGCGAGGCCGACGTCGAGATCGGCGTCGGCGGCGAGGACGACCGGACCGAGGACCTGGTGCCGCGGCCGCCGGTGGTCACGGTCATGGGCCATGTCGACCACGGCAAGACCTCGCTGCTGGACGCCTTGCGCCATTCCGCGGTGGCCGCCCACGAGGCGGGCGGCATCACCCAGCATATCGGCGCCTATCAGGTCGATATCGGCACCGGCCATCCGGTGACCTTCATCGACACGCCGGGCCACGCCGCGTTCAGCGAGATGCGGGCGCGCGGCGCCCAGGTGACCGATATCGTGGTCCTGGTGGTCGCCGCCGACGACGGCGTGATGCCGCAGACCATCGAGGCGATCAACCACGCCAAGGCGGCCGGCGTGCCGATCGTGGTGGCGATCAACAAGATCGACAAGCCCGAGGCGAACCCGGAGCGGGTCAAGCAGGAGCTGCTGACCCATGAGCTGGTCGCCGAGGATTTCGGCGGCGAGGTCCAGACCGTCGAGGTCAGCGCGGTCGAGCCGCGCAATCTCGACAAGCTGATCGAGGCGATCCAGCTGCAGGCCGAGCTGCTCGAGCTGAAGGCCAATCCCAACCGCGAAGGCCAGGGTGCGGTGATCGAGGCGAAGCTGGATCGCGGCCGCGGCGTGGTCGCGACCGCTCTGATCCAGCGCGGCACCCTCAAGGTCGGCGACATCATCGTGTGCGGCAGCCATTGGGGCCGGGTGCGCGCCCTGGTCGACGACCGCGGTGCCGCGATCGAGCGGGCCGGCCCCTCGACCCCGGTCGAGGTGCTGGGCCTGGACGGCGTGCCGGATGCCGGCGATCCCCTGGTGGTGGTCGACAACGAGCGGCGGGCGCGCGAGATCACCGAGTATCGCCAGCGGCTGAAGCGGACCCAGGCCGCCGCCGCGATGGCGCCGCGCGGCACGGTCGAGGACATGTTCAACCTCATGGCCGCGTCCAATCTGGGCGAGCTGCCGGTGGTCGTTAAGTCCGACGTGCATGGCTCGCTGGAAGCGATCGTGGCCGGCCTGCAGCGGCTCGGCACCGACGAGGTGTCGGTCCGGGTGCTGCATAGCGGCGTGGGCGGCATCACCGAATCGGACGTCACCCTGGCGGCCGCCTCGAAGGCGCTGATCCTGGGCTTCAACGTCCGGGCCAACGCCCAGGCGCGCGATCTGGCGAGGCGGGATGGGGTCGAGATCCGCTACCACTCGATCATCTACGAGCTGCTGGACGAGGCCAAGGCGCGGCTCTCGGGCATGCTGGCGCCGGCCTCGCGCGAGACCATTACCGGCCATGCCGAGATCCGCGAGGTGTTCACGATCACCAAGGTCGGCAAGATCGCGGGCTGCATGGTGATCGACGGGCTGATCCGGCGCGGCGCCCGGCTGCGGCTGCTGCGTGACGACGTGGTCACCCACGAGGGCCCGCTGGGCTCGCTGCGCCGCTTCAAGGACGATGTCCGCGAGGTCCGCGAGGGCTTCGAATGCGGCATCGGCGTGGACGGCTTCAGCGACATCAAGCAGGGCGACGTGATCGAGGCCTACGAGGTGGAAGAGGTTGCCCGCACCTTGTGAGCAGCCGGCAGGATCGGCAGGGCACCAAATGGTGCCGGTCGCGGCTGGCCCCATGGCCTGGCTGCCGGCCGGGAGGAGCAAGACCATGGGACGCAATCGGTCGCCTGAGCCAGGCGGCCCCGGCCAGAGCCAGCGCCAGCTGCGGGTTGGCGAGCAGCTGCGCCATATCCTGGCGGAGCTGCTGCTGCGCGGCGAGCTGCGCGATCCGCTCCTGGCCTCGGCCATGGTGACCGTGGCCGAGGTCCGGATCAGCCGCGATCTGCGCCAGGCGACGGTGTTCGTGACCGAGCTGGGCGGCAGCTTGCGGCCGGAGGTCAAGGCCGCGCTAGCGCGGGCCGCCCCCTATCTGGGCGGCGTGGTCGGCCGGCAGATGAACCTGAAATATGCGCCGCATCTGAGCTTCCAGGCCGATCCGTCCTTCGCCCAGGCGGCACGGATCGACGACCTGCTGCGCCGAGCGCGCCCCGAAGATGACGGCGGCGCGGCTGACCGCGGCGACGATGCCGGGGGCGAGCATGGCTAGGGGCCGGCGCCGCGGCCAGGCGATCAATGGCTGGCTGTGCATCGACAAGCCGGCCGGCATGACCTCGACCGGCGTGGTCAACCTGGTCCGCCGGATCACCGACGCCGCCAAGGTCGGCCATGGCGGCACCCTCGATCCGCTCGCGACCGGAGTGCTGCCGCTGGCGCTGGGCGAGGCGACCAAGACCGTCGCCTATGTCATGGACTGCAGCAAATGCTACCGCTTCACCGCCCGGCTCGGGGTCGCGACCACGACCGACGATGCCGAGGGCGAGCCGGTGGCGACCAGCGAGCTCCGGCCGTCCACCGAGGCGATCGTCCAGGCGCTGCCCGACTATGTCGGCGCGATCGAGCAGGTGCCGCCGCAGTTCGCCGCGGTCAAGGTCGATGGCGAGCGGGCCTATGACATCGCCCGGCGCGGCGAGGCGGTCGAGCTGGCGGCGCGCACCGTGCAGGTGGACTCGCTCCATCTGATCGAGCGGCCGGATCCCGATCACGTGGTGTTCGAGCTGGTCTGCGGCCGCGGCACCTATGTCCGCGCCCTGGTCCGCGATCTCGGCCGGCAGCTCGGCTGCCAGGCCCATGTCACGGCGCTCCGCCGGCGCTGGGTCGGCGCGTTCCACGAGGATGCCGCGCTGACCCTGGAGACGCTCTCCGCCCTGGTCGCCGACGATTCTTTGGCGCAGGGCCTGGTGCCGGTGACCACGGCGCTGGCCGAGCTGCCGTCCCTGGCGCTGACCGAGCCGCAGGCCGATCGCCTGCGCGCCGGGCGGACCATCAAGGTGTCGCCGCAGCTGGTGATCGGCGAGCTGATGGCCGAAGCCACGGTGCGGGCGATGGCGGCCGGCCAGGTGATCGCCCTTGCCCGCCTGCAGGACGGCGAGCTCAGCCCGATGCGCGTGTTCAATGTTTGACGCCAGCCGGCGGTCGGCTGGTCCCACCACCACCCAAGGAAGTGTTGAGTAGACGATGTCCATCACCCAAGAGCGCAAGCAGGAAGTGATTGCGCAGTACGCAACCCAGCAAACGGATACCGGTTCGCCGGAGGTCCAGGTGGCGGTGCTGACCGAGCGGATCACCAACCTCACCGAGCATCTGAAGGAGCACAAGAAGGACTTCGCCTCGCGGCGCGGCCTGCTCATGATGGTCGGTCAGCGCCGGCGTCTGCTGGACTATCTGAAGCGCAAGGAGGAAGGCCGCTATCAGACCCTGATCGAGCGGCTCGGCCTGCGCAAGTAAGCCCTTGGCCGGGCCCTGTCCCGGTCCAGATTCAGCAAGATCCCGCGGCGCCTGCCGATTCCCGGCAGGGCAAGCCGCATCACACGGGTCCGGCGTCAATCCGGACAGGTCGGCCGCGTCGTTGCCGCCGGCTTAGGCTGTTGGAAAGGCAGTACCATCCATGTTCAAGATTTTCCGCAAGGAGATGACCTGGGGCGGCCGGCCGCTGGTCCTCGAGACCGGCCGGATCGCGCGCCAAGCCGACGGCGCGGTCCTGGTCACCTATGGCGAGACCGCCGTGCTCTGCACCGCGACCGCCGCGCGCTCGGTCAAGCCGGGTCAGGATTTCTTCCCGCTGACCGTGAACTTCCAGGAGAAGACCTTCGCCGCGGGCAAGATCCCGGGCGGCTTCTTCAAGCGCGAGGGCCGTCCGACCGAGAAGGACACGCTCACCTCGCGCCTGATCGACCGCCCGATCCGGCCGTTGTTCCCGAAGGATTTCAAGAACGAGACCCAGGTCATCTGCACCGTGCTGGCGCATGATCAGGAGAACGATCCGGACATCGTCGCGATGATCGGCGCCAGCGCCGCGCTGACCATCTCCGGCATTCCGTTCCTGGGCCCGATCGGCGGTGCGCGGGTCGGCTACAAGAACGGCGAGTTCCTGCTCAACCCGACCTTCCAGCAGCTGACCGAGAGCGAGCTCGATCTGGTCGTCGCCGGCACCCAGGACGCCGTGATGATGGTCGAGTCCGAGGCGCGCGAGCTGCCCGAGGACGTCATGCTGGGCGCGGTCCTGTTCGGCCAGGCCCAGTTCCAGCCGGTGATCGACCTGATCATTTCGCTGGCCGAGGTCAGCGCCAAGGAGCCCTGGGATCTGCCCGAGGCCGCGAAGTCGGACCTCTACGATCAGCTCAAGGCAAGCCTCGAGGCGGAGCTGCGCGCGGCCTATGCCGAGCCCTCCAAGCAGCGCCGCCATGAGCTGGTGGAAGCCGCCCGCGCCAAGGCGCAGGAGAGCTTCGGCGGCGAGGACGGGGCGCGCGTGCCCGAGGTCCAGGGCCAGTTCAAGAAGCTCGAGAAGGCGATCGTCCGCAACGCCATCCTCGATACCGGCCAGCGGATCGACGGCCGCGACCTGGTCACCGTGCGGCCGATCGAGGCGGCGGTGGGCGTGCTGCCGCGGGTCCATGGCAGCGCCTTGTTCACCCGCGGCGAGACCCAGGCGCTGGTGGTCGCCACGCTCGGCACCGGCCAGGACGAGCAGGTCATCGATGCGCTCGAGGGCGACTACCGCGAGCACTTCATGCTGCACTACAACTTCCCGCCCTATTCGGTCGGCGAGGTCGGCTTCCTGCGCTCGCCCGGCCGGCGCGAGATCGGCCATGGCAAGCTCGCCTGGCGGGCGGTCCGGCCGCTCCTGCCGCCGCGCGAGACCTTCCCCTACACCATCCGCCTGGTCTCCGAGATCACCGAGTCCAACGGCTCCAGCTCGATGGCCACGGTCTGCGGCAGCTCGCTGGCCCTGATGGACGCGGGCGTGCCGATCATCCGGCCGATCGCCGGCATCGCCATGGGCCTGATCAAGGAAGGCGAGCGGGTCGCGGTCCTGTCGGACATCCTGGGTGACGAGGATCACCTGGGCGACATGGACTTCAAGGTCGCCGGCACCGATCGCGGTGTCACCTCCTTGCAGATGGACATCAAGATCGCCGGCATCACCGAGGCGATCATGCGGACCGCGCTGACCCAGGCGCAGGCCGGCCGGCTGCACATCCTGAACGAGATGGCCAAGGGCATCGGCGGGGCGCGCGACGTGATGCGCGACACCGTGCCCCGGATCAGCGTGATCAACATCCCGCAGGACAAGATCGGCGCCGTGATCGGCCCGGGCGGCAAGGTGATCCGCGAGATCTGCGAGGTGACCGGCGCCAAGATCGACATCGACGACGACGGCACGGTCAAGATCGCGGCGACCGATGCCAGCGCCGCCCAGCAGGCGATCGACTGGGTGCGCGGCCTGACCAGCGAGCCGGAAATCGGCCGGATCTACAATGGCAAGGTCGTGCGCGTGGTCGATTTCGGCGCGTTCATCAACTTCCTGGGCCCGCAGGATGGCTTGTGCCACATCTCCGAGCTCAAGAACGAGCGGGTCGCCAAGGTCACCGACGTCGTCAACGAGGGCGACCAGGTCAAGGTCAAGGTGCTGAGCATCGATGACCGCGGCAAGGTCAAGCTCAGCATGCGGGCGGTCGACCAGGAGACCGGCGAGGAGCTGGAGCTGCCGCCGCGGCCGCCGCGCGCGGCCGACGAGGCCGGCGGCGAGCGGCCGCCGCGCCGGGATCGCGACCGCGGCGGCGACCGCGATCGCGGTCCGCGCCGGCAGCGCAGCGCCGGCTGAGCAGCCACTGCCGCAGCCGCGGCGCCCGGGTTCGACTGGTTGAACTCGGGCGCCCGCTGCCCCACATGGGTTTTGAACAGGGGGCTACGGACTGCGGCCATGGCGCTACAGCGCCGGCGCCAGCCCGAGACGCGGTTCGGCTCGCGGGTGCCGCGCTTGTCGACGTTTCGCTTGAGACCTAGAGTGGAAGCGCGACTTGTGACGTGCAGCCCGAGGCCGGACGACCGGCTGCTTGGCCTGGCTCGGCCCCCGAAACCGGCGCCCGAGGCGATGCGGCGTGCCTGCTGCAGGAGAACCGTGTGCTTGGTCTGAAACCATTGGTGCTGTCGGGCCGCGAGGTCTGGCCACTGATCGAAGGCGGCAAGGGCATTTCGGTGTCGAACGGCCTGAGCAGCGGCGCCTGGGCGGCGGCCGGCGGCATCGGCACCTTCTCCGGCGTGAATGGCGACTACATCGACGAGACTGGCAAGCTCGTGCCGCTGATCTATCACGGCAAGACCCGGCTCGAGCGCCATGAGGAGCTGATCCGCTACTCGATCAACGCCGCGATCAGCCAGGCGCGGATCGCCTATGACGTCGCCGGCAATGCCGGCCGGCTGCACATCAACGTGCTGTGGGAGATGGGCGCCTGCGAGCGGGTGCTGCATGGCGTGCTGGATGGCGCCCGCGGGCTGATCCACGGCATCACCTGCGGCGCCGGCATGCCCTATCGCCTGGCCGAGATCGCGGCGCGCTACAACGTCTACTACTACCCGATCGTGTCCTCCGCGCGCGCCTTCCGGGCGCTATGGAAGCGGACCTATCACCGGGTTTCGGAGTGGCTGGGCGGGGTGGTCTATGAGGATCCCTGGCGGGCCGGCGGCCATAACGGCCTGTCCAATTCCGAGGATCCCGAGGCGCCGGAGCTGCCTTATCCGCGGGTCCAGGAGCTGCGCACAACCTTGCGCGACTTCGGCCTGGACGAGACCGCGATCGTCATGGCCGGCGGTGTTTGGCATCTGCAGGACTGGCAGGACTGGCTGGACAATCCCGAGCTCGGCCCGATCGCGTTCCAGTTCGGCACCCGGCCGCTGTTGACCCGCGAGAGCCCGATCTCGGCCGCCTGGAAGCAGCGGCTGCTCGAGCTTGAGGAGAACGACGTCCTCCTGCACCGCTTCAGCCCGACCGGCTTCTATTCCTCGGCGGTCCGCAACGAGTTCCTGAACGAGCTGGTCGAGCGTTCGGACCGGCAGATCGACTTTGCCGAGGCCGCGGACCCAGAGCGCGGCCTGATCCAGCCGATGCCGTTCGGCGGCCGCGGCCGCGAGGTCTATGTCCGGCCCGAGGATGCCGCCCGCGCCGCCTTGTGGATCGCCCAGGGCTTCAGCCAGGCGATGAAGACGCCGGACGACACCCTGATCTATGTCGCGCCGGACAAGGCGCGCGAGATCCGGCGCGACCAGGTCGACTGCATGGGCTGCCTGTCGGCCTGCAAGTTCAGCAACTGGTCGACCCACGGCGAGAACCGCACCACCGGCAAGCCGCCCGATCCGCGCTCGTTCTGCATCCAAAAGACCCTGCAGGACATCGCCCATGGCGGCAACATCGAGCACGAGCTGATGTTCGCCGGCCATAACGTCTTCAAGTTCCGGCAGGATCCGTTCTACTCGAACGGCTTCATCCCGACCGTGCGCGAGCTGGTGGAGCGGATCCGGACCGGCGCCTGAGCCGGCGGTCCGCGCCACCCGGTCGCGCCGCTCAGCCTTCCTTGTCGGCCGGAGGCGGGGTCTGCTCGGCCGCCCGGGTGCCGCTGCTGCTGGCCGGCAGGCTGCGGGCCGCGGCCGCGGAGCTGGCGCTGAAGGCGCGGCATTGCAGGCCGATGCCGGTCAGGCTGCGCGGCAGGCTGCCCCCATCGAAATGCAGATCGACCGCGGTCGCGAGCTGGCCGCTCGGGCAATCCGCCCAGCTATGCCAATGGTCCTGATGGCAGTTGGTCCGGCTGGCCTGCTCGTCGGGTTGGAAGTCGACCAGGCTGCCGCCCATGGTGATCCGCTTGCCGTGCAGATGGATGCCCTTCACCCGATCGTCGCCGCGGTCCATGCAGACCTGGACGCCGGTCACGAACACCCGGTCATCGCCGCCGCCGGCATTCACGTCCAGATAGTCGGCATGCAGGGTGCTCGAGGTCGGGCCGTTGCCGCCGCATAGATCGATCGCCGGGGTCGGCACGGTGTCGGTGGCCGGGTTGTTGATGTTCTCGACGCCGACCGCGACGTAGCAGGGATTGTCCGAGCGCTCGCGCGACAGGATCGCGAACACCGCCTTGTCGCCGCTGACCGCGGTGCCGCGGGTGAACCTGGAGCCTTCGATGCCGGAGACGTCGGTCGGCTCCGGCGTGCCGGTCAGCCGGTAGGTCGTGGCCGGCGTCGAGGGCGGCCGGCCGGGGCCGCTGGGCCGCTCGCAATCCGGATCGGCACGGCATTCATTGATCCGGCAGATGCCATCGGCGCCGCAGGATGGCGGGCTTGGATCACTGGGATCGACCGGGCCGACGGCCCAGCCCGCCGGGGCCTGGGCCAGCAAGATGCCGAAAGACAAAATGGTCGTACGTGACCAAGCGCTCATGATCATCTCCATGTATGCTGCAGTGATCGCACGATGCAACCTGCGCCACGGGCCAGCGTGAGGCCGCGTTTGACGGCGGGCGTACGGACCGGGACTGAGGCAGCTCGGCAAGAGGAGGCGCTGGTGAGCGCGATCGACTGGCGTTGATGGGCGGGTTGTTGGCTCGCTCCAGCGGTTCAGCGAATGAAGATTATCCTATCGGCGATCACAACGGCGCGCTGTGACTGGGTTCACAGCTCCCGCGGCCAGCCGATGCTGCCGGTTTGGGCCAAAAACTTGACAAATTTCGCATACCGTACCAACTAGGTACGGATTGCTGGTCGTTGCGGCCAGGTGGGGGACATGGGAGTGCCGGCGTGGTGATCGCGACGCGAGCCTATTCGATGGTGCTGGAGCGGCTGAAGCAGGCCGGGTTGCGGCCGACGCGGCAGCGCCTGGCGCTGGCCAAGCTGCTGCTCGAGAATGGCGATCGCCACATCACGGCCGAGGAGCTGTTCCACGAGGCCCGCTCCGCCGGCATCCCGATCTCGCTGGCGACGATCTACAACGCCCTGCACCAGTTCACCGAGGTCGGCCTGCTGCGCGAGGTGGTGGTCGATCTGGGCCAGAGCTATTTCGACACCAACACCAGCCACCACCACCATTTCTACGACGATGCGACCCGCCAGCTGACCGATATCCCGGACGAGGCGATCGGCATCGGCCGCCTGCCAGCCGCCCCGGCCGGCAAGGAGATCGACCGGGTCGAGGTGATCGTCCGGCTGCGCACGCCGGCCGCCTGACCGGCCGCCGGCAGCGTCCTCGCCCTGCCCGCTAGTTGACGATCTCGCCCGGCAGGGTGCCCCAGAACTCGTCGCGTCGCAGCCAGCCGCGGTTGCCGTCGATCTCGACCCGGCACCAATCCTCGCGGCAATCCAGCAGCTCGCCCATCACGCCCGGCTCGGCGCGCAGCACCACCAGCGCATTGTCCGAAGGCGTCCGGCGCAGGGCCTGCACCTGGCCCAGCACCATCACGGTGCGCCGGTTGGACAGGAGGCTGGCATGGACCCAGCCCTCGGCGCCCTCATAGTCCTTGACCTTGCGCCAGTGGTCGAACTCCTGGGTGATCTCGAGCGGAATGCCGGTCTGCTTGTAGACCCAGTTGATCGGGTAGTCCTCGCCCGGACCGAAGCGGACATTGACCTCGCTGGAATCGATCGAGACGAAGCGGGGCAGCGGCAAGCCGGTGCCGCGGCCAGTCTCGGTCTGGGCCTGGCCGGTCGGGCCGGCGGCAAGCAGCGCTGCGAACGCGCCGAGGGCGAGGTAGCGGGTTCTGGTCATCGGCCCATAAGTCCTGCAAGCTGATTCCGGCAGAGCACGGTTAACGCTTCGGGCGCGCGGTCGCAAGGATCGTGACCGAGGCCGTGCCGGCGCTTCAGCTGGGGGGCGAGTTCTGCTACCGATGGCGGAGCCGATGCGTGGCTGGGGGCGCGCCCGAACCGTGCGCCGGGGTTGAGGATGGAGAGCTTGATGGTGCGCAGAAAACCCCTGGTGATCGTCACGCGCAAGCTGCCCGAGGCGATCGAGACCCGCATGATGGAGCTGTTCGACACCCGCCTCAACGACAGCGACCGGCCGCTCGACAAGGCCGGGCTGATCGAGGCGGTCAAGACGGCCGAGATCCTGGTGCCGACCGTAACCGACCGGCTCGACAGCAGCGTGCTGGCCCATGCCGGGCCGCAGCTCCGGCTGATCGCCAATTACGGCACCGGCGTCGACCATATCGACGTCGAGGCCGCCTACGCCCGCGACATCACCGTCACCAACACGCCGGGCGTCCTGACCGAGGACACCGCCGACATGACCATGGCGCTGATCCTGGCGGTGGCCCGGCGCCTGGTCCAGGGCGAGCGCCTGGCGCGCTCCGGCGAGTGGCATGGCTGGGCGCCGACCACCATGCTCGGCCACCGGATCACCGGCAAGCGCCTCGGCATCCTGGGCATGGGCCGGATCGGCACCGCCGTCGCCCGGCGCGCCCGCGGCTTCGGCCTGTCGATCCACTACCACAACCGGCGCCGGGTGCCGGACGCGGTCGAGCAGGAGCTGGAGGCGACCTATTGGGAGAGCCTGGACCAGATGCTGGCGCGGATGGACATCATCAGCGTCAACTGCCCGCACACGCCGGCGACCTTCCATCTGCTCTCGGCGCGCCGGCTGA
>CADEGR010000102.1:7489-15946 GCA_902826935.1 uncultured Alphaproteobacteria bacterium | reverse complement strand
GCTCGCCGCCGGCCAACCCGAGCGCGGCGCCTGAGTTTCCGTCCCTCCGTTTGCGGCCGGTGCCGGGCTGATGCACGGCTCGAAGTCGGACCTTCCGATCATCGCTGCGAACAGCCGCTCGCAGACACCGATGCTAACCCAGCGTGGGGCGCGCCTGAACAGCGAGCTCCAATGCCCGAACCCGTCGGGCAGGTCCCGCCAGGGAGCACCGGTTCGCGCCATCTAAAGCACCGCTTCGATCCAATGACGATGGTCCGCGGGCGCCCCCTACTCTTTCGCGGTGCCAGGCAAAAGCGGCGCGATCCGCGCCCACTGCTTGTTGCTCGACCCCCATCAATTTTCCAGCTTTCATCCACTTTTGGCTTTGCGTCAGATGCTTGGATAAAGAACAAGCGGACGTAGCTGGTTGTCGACCGGCCCTGGCCTGGCCGCAGCCGATCGTAGGATTGCACCGTTGCATCAGGCCCAAATCCGACCAGCCGAACAGCGTCCCGCCTGATTAGCCCGATCTTCAGCCAGTGCGGCGGATCCTCCCCCGGTCCATGCGACCCTGGGAGTCCGCCGCTTCAGCATGTCAATTGATCGGCGTGCGGATTCCCAGGGTCGCATGGACCAGGGTCAGCATCGCCCAAGCGGGTTAACAATTCGTGACGCGGCCCGCGCCACCCGGCCTCGATCGATGCTTGAGCGACGCGTTCGGCTCACCGTTTGCGGGTCGGCACCAGCGCGGTCGTGGCCGGACTTTGCCGCCGGCCGAACAGCTTGCCCAAAAAGCCGCCCATGCCGCGCGGCGGGGGCGGCGGCTGCCGCTCGAGGCGGCTCAGCCGCTCGTCCATGACATGGAGCATGCTGAGCAGGTCCTGCGGGGTCTCGACCGCGGGCAGGTTGACCCGGGGCGGCGCCGCCACCTCGAGCTTGGCCTGGCCCCGCACCGCCCCGACGATGGTCTCGGCCAGCCAGTCGCCGACGGTCATGTTGCGGCCCTCGGCGGCCTTGAGCGCCATCTCGCGCACCTGTGGCGGCACGCCGCGCACGGTCCAGCGGGCGCTGGCGGCATCCGAGGAATTGGGCTGGCCGCGCGCCTTGGCCGGCCGGCCAGGCGCCCGGCCGGTGCTGGCCCGGCGCGCGCGGGGCTTGGCCGTGGCGGCGCCGGTGGGTGGCCGATCGTCGGGCTCGATCACGAGCTCGGTCATGGCGAATGCTCCCAGCTCTGGCTCAGACGACGAGGAGGCTCGAGCCGGTGGTCTGCCGGCCGGCCAAGGCGCGGTGCGCCAGGGCGGCGTCGCGCAGGGCGAAGCGCTGGTTGATCTCGATCTTGACGGCACCACGCGCCACGACCTCGAACAGCTCGGCCGCCATCGCCAGCAGATCGCTGCGCGCCGCGGTGTAGGTCATCAGTGTCGGCCGGGTCAGGAACAGCGAGCCCTTCTGCGCCAGGATGCCGGTATTGATCGGCGCGATCGGGCCGGAGGACTGGCCGAAGCACACCAGCATGCCGAGCGGCGCCAGGCTGTCGAGCGACGCCTCGAAGGTTGCCTGGCCGACCGAGTCGTAGACCACCGGCACGCCCTGGCCGCCGGTCAGCTCGCGCACCCGGGCCGCGACATCCTCCTGATCGTAGCGGATCGTGTGGCTGCAGCCATGGGCCTTGGCCAGCTCGGCCTTGGCGTCGCTGCCGACCGTGCCGATCACGGTGGCGCCCAGATGCTTGGCCCATTGGCACGCGATCAGGCCGACCCCGCCAGCTGCGGCGTGGAACAGGATGGTCTGCCCGGCCTGCACCTTGAAGGTCCGGCGCAGCAGATACTGCGCGGTTAGGCCCTTCAGCATCATCGCGGCCGCGGTGTCGTCGCTGATGTTGTCCGGCAGCGGCACCAGCCGGTCGGCCGGCATCAGCCGGACCTCGGCATAGGCGCCGAGCGGCCCGGCCGCATAGGCGACCCGCTGGCCGACCGCGAGATCGCTGACCTCCGGCCCCACCGCCTCGACCACGCCCGCGGCCTCCATGCCCGGGATGAACGGCAGGCTGGGCGGCGGATACAGCCCCGTCCGGTAATAGATGTCGATATAGTTCAGTCCGACCGCCGTCTGCCGCAGGCGGACCTGGCCCGGCCCGGGCGCGCCGACCTCGACCTGCTCGAAATGCAGGACCTCGGGCCCGCCGGTCTCGTGGATCCTGATCGCACCTGCCATGTCGATGTTCCCTCCGTGTGATTGCCGCCGTCGGTCCGGCCCGCTTGCGGCTACCCTACCGGTCCGACCGAGGCTCGCCAAGGTCGCTTGGCCCGCTCCAGGCAAGATCTAGTAAGGGTTTGATCAGGCCGGACTTTTGGCAGCTGCGAAGTGGCAAGTCGCGCGGCACCACGCGATTGCCGGAGCGGGCCGCTGGTCTGCCGAAATCGGGAGCAGCCGCCCAGAGCGGGCAAGCGGCCCGCCGCACCCTGCCGCTCAGGCGCTGCCCGTCGGCTGCGGCCAGAGCATTGCCGGCCGCAGCCTCGCCGCCAGCTCGGCCGGATCGCTGATCGGCAGCTGGCAGGTCCGTCCCAGGCAGACATAGGCGGCAGCCGGTCCGGCGCTGGTCTTGCCGGCGGCCGGATGCTCCGGCGGCAGGTCGGCGCCGGCCGCGACGCACTGGATGGTCGCCTGGGGCGGGCTGGCCGCGAGGGCCACTCGATGGAGCCGGGCGCGGGCCGGATCGTCGGCGGCGCCGACCACGACCACCTGGAGCGGCTCGGCCAGCAGCGCCTGGCCGCAGAGCAGCGCCGCGTGGACCGCGGGATGGCGCAGCGCCTCGCCGGCGAACACCCGGCCAAGCTCGGCCGCGCGCTCGGCGTAGATCGCCTTGCCGGTCAGCTGATGCAGCCGCGCCAGCACCTCCGCCAGCAGGCCGTTGCCGGCGGGACTGGGTCCGTCCTCGGCATGCTTGGGCTGGACCAGCAGCTCGCCCGCGCCGGCCGCGACCTGGCGATAGCCGCCCGCCGCCTCATCCCGATAGTCCGCCTCGAGCTGGTCGAACCAGCGCTCCGCCTGCGCCAGATGCCGCGCCGTGCCGGCCGCCTCGTCGAGCGCCAGCGCCGCCGCCATCAGCGCCGCATAGTCGTCGAGGAAGGCGAGCTCGAGCCGGCGGCCGGCGCGCCAGCTATGGGCCAGCCGACCGGGCGCATCGCCCAGCTGCTGCTGGACGAAGGCGAAGGCCCGCTCCGCCAAGGCCAGCCAGGCGGCCTCGCCGAAGCGGCCGCTGGCCTTGGCCAGGGCGGCGATCATCAGGCCGTTCCAGTCGGCCAGCACCTTGTCGTCGCGCGCCGGCCGCACCCGCGCCGCGCGCGCCGCCAGCAGCCGCTCGGCCGAGCGCCGGAGCGCGGCCTCCTCGGCCGGCGGGCCGAGACCCGGCTGGTGCAGCCGGTTGAGGATCGTCCGGCCTTCCCAGTTGCCGCTGTCGGTCACGCCATAGGCCAGCCGGAAGGCCGGCGCGTCGGCGCCTAGGACCTGGTCGATCTCGGCCGCGTCCCAGACATAGAACCGGCCCTCCTCGCCCTCGCTGTCGGCATCCAGGCTGGCGGCGAAGCCGTCCTCGACCAGCATCTCGCGGGCGAGCCAGGCCACGGTCTCGCGGGCGCGCGCGGCGAACAGCGGCTCCTGGCTGTCTGCCCAGAGGTCTGCCAGCAGGCCCAGGAGCTGGGCGTTGTCGTACAGCATCTTCTCGAAATGCGGCACCAGCCAGAAGGCGTCGACCGAATAGCGGGCAAAGCCGCCGCCCAGATGGTCGTAGATGCCACCCTGGCACATCCGCGCCAGCGTATGCCGGATGGCGTGGCTGAGCGCCGGTTCGCCGCTGGTCAGCGCCTGCCACCAGAGCAGCTTCAGGAGCGGGGCTTGCGGAAATTTCGGCGCGCCCGCCAGCCCACCGTGCATCGTATCGAAGCGCTGGACCACGGCGCGCGCGGTCTGCCGGGCAAGATCCGGCGGCAGCTCCGGCCCGGCCGCCGGCCGGCCCAGCTCCGCCAGCGCCTCGGCCAGGGCGGTGCCATTGGCGGTCGCGCGCGCCCGGTCGGTCCGCCAGATCCGGCTGATCTCGGTCAGCACCTCGGGCAGGCCCGGCCGGCCATAGCGCGCCGCCGGCGGGAAGTAGGTGCCGCCCCAGAACGGCCGGCCGTCGGGGCTGAGGAACATGGTGAGCGGCCAGCCGCCCTGCTGGTTCAGCAGCGCCAGGGCCCGCTGATAGATGTGGTCGAGATCGGGCCGCTCCTCGCGATCGACCTTGATGTTGACGAAATGCTCGTTCATCAGCGCCGCGATCGCCGGGTCCTCGAAGCTCTCATGGGCCATGACATGGCACCAATGGCAGGCGGCATAGCCGATCGACAGCAGGATCGGCCGATCCTCTGCCCGCGCCGCCGCCAGCGCCGCCGCATCCCAAGGCTGCCAATGCACCGGATTGTCCTGATGCTGCAGCAGGTAGGGGCTGGTGGTGGCGCCGAGGCGGTTGCGCATGATCGGGTCTCCGGCTGGCTGGCGGGCGCAGGCTGGAGTGTAACCCGCCGGCCGGCCATTCGCTGCATCCGCGGCCGCGCCTGTGACCCGGTTCATAGGCGCGGCCGGCCCGTGGCAGCTAGCAATGGCAGCTGCGACCGGCGCGTGCTGCGCCACCGGCCGAGCGGCCGGCCAGCGAGGCGCCCGCAGCCATGGCCGCACTGCCCAAGATCGTCACCGAGCTGGTCGACGAGGTCTATGCGATCACCCTTGACCCGGTCCGCTACGACGAGCTGATGGGCTGCTGGGGGGCCTATCTCCAGGCCTCCCTCGACCAGGCCGACCTGGCGCCGAGCCCGGTCGGCTGGTCCGATGCCAGCCTCGAGCGCCACTTCAACCGCGCCCTTGAGCTGTTCGACCGGCTCGGCCGCAACCGGCGCACCCGGCTAAGCGCCGACGGGCTGGTGGTCGGCCTGCCGGTCGCGGCGCTGGTGGTCGACCAGGCCCAGGCGATCATCGCCGCCAATGCGGCGGCGCTGCCCTATCTGCGGCCCGATGGCGCGCGCCGCCTGTCGGCCCTGATCATCGACGACGACGCGCAGGCGAGGCTCCAGGCCTGGCTCGACGGCCGCAGCCCGCAGGCCCCGCGCATCCTCCTCCTGCCCTGCCGGATCGGGCCCGAGCAGGCCGCCAGCTGCATCGTCGCGACCCGGATCGATCTGGCGCGCCCGCCCGGCCTGGCTGGGCAGCCGATCGATGTCAGCGGCGGTGGCCACTTCCTCCTGACCACGATCGACCTCTTGCTCGATGACGGCATCGCCGCCGCCTTCATCCAGGCTTACGGCCTGACCCAGGCGGAGGCCGAGGTGGCGCTGGCGCTGACCAGGGGCCTGACGCCGCACGAGGTTGGCCAGCGCCGCGACGTCTCGCTCAACACCGTGCGCACCCAGATCAAGGCCCTGCTGCGCAAGGCGGACGCCGCCTCCCTCCAGGATCTGGTGCGCATCGTCAGCGGCTTCGCGGCCTGCTACGCGATCGGCCGGCAGACCAGTGTCGGCGGGCCGGACCGGGCGGATGCGAGCTGGCAACGCCGCAAGTCGGTGCTGCTGCTGCCCGATGGCCGGCAGCTGGCCTACGAGGACAGCGGCGCCGCGGCCGGTCAGCCGGTCCTGCTGCTGCACAATATGCTGCATGGCCCGGGCCTGACCGACCAGGCGGTGGCGACCGCCAGCCGCAAGGGCTGGCGCTTCATCGGCCCGTCCCGGCCCGGCTTCGGCAGCTCCGATCCGGTGCGCAACCTGGCCGGCGTCGCGCTGGTCGACGCGGTGGTCCAGGATCAGCTGCGGCTGCTCGACCATCTCGGCATCGACCAGGTCCGGCTGCTGGGTCACCTGTCGGGCGGCATCTATGCCTTGCGGCTGGCGCAGCTGGCGCCGGACCGGGTCCGCTCGCTGCTCCTGGTGAGCTACCTGCCGTGCTGGGACGATCGCCGGATCGCCCGGATGCCGACCCGGCCGCGGCTGGTGGCGCTGACGGCCCGCCATGTGCCGCGCATGCTGCCCTTCATCGCCCGTGCCGGCACCGCCCAGATCGATGCCGGCGGCGAGGACAAGCTGCTGCATGCGCTCCATGGCGAGGTGGCGGCCGACCTGATGGCCTTGCGCCGGCCGGAGGTCCGGCGGCTTGCGGTCGACGGTCTGCAGCACACCGCCAAGCAGAATCATGAGGCCTTCTGCCTGGACTGCCCCTTGGTGCTGACCGATTGGCTGGCCTGGGCGCAGGCGGTCCGGGTGCCGGCCCGGATCATCCTTGGCAGCGAGGACATGTTCGCCCAGCCGGAGGATGCCAGGGAGTTCGCCCAGGCGGCGCCGCAATTCGCGGTCACGATGGTGCCGGGCGCCGGCTTGAACCTGCTCTACACCCATTGGCCCGAGGTATTCGAGCTCCTCAGTAACGAGGAACGCTAGATCGATCAATGGAAATATTCCCGGCTGGCATACCCAGATCTGGTGATGACGATGTGCCCAGCCCAGCCCTAGCCTCGCAATGTCCGCTGCTACGGAACTGCCAAACGGCAGCATAGCAGCGAGTCAGAAACCTGCCCGTCCGATTGGACAGCGGCAAACAGCGAGGAAACCAGCTAATGTCAAAGTTCCGTGCGATCATCATGACTTCGGCCGTCATGGCGTCGATGTATACATTGCCGGCGCTAGCCGCCGACTTCTCGATTCACAAGAATCACATCAACTTCAACGGCAAGTCTTACTTCACGCTGGATGCGCAGGAAATCAAGATCGGGGACTGGGGCCGGAAGGTAACTCCGATCGCCGGGCGCAACGGCTTGGACCGCGTGGCTCATTTGAAGGGTGCGCTGGTCGGCAACCTGAACAAGTCGAAGCCGGTCAAGGCGGTCAACGTCGATACCAAGTCGCTGGCGGTGAAGGGCGCCTTCGGCTTCCTGCCGATCGCCGGGATCAAGGGCAAGGACGTCGTGCAGCTGATGGGCGAGGATCGCTGCGAGTTTCGCGAGGTGTTCGTCGACAACGAGGCCAAGTTCGCGAAGACGGTCAGCGACAATCAAAAGTGGTTCGAGGCGCTGAAGGACAGCGACAAGAACCGCGTGGTGACCCGGGTCGTCGTGATCAAGAGCTGCAGCATCGACGACCAATTCGCGCAGAGCCATCAAGGCGAGTTCTCGGGCGTCATCCAGGGCGGCAAGCTGGATATCAACTCCGACGAGTCGCTCGAATCGGCCAGCTCGATCGATCTCGCGCCGGGTTCCGTGATCGGCTACATGCTGGGCGAGCCGATCTACGACAAGAAGAGCAACAAGAAGGCCACCAGGATCACCGGCTGGCGCACCGACGACCACGGCTAGGCCGGCGCCGCCTGGTCGCGCCCGACCCCGACTGCCATGGCCGACCGGCACCCCACCGGTCGGCCATGCCGCCTTGGTTGCCGCAGGTCCGGCGCCGGGGCACGGCTTGGTCGGCTCCGGCGGGCCGTGTATAAGCAGGGCCACGAACCGACCGGGATCGAGCCTCCATGCCAGCACGGATCGAGATCGACTGCACCCCGACCGAGCGCCGCCAGCTGCTGGGGCAGCCGGATATTCTGCCGCTGTGCGAGGTCGTGTCGCGGGCGCTGGATCTGTCTCTCATGGCGCTGCTGACCAGGCTGGCGCCGCCGCTGGCGGTGGCACGGCCGGCCCGGCGGACGCGGCAGACCAGCCGGCAGACCGCGTCCGGCGGCTGAAGCCATGGCGGGCGGATCTGCCGCCGAGACCATCTTCGCCGTTGCCACCGGCGCCGGCCGCGCTGGCGTCGCGATCATGCGGCTGTCCGGCCCGGCTGCCGCCACGGCCTGTCGGCAGCTGACCGGGGCAGCCCCGCCGCCGCCGCGCCAGGCCGTGCTGCGGCGCCTGCGCGAGCCGGGCACCGGCGCCCCGATCGACCAGGCGCTGCTGCTCTGGTTTCCGGCCCCGGCCAGCCTGACCGGCGAGGATGTGCTGGAGTTCCAGGTCCATGGCAGCCGTGGCGTGCTGGCCGTCCTGGCGGACAGCCTGGCCGGCTTGCCCGGTCTGCGGCCGGCGGAGCCGGGCGAGTTTGCCAGGCGCGCGTTCCGCAACGGCCGGCTGGACCTGACCGCGGCCGAGGGCCTGGCCGATCTGATCGCCGCCGAGACCGGCGCCCAGCTGCGTCAGGCCTTGCGCCAGCTGGATGGCGAGCTGGGCAGGCTCTACGAAAGCTGGCGGACCAGGCTCCTGGCGGCGCTGGCCAGGCTCGAGGCCGAGATCGATTTCGCGCCCGAGGAAGCGGGCGTGCCGGCCGGCTTGGCCGCCGCGCTGCGGCCGGACCTGGAGGCACTCGCCGCGGCTGTCGCCGCCCATCTGGCCGATGCCGGCCGCGGCGAGCGGCTGCGCGCCGGGCTGCAGGTGGCGATCGTCGGGCCGCCCAATGCCGGCAAGTCGAGCCTGCTCAACCTGCT
>CADEGR010000102.1:3965-7389 GCA_902826935.1 uncultured Alphaproteobacteria bacterium | reverse complement strand
GCCGCCAGCGCCCGGCTGGGTGCGCGCACCCTGCTCCTGACCCACAAGCTCGAGACCATCGGCGCCATGTCCTGCAACCCCGCGATCGGCGGGCTCGGGCGCGGCCATCTGGTGCGCGAGATCGATGCCCTCGATGGCCTCATGGCGCGCGCGATCGACGCGGCCGGCATCCAGTTCCGGCTGCTCAATCGGAGCAAGGGCCCCGCCGTCCGTGGGCCTCGGGCGCAGGCCGATCGCGAGCTCTACCGCAAGGCGATGCAGGGCCTGCTCGCGGCGCAGCCGGGCCTGACCCTCGAGGCGGCGGCGGTCGAGGATCTGCTGCTGGATCGCGCGGGCCGCGTCATTGGCGTGCTCGACCAGGCGGGCCGACGGCTGACCGCCGGCGCCGTGGTCCTGACCACCGGCACCTTCCTGCGCGGCGAGATTCATCTCGGCCTGGAGCGCTGGCCGGCCGGCCGGGCCGGCGATGTCCCGGCGATCGGCCTGGCGCAGAGCCTGGAGCGCGCGGGCTTCGCTCTGCGCCGGCTCAAGACCGGCACGCCGCCCCGGCTGGACCGGCGCAGCGTCGACCTGGCCAGCCTGGAGCAGCAGCCGGGCGATCAGCCGCCGGAGCCCTTCTCGACCCTGACCACCGCGATCGCCAACCCGCAGATCGCCTGCGCGCTCACCTACACCAATGACGCCACCCACGCGCTGATCCGCGCCAACCTCCACCAGGCGCCGGTCTATGCCGGCCGGATCGCCGGCCAGGGCGTGCGCTACTGCCCCTCGATCGAGGACAAGGTCGTCCGCTTCGCCGAGCGGCCGCGCCACCAGATCTTCCTGGAGCCCGAGGGCCTGGCCACCGACAGCCTCTATCCCAACGGCATCTCGACCTCCTTGCCGCGCGATCTCCAGCTGGCGATGCTGCGCACCATCGCCGGATTGGAGCGCGTGGTCATGCTGCAGCCGGGCTACGCGATCGAATATGACCATGTCGATCCGCGCGAGCTCGGGCCGACCCTGGAAACCCGCCGGCTGCCTCGGCTGTTCCTGGCCGGCCAGATCAACGGCACGACCGGCTATGAGGAGGCCGCGGCGCAGGGCGTGGTGGCGGGCGTCAATGCCGCGCTGACCGCCGGCGGCGGCGGCCGCTTCACCCTCGACCGCGCCGATGGCTATATCGGCGTCCTGATCGACGATCTGATCACCCAGGGTGTCGCCGAGCCCTACCGGATGTTCACCTCGCGCGCCGAGTACCGGCTGCGGCTGCGCGCCGACAACGCCGATCTGCGCCTGACGCCCAAAGCCATCGCCCTGGGCCTGGTCGCGGCCGAGCGGCGGCAAGCCTTCGTGGCCAAGCAGGCCGCCCTGGCAGCGGCCAGGACCCGGCTGCAGGCGCTGCGGCTGAGCCCGACGGCGGCGGCTCGGCATGGGTTTCACGTGAAACAAGACGGCGTGGTGCGCGACGGCCTGGCGTTGCTGGCCTTGCCGGATCTGTCGATGGCCGCTTTGGCGACGGTCTGGCCGGAGCTGCGGGACTGGCGGCCCGATGTGGTCGAGCAGCTTGAGATCGAGGCGCGCTATGCCAGCTATCTGGAGCGGCAGGAGGCCGACATCGCGGCGATGCGCGCCGATGAGCGGCTGCGCCTGCCGCCCGACCTGGCGCTCGACCAGATCCCCGGGCTGAGCGCCGAAATCCAGGCCCGGCTGGCGGCAACCCGGCCGGCGACCTTGGCTCAGGCAGCGCGGCTGCCGGGCATGACGCCAGCCGCGCTGGTCCTCCTGCAGCGCCACGCTCATGCCGCCCGGTCGGCATGAGCCACCGAGCCGAGTCGCCGCGGCCGCCAATGTCGGCCGCCGAGCTCGCCGAGCTGCTCAGTGTTTCACGTGAAACGCTCGCGCTCCTGCAGCGCTATCTGGATCTGCTCGGCGAATGGCAGGCCGCGATCAACCTGGTCGGGCCGGCCAGCCTGGCCGATCCCTGGCGCCGCCACATCCTGGATTGCGGCCAGCTGGTTTGGCATCTGCCGGCCGACCGCGCTGGCCCGCTGGTCGATCTCGGCAGCGGCGCGGGCCTGCCCGGGCTGATTCTGGCGATTCTCGGCCAGCCGGACGTCCATCTGATCGAGAGCGACCGCCGCAAGGCCCAGTTCCTGCGCCATGCCGCGCGCACTCTGGCGCTGCCGGTCACGGTCCATCCGCAGCGGATCGAGCAGCTCGGCGACCTCAAGGCCAGCGTCATCACCGCGCGCGCGCTCGCTCCGGTCGGCCGTCTGCTCGCCTGGTCGGAGCCGCTGCGCACGCCGGACACGCTCGTGCTGTTGCTCAAAGGCCAATCGGTCCAGGAGGAATTGACCGAGGCGAACAAAACCTGGACTATGAGCGTGCAACGCTGTACCAGCCTGTCGGACCCATCCGGCGTCCTCCTCAAGCTGCAGGGAATTCATCGTGCGCCTCATCGTTAACCGCAATCCGCCGCGCATTGGCCGGGTGGTTGCGGTCGCCAATCAGAAGGGCGGGGTCGGCAAGACCACCACCGCCATCAATCTTGGCACCGCGCTCGCTGCCTGCCGCAAGAACGTCCTGCTGATCGATTTCGACCCGCAGGGCAATGCCAGCACTGGCCTGGGCGTGCAGCAGACCGAGCGCAGCGTGACTGCCTATGACGTGGTGCTGGGCGATGCGCGCTTGAGCGATGCGGTGCAGCGCACGCAGATTCCGAATTTCGACCTGGTGCCCTCGGTGGTCGATCTGTCGGCGGCCGAGGTCGAGCTGGTCGACCGGCCGCGCCGAGAATTTGCCCTCAAGGAGGCGCTGACCGGGCTCGACAAGGACTATGACTATGTCCTGATCGATTGCCCGCCCTCGCTCGGCCTCTTGACCGTCAACGCCCTGGTGGCGGCCCATTCGGTGCTCGTGCCCCTGCAGTGCGAGTTCTTCGCGCTCGAAGGGCTCAGCCTCCTGCTGCGCACGATCGAGCGGGTCCGGCGCAATCTGAATCAGGCGCTCGAGGTCCAGGGCGTGCTCCTGACCATGTACGACCGGCGCAACAACCTCGCCCAGCAGGTCGCGACCGACGTGCGCAGCTTCCTCGGCAAGCGGGTCTACGAGACCATCGTGCCGCGCAATGTCCGGGTCTCGGAGGCGCCCTCCCACGGCCTGCCGGTGCTGCTCTACGATTTCGGCTGCGCCGGTGCCCAGGCCTATGTCCAGCTGGCCGGCGAGGTGCTGCGGCGCGACCAGGCGACGGCCGACGCATGAGCAGCGAGTTCGAGAGCGAATTCAAGGCGGCCCAGCGCCGCCGCGGCCTCGGCAAGGGGCTCTCGGTGCTGCTCGGCTCCGACAGCGGCAGCTACGACAGCTCGCCCGGCGCCAGCCCGCGCCAGCTGCCGATCGAGCTGCTGCATCCCTCGCCGTTCCAGCCGCGCCGCCGCTTCGACGA
>CADEGR010000102.1:0-3865 GCA_902826935.1 uncultured Alphaproteobacteria bacterium | reverse complement strand
AGCGCCGGCCACGCCCGCGCGCTGCTGGTCGCCGAGCAGCCCATGGCGCTGGCCCGGATCGTGGTCGCGAAGGGCTTGAACGTGCGCCAGACGGAGGCCCTGGTCCGGGCGGAGAAGGCGGCGCGCGCCCGGCCCGAGGCGATCGCGGGCAAAGCCAAGGATGCCGACACCGCGGCGCTCGAGCGCGAGCTGTCGCGGGAGCTGGGCCTGGAGGTCAAGCTGGCGGCGCGCGGCCAGGGCGGGGTGGTCTCGATCAGCTACCGCTCGCTCGATCAGCTGGACGGGCTGCTCCGCCGGCTGCGCTAGGTCCGCCCGCGGTCTGCCGCTCGGCGGACAGTTATATTTGTTTTAAATCAATAGCTTAGTAGCCGATGCCCAGCTCCAGCTGGGCCTCCTCGGACATCATGCCGGGGTGCCAAGGCGGGTCCCAGACGACCTCGATCTCGACGTCGCCGACGCCTTCGACCATGGCCACCTTGGTCTTGACCTCATCCGGCAGGATCTCGGCGACCGGGCAGGCCGGCGAGGTCAGGGTCATCGCGATCTTGACCTCGTTGCCGTCCTCGATGTCGACCTTGTAGACCAGCCCCAGCTCGAAGATGTTGACCGGAATCTCGGGGTCGTAAACCGTCCGCAGCGCCTCGATCACCCGCTCGCCCAAGGCCGCGACCTCGGCCTCGCGCGCGGCGTCGGCCGGATCGGCCGGGGCGTCCGCCAGGAACTCGGTCGCCCGCGTCAGCTGCTCGTCATCGCTCATCGCCGCTCTCCCGCTCAGCTGAACATCGCCACGACCCGGCGCAGGCTCGCCACCAGCGCATCGATATCCGCCTCGGTGTTGTACAGGCCGATCGAGGCGCGGGCGGTCGCATGGTGGCCCAGCCGCTCGATCGCCGGCTGGGCGCAGTGCTGGCCGGTCCGGATCGCGATCCCGTCCAGATCCAGCAGCGTGCCGATGTCGTGCGGATGGGCGCAATCCAGGACGAAGGACAGGACGCTGCATTTCTCGCGCGCCGTGCCGACCACCTGGAGCCCAGGGATCTGCTGCAAGGCGCGGGTCGCATAGGCGAGCAGGTCCGCCTCATGGGCGGCGATCGCGTCCAGGCCCAGGCCGGTCACATAGTCGATCGCGGCACCCAGCCCGACCGCCGCCTCGATCGCCGGCGTGCCAGCCTCGAACTTGTGCGGGATGTCCTGGAATTCGGTATGCGCATAGCTGACCGACAGGATCATGTCGCCGCCGCCCTGATAGGGCGGCATGGCCTCCAGCCGTGCGGCCTTGCCGTACAGCACGCCGATCCCGGAGGGCCCATAGAGCTTGTGGCCCGAGAACACCAGGAAATCGCAGTCCACGGCCTGGACGTCGACCGGGATGTGCTGGACCGCCTGGGCGGCATCGAGCAGGACCGGGATGCCGCGGGCGTGGGCCAGCTCGACGATCCGCTCGACCGGGTTGATCGTGCCGAGCGCATTGGCGACCCAGGTCACCGACACCAGCCTGGTGCGCTCCGAGAGCAGGCGCTCGAACTCCGGCAGGAGCAGCTCGCCGGCATCGCTGATCGGCGCCACCACCAGCTTCAGCCCGGCGTCCGCCAGGAGCTGCCAGGGCACGATGTTGGCATGGTGCTCCATGCCGGTGATCAGCACCTCGTCGCCCGGGCGCAGGTCCGGCCGGACGAAGCTCTGAGCGACCAGGTTGAGCGCCTCGGTGGCGTTGCGGGTGAACACGATCTCGCGGTGCGAGGCGGCGTTCAGGAAGCGCTGGACCCTGGCCCGCGCCGCCTCGTGCAGCTCGGTCGCGCGCTGGCTCAGGCTGTAGACGCCGCGGTGGATGTTGGCATAGCTGTGGCGCAGCACATCGGCCTGCGCCTCGATCACGACATTGGGCTTCTGGGCGCTGGCGGCGGTGTCCAGGAACACCAGCGGCCGGCCGTGAATCTCCTGCTGCAAGCAGGGGAAATCGGCCCGCACCTTCAGGACATCGAAGCCGGCCGCCGCCACCGGCTGGGCGCGGGCCTGGCTGCTCATGCCAGATCGCCCAGGACCGCGCTGCCCGGCAGCCAGCGCAGCAGCTCGCGCTTGGCCTGGGCCTGGAGGTCGGCATCGCCGAAGCGCTCCAGCACCTCACTCGCGAAGGCGAAGGTCAGCAGGCTGCGCGCGGTCCAGGGATCGAGCCCGCGCGAGCGCAGATAGAACAGCTCGCGCTCGTCCAGCTCGCCGGCGGTCGCGCCATGGGAGCACTTCACGTCGTCGGCGAAGATCTCCAGCTCCGGCTTGGTGTTGATCTCGGCATCCGGCGACAGCAGCAGGTTGTTGTTGCGCTGATAGGCGTTGGTCTTCTGGGCCGGCCGCTGGACCACGATCTTGCCGGCGAACGCGGCCTGCGCCCGGCCGTCCAGCACGCCCTTGTAGAACTGGTCGCTGATGCTGCCGGGCTGGGCATGCTCGATCCGCAAGGCATTGTCGATATGCTGCTGGTCGCGGGTCAGATAGAGGCCGTTGAACTGCGCCTCGATGCCCTTGCCGTCGAGCCTTGCATCGACCTCGTTGCGCACGAAGCCGCCGCCGAAGGTCGCGAGCGTCTGGGTCAGACGGCTGGCAGACAGGAGCCGGTACGCGGTCCGCCCGATCAGGCTGCCGGCGATCTCGCCTAGCTGCAGCCGGTCATGACGCAGCTTGGCTCCGGCGCCCAGCTCGAACCGGCTGACCAGATTGACCAGGAGCTGCCGGCCGGCCTCGACCACATGGGTCTCGATCAGGTCAAGCTCGGCGCCGTCGCCGAGCCGGACCAGGTTGCGCAGATTGACCATGGCGGGTGCTTCGCCGCCGCGATGCAGGCAGAGCAGCTGGATCGGTCCGGCCTTGGCGCCGGCCGCGAGCTCGAGCACCATGCCGCCGGTCACGAAGGCGGCGTTCAGGGCATCGAAGCCGCGCTCGCCGGCGGCATCCTCCGCCAGCGGCTCCGGCCCGGCGGCCAGCGCCAGCTCGAGCGGGCGGAGGCTGAGCCCGGCCTGATCCGCCAGGCGGTCGGACAAGGCCGGCGCGAAATGGCCGTTGACGAACACCAGCCGGCACGCGCCCGGCATGCTGATCCGATAGGGGGCGAGCTCCGCCGGCGTCAGGTCGAAGGCCGAGGCGGGGCCGCGCGCGGCCTTGGCGAGCGGCGCCAGCGACGAATATTTCCACTCCTCGACCCGGGCGCTCGGGAAGCCCAGCGCCTGGAAGCGGGCGAAGCTCGCCCGGCGCGCGCTCGCGACCTGCGGGTCCCGGCCACCGGGCAAGCTGGCCAGGCTCTGGTCGAACAAGGCGGCATAGGCCGGGGGCGGCGCGATCATCCGGCTGGCGGCGAGGGGGCGGCTCATCGGCTGATCCTCACGCCACCGCCTGGGCGACCGGGTCGATGTCGCCGTAGCCGGTCTGCTCCAGCTCCTTGGCCAGCTCCTTGCCGCCCGAGCGCACGATCCGGCCATCCAGGCCATGGCCGGCGTGGCGAGCGTGAGCCTCGGGCGCGACGGGCATCCGGCCATGCCCTCGATCGCCGCCGCCGACATGACCGGCTCGCTGATGGCGCTGTCGGGCATCCTCATGGCGCTCGTATCGCAGCGCGCGACCGGCAAGGGCGACTACCTCGACCTCTCGATGATGGATTCGCTCATGGCTTGCCTGCCGCACGTGCTGGGGCCGGTGTTCGCCGAGGATCGCGCGCCGGTGCCGCAGAACGAACGGTCGTGGGGCGGCGGGGCGTTCAACAACGCGTATCGCACCAAGGACGACCGTTTCCTGATGATGGGCGGCATGGAGATCCACTTCGCGAAGAACGTGCTCGCCAAGGCGGGGCGTCCCGACCTGGTCGCGCTGTGCGAACAGC
>CADEGR010000101.1:5933-16075 GCA_902826935.1 uncultured Alphaproteobacteria bacterium | reverse complement strand
GCGTGGCCGGTATTCGGGTGGCACTGTGGCAGGACGGCCGCGGATGCGGCGGTAGTGGGATCATGGAACGACCTGGCGAGTGCATGGCATTGCCAGCGAGGATCGGCGAGGCTGTTCGCGCGATCGACGGGGCGAGCTTGTTCGCCAAGCTCCGGCGCTTTGCCGCGCGGCTGCCGTTTGCCGAGGACGTGGTCGCCGCCTATTACTGCGCCATGGACAGCGCCACGCCCACCTATGTGCGCGCGGTGCTGCTGGGCGCGGTGACCTATTTCGTGCTGCCGGCCGACCTGCTGCCGGATGTCCTGGTGGGCGTCGGCTTCACCGATGACGCCTCGGTCATCGCCGCGGCGATCGCCGCGGTCGGCCGCTATCTCGAGCCGCGCCACCGGGCCAGCGCCCGCGCGGCCCTGGAACGGCTCGCCCGCTAGCGCAACAGCCGCGCCCGCACGCCCAGTCTGAGACGTGCCAGCCGCTATCCAGCGAGCACCGGCGGCGCAAGCTGCGTCGCCCCTGTAAAGTCGCCCGAAAACGCGCCGAATCGGTCGTCCTGACCGCGGATCTGCCTGCAATCGCCCGCGAAGGGCCATGAGCGTGGCCTTGAGCCTGGCGATCGATCGCTGGTCAGCGGCCATTGGTTCAGTTGTGAGCGCCCGCGAGCCGAGCCTGGCTCAGCCGGCATCCTGGCGCGGCGCCTACTGCTTCCTGGCTGCAACGGTCTGGCTGGGCAGGTGCGAGCGGCCTCTGCTAGCCTCGGCCTTGGGCTGCGCGTCGCTGGCGGCCGGAGCCCAGCAACCAGACGGGAGGCCGGGATGGCCCTGCATCCGCATCTCGCCACGGTCGTCAGCTACTACGATCGCCACCCGATCAGCGCCGAGCAAATCTTGGAGAAGCTGGCGCTGGAGGGCATCCCGCTTGCCGGCCTCGCCCAGGCCGCCCTCAAGGCCTACGACCAGGACCATTATGGCGGGGTCGCCGCGACCGATGTGCTGATCGAGCGCGCCGGCATCCGGCTCGAGCATCGGGTGCTCGACGTCTGCAGCGGCCTGGGCGGCCCGGCGCGCTATCTGGCCGATCGGATCGGCTGCCAGGTCATCGGCCTCGATCTGACCGAGAGCCGGCATCTGGGGGCCATCCGCCTGACCGAGCTGGTGGGGCTGCAGGATCGGGTGCGGTTCCGCCAGGGCGACGCCCAGGCAATGCCGTTCGCGGCCGCCAGCTTCGACGTCGCGATCAGCCAGGAGGCCTGGCTGCACGTCCCGGACAAGCGCCAGGTCGTGGCGGAATGCGCCCGCGTGGTCCGGCCGGGCGGGCGCCTCGCCTTCACCGACCTGGTGGCGGCGCGGCCGATGGCGGCGGCCCGGGCGGCCACGGTGCTGCGCGCGGTCGCGGCCGACAACCTGGCCAGCCATGCCGAGTATCGCGCCTGGCTCGCCGGCCATGGCTGGCGGATCCTGCACGACGAGGATCTGACCGAGGCCTGGGGCGAGGTGCTGCGCCAGCGCCTGCAGATGTATCGCGGCCTCGAGAGCCAGACCATCGCGCGCCTGGGCGAGGCGCGCTTTCGCGAATGGGACGAAGGCTACAGCGCCTTCGTCCAGGCGGTGTCCGAGCGCGACCTGGGCGGCTGCCGGATCGTCGCGGAGCGGCTCGCCGACTGAGTCGGCCAATGGCTCGCCGGCCCGCCGGCATGGTTGCATCCGCGGGCCAGCTTGTTGATGCTGGAGCCGGGCGGTCAGCAGGGGTGCCGCTCGCTCGCCGGTGGGCTCGGTGGTGGCCGGGCCGGCCAGCCAATGGGGAGGCAAGGATGACGGAGCAGCGGTTGGATGCGGCGGCGTTGGCGGCCCTGGCGGCCTTCGACACGCCGACGATCTGCAATGCGCTGGAGGTGGTGGCGCCGGAGCGGCGGACCCAGGGCTTCACCACCGAGACCATGATCTGGCCGTTGCCGGATGGCAAGCCGATCGTCGGCTACGCCCGCACCGCCCTGATCCGGGCGCGCGGCCGGCCGGCCGCCGACGCGGCGGCGCAGCGCCAGATCCGGCTGGACTACTACCGCTACGTGGCGGGCGGCGCCGAGCCCAAGATCGTGGTCATCCAGGACCTCGACAGCAAGGCGGGCTTCGGCTGCTTCTGGGGCGAGGTCAACACCGCGATCCACAAGGGCCTGGGCTGCGTCGGCCTGGTCACCGACGGCGGCGTGCGCGATCTGGATGCGGTGGCGCCCGGCTTTCAGATCCTGTGCGGCAAGATCACGCCGTCCCACGCCTGGGTCCGGCCGGTCGCGTTCGCCTGCGAGGTCGACGTGTTCGGCATGGGCGTCGGCTCCGGCGACCTGGTCCATGCGGATCGCCACGGTGCGGTCGTGATCCCCCATGGCGTCGCCGGCAAGGTCGCGGCCGCGGCCGAGCTGTGCGGCCGGCGCGAGGCGCCGATCCTGGCGGCGGCGCGGGCACCCGGCTTCACGATCGAGGCGCTCGAGCGCGCTCTGGCCGCGGCCGACGAGATCCACTGAAGGCGAGCAGGCCGGGCACCGGCCGATAGAGGAGAGGACGCATGCCCGGGCTCGAGGTCTGGCTGGCATTTCTGGCGGCGACGGCGGTCTTCGCCTATTTCCCGGGACCCGCCCTGCTCTACACCGCCGCGCAAACCCTGGCGCGCGGCCGCCGGGCCGGCTTCATGGCGGCGTTCGGCATCCATCTCGGCTGCTACGTCCATGTCCTGGCGGCGGCGCTTGGCCTGTCCGCGGTGTTCCGGCATGTGCCCGAGGCCTATCTGGCGCTCAAGCTGGCAGGGGCCGCCTATTTGATCTGGCTGGGCGCCGCGATGCTCTTGAAACGGCCAGCCAAGGCGGCGCCCTTGCCGGTGATCGCGCCCAAATCGGCGCGCCGGGCGCTCCTGGAGAGCATCGTGGTCGAGCTCTTGAACCCGAAGGTGGCGCTGTTCTTCATCGCCTTCCTGCCGCAATTCGTCGATCCGGCGGCCGATTTCCCGATCGCGCTCCAGTTCCTGATCTTCGGCATGATCGTCAATTGCGCCTTCAGCTCGGCTGATCTGGTGACCGTGCTGCTGGCGGACCGGGTCGTGCGCGGCGTGCAGGCCTCGAGCACCGGCCAGCAGGTGGTCCGGCTGGTCGGCGGCACGGTGCTGGTGGCGCTCGGCGTGCGGCTGGCGCTGGCGCGGCAGCCCTAGTGTTTTGCAGGCCCGCCGGCCGCGTCCGCGAGAGCTGGGCATGTAAAGTTTAAGGCATTGAATCGGTGGATAAAAAGCTTTGAAAAACAGCGCTATGTAAATGCAAGAAAAAAGAATGGCCGAACGTTTGATTTCATCATTGTATGTTTTCGCGTTTACGCAATATAGTAAGCAGTTGCGGCCAACGGGTGGCGTCGCGCGCTCGGCGATTCGCCAGGAAGCCGGCCAGGCTCGCTGGCCAGACCGTGTCGATGTGAGCGGTCCAGAACACTTCGCGCGTGGAATCGCCATTCTCATGTCTGCCGACCGACAAAAAGCCGCCCGCGACGGGAAATCGAACCTGGAGCGACGTTCCGCCAGCATGGCCGAGCGGGATCGGGTCGCGCTCCAGGAGCGCGACAAAGAGCAGCAGGAAAAGCTGAAGCGGATCGCCCGCCAGCGCGCCCAGCGCCTGGCCAAGGAAGCGGCGGACCAGGAAGCAGCGGCGCTGGTGCCGGCCAAGCCGGCCCCCAAGGCCAAGCCAGCCGCCAAGCCGGCGGCCAAGAAGACCGTGCGCAAAGCGCGCCCGGCCGCGGCCAGCGCGCCGTCCGACAGCGAATCTCAGCCTTGACCTGCCGTGCGGTTGCCGCTCTGCTGCGGGTCGTGGCCCCTTTGACGATGACTGAAATCTGGATTGGCGAGGCTGCCCTTTGAACCAGCTTGCTGACGAGCCTACCGACTCCGCCCAGCCGCGGGCCAGCGCCCGCGGCCTGCCGCTCGGTGTCAAGACCATCAGCCAGGTCCAGGCCTTGCTCGCGGCCCAGCCGGATGGCGCCAAGGCGGGCGCCGATTCCTGGCCGGCCGTGCGCCTGTTCGCGCCGCTGGCCCATGCCAGCTGGCTGCTTGTCCGGCTGGATCCCGCCGATCCCGACCAGGCCTTCGGCTGGTGCGACATCGGCGACGGCCACGCCCGGCTGGGCCAGGTCAGCCTGACCGAGCTGTCCGGCCGCTTCGGCCACATGTCGGTCCGCTGGGATCCCGGCTTCCGCGCCGACCGCCCGCTTCGAGACTATGCCGCGCAGGCCGGAACCACGGCCGGCGCCGGCTCCGCCTAACCCACGCCGGACCTCCCATGGCCCTTCAATCTGCCAGCGTCTGCAGCCGCACCACCTTGCCATCCGAAGCCAGCCCGGAAAGCCTGCCGATCGACGACAAGCAGTGGGTCAAGCTGCTGGCCCGCTACCGCACGCCCAGCGTTCGGCGCAGCCTGTTCGAGCTGGCCGTGACCGTGGTGCCGTTCCTGCTGCTCTGGAGCGCCACGCTGGTCGGCGTCAAGCTTGGCCATTGGTACAGCCTGGCCCTGGTCCTGCCGGCGGCCTTCTTCCTGGTCCGCCTGTTCATGATCCAGCATGATTGCGGCCATGGCTCGTTCTTCCGCAAGCGGCGGGCCAACGATCTGCTCGGCCGGGCGATCGGCGTCCTGACGCTCACCCCCTATGCCGACTGGCGGCAGAGCCACGCCCAGCACCACGCGACCTCGGGCAACCTCGATCGCCGCGGCAAGGGCGACATCGATCTTTTGACCGTGGCCGAATACCAAGCGCTGCCGCGCTGGCGGCGCCTCGCCTACCGCCTGTCGCGCCATCCCTTCGTGCTGCTGGTCCTGGCGCCGGTCTACGTCTTCGTGCTGCGTCACCGGCTGCCCAACGACCTCTGGCGTGCCGGCCGCGCCGCCTGGCTCAGCACGCTCTCGACCAATGCCGCGATCCTGGGCCTGACCGTCGGCATGGGCCTCTTGGTGGGCTTTGGCGATCTGCTCCTGGTCCAGCTGCCGATCACCTTGCTCGCCTCGTCGATCGGGATCTGGCTGTTCTATGTCCAGCACCAGTTCGAGCATACCTACTGGGCGCCCGAGGGCGAGTGGACCTACTACCGTGGCGCCATGCAGGGCAGCAGCCACTACGATCTGCCCGGTCCCTTGCGCTGGCTGACCGCCAATATCGGCGTGCACCATGTGCACCATTTGCTCAGCAGCATCCCCAGCTACCGCCTGAACGAGGTCCTGCGCGACTATCCGAAGCTGCGCGAGGTCGGGCGCCTGACGCTTCGGCAAAGCCTGCAATGCCTGCGCCTGGGCTTGTGGTGCGAGGAGCGCCAGCGGCTGGTGAGCTTCAAGCTGCGATAGGGCAACCGCCCAGCCAAGCCGCGGTCGATCTCGCTTGATGCTAGCTGCGCTGCGCAAAACCTTTCGGACCCTGAGCCAGGCCTATTTCCTGAACATGCTGCTGCTGTCGCTGGTGGCGACCGCAGCGGCGTTTGGCGCCTTGTTCTTGACGGTCGGCTATCTCTTGAGCGCGACCGAGTTCGTTGCGACCGGCTGGCTCGAGGTGATCCTCGACTGGACCGCGGGGCTGGGGACCGGGCTTTTGGCATGGTTCCTCTTTCCAGCCTTGGTGCCCTTGGTCGCCTCCCTGTTCCTGGAGCAGGTGTCGGGCCGGATCGAGCAGCGGGAATATGGCCTGCCGCCCCCGCCGCCCCGGGCATTCTTGCCGGAAGTGCTGGCCGGGCTCAGATTTGCCGGGCTGGCCCTTCTCTTGAACCTGATCGCGCTGCCGCTGTATCTGATCCCGGTGCTGTTCCCGTTCGTCTACTACGCCATGAACAGCTATTTGCTGGGCCGCGAGTTCTTCGAAACCGTGGCCGGGCGCCATGTCGGCCGAACGGCAGCGAACGCCCTCCGCCGCCAGCGCCCGCTGCCGGTGCAGCTGGCCGGGCTGATCATCGCCCTTTGTGCCACCCTGCCGATCGCCGGCCTGTTCGCGCCATTCATCGGGGTCGCCATGATGGTGCATCTCTATCAGGCGATGCGACCGGTCGGGTGAGCCGATCGCTCTGCCGTTGCCGTGGTTGCCGTGCTACCGCCACAGCCGCTTCACCAGCTCCACCACCAGGATCGGCACCAGCGCCAGCGGCAGGACCGTGAGCCAGGCGTCCAGGTCCAGCGGCGCCAGCCGCAGCACGTCTGAGACGCCGGGCGTCCACATGGCGCCCAGATGGATCGCGAGCGAGCCCAGGATCGCCAGGAGCAGGAACGGATTGCCGGTGACCGGCATGGCCAGCAGCGAGCGGCGCTCGGAGCGGCAGTTGAGGGCCTGGGCGTTCTCGAACAGGACCATGAGCAGCAGCAGCGCGTTGCGCGCGCTCGCCTGATCCCAGCCGCTGGCCAGGCTCCACCACCAAAAGCCGGTGGCGATCGCGCCCATGACCAGGCCGGTGGCCAGGATCTGGCTGATCAGCCGGCGATCGAACAGGCCCTCGGCGGGCGGGCGCGGCGGCCGGCTCAAGGTGTCGGGCTCGCCGCGCTCGAACGCCAGCGCCACGAATTGCAGGCTGTCGGTCACCAAATTCAGCCACAGCAGCTGGGCCGGGAACAGCGGCAGCGGCAGATCGAGCAGGATCGCGCCGACGAAGGGCAGGACCTCGGCCAGGCCCAGGCTGATCGCGAACCAGACCAGCTTCCGGACATTGTCGTAGGCGATCCGGCCTTCCTCGACCCCGCTCACGACCGAGGCGAAATTGTCGTCGGTCAGGATCAGATCGGCCGCCTGGCGGGCGATGTCGGTGCCGCTCTGGCCCATCGCGACCCCGATATGGGCGCTGCGCAAGGCCGGCGCGTCGTTGGCGCCATCGCCGGTGACCGCCACGAAATGGCCCTGGCGCTGCAGCGACTGCACGATCGCCAGCTTCTGGACCGGCTCGACCCGGGCGAAGACTGCGGCGGCGCCGATCGCCCGGTCGAGCGCCGGCTGGTCGTCCGCGGCCAGCAGCGCCTGCAGGCGCTGCCCGGTCAGCACCTGGTCCGGCGCTGCGGGCGGTGCGCCGAACGCCGCTCCCGGCGCGGCAGCGAGCGCCGCCGGCCGCGCCGCGCGCGCCTCGCCTGGCTCGCTGTTCCGGCCGCCGCCCTCGGCGGCGGCGGCCGGCCCCAGGAGGCCCAGCGCCCGGGCGATCGCGGCCGCGGTCGCGGGGTGGTCGCCGGTGACCATCCGGACCTGCACGCCGGCGGCCCGGCAGCGGGCGAGGGCAGTCGGCACCTCGGGCCGGAGCGGGTCAATCAGGCCGACCAGGCCGAGCGGCTCCAGCTGCCAGAGCTGGTCCTCGGCAAACGCCTCGACCGGGGTCACCTCGCCCTCGGCCACGGCCAGGACGCGAAAGCCGGCGGCCGCCAGCTGCTCGGCCTGGGCGACCAGCCGGCCGCCGGCACCCCGGCAGCGCGGCAGCACCGCCTCGGGCGCGCCCTTGACATGGACCGCCAGATGGTCGCCGCGCCGGTTGACGCTGGCGGCGAAGCGGCGCTCGGGCTCGTAGGCGAGCAGCCAGCTGGCCGGATGGCGCCGGCGCAGCTCGGCGACGCCCAGGCCCAGCTTTTCCGCCAGCACCAGGAACGCGACATCGACCCGGTCGCCGACCGCCTCGGTGCCGTCCGGCCCGATCTGCAGGCTGGCCTCGTTGCAGAGCAGGCCCGCCATGGCCAGGCGCTCGGCCCGGCTGGCGATCGCGCGCGGCAACGGGCTGCCATCGGTCAGCGTCAGCTCGCCCGCCAGGCTCAGCCCCTCGCCGGCGACCTCGATGCCGGCACCTTCGGCCAGGATCAGGCGCTGGATGGTCAGCCGGTTGCAGGTCAGCGTGCCGGTCTTGTCGCTGGCGATCAGGCTGCAGGCGCCCAGGCCCTCGACCGCGGGCAGATGGCGCACGATGACGTTGCGCTTGGCCATGCGCTGGCTGGCGACCGCGAGCGCGATCGTGATCGCGACCGGCAGCCCTTCCGGAATCGCCGCCACCGCCAGGGCCACCGCGAGGTAGAACACGTCCAGCGGCGCCGCCCCGCGCAGCAGCAGGCCGAGGCCGATCAGGACCACCAGGATGACCGTGCCGATGGTCAGCTGGCGGGTCAGCCGCTCCAGCCGGATGACCAGAGGCGGCGGGGCGGCCACGCCGGTGGCGAGAGCCGTGGCGATCGCGCCAAGCTCGGTCCCGGCCCCGGTCGCGATCACCAGGCCGCGCGCCCGGCCGGTCAGGACCGTGGTGCCGGCATGCAGCAGATTGCGGCGGTCGGCGAGCGGGGTCGCCGGTGGCAGCAGCAGCTCGGCCTGCTTCTCGACCGGCAGGCTCTCGCCGGTCAGGAGCGATTGGTCGACCACCAGGTCCTGGCTGTCCAGGAGGCGGAGATCGGCCGGCACCGCGACGCCGGATTCGATCAGCACCAGATCGCCCGGCACCAGCAAGGCCGCCGCGATCTGCTGGCGGCGGCCGGCTCGGCGGACCAGCGCCATCGGCTCCAGCAGCTGGTCGAGGGCGGCGGCACTGCGCGCCGCGTGCCCTTCATTGACCGCCCCGATCGCGGCGTTGATCAGGAGCACCAGCATGATGAACACGGCATCGCTGGTCTCGCCGATCCCGACCGAGATGACGGCGGCCGCCAGCAGCAGGTAGATCAGCGGGCTTTTGAACTGGCGCAGGAACAGGCGCAGCCAGCTGGGCGGCTGCGCGCGCGGCAGGGTGTTCGGCCCGAAGGCGGCGAGCCGCTGGGCGGCGCTCGGCTGATCCAGGCCGTCCGGGCCGGCATCCAGCGCCGTGAGGACGTCCGCCGCGGCCAGGCTGTGCCAGGCCTGATCGGCGCTGCGCTCCGCCATGACCGGCAGGCGTGGCAAGGCGCCGGGCTCGGTGCGCACGGCCATGGGCACGGCTCCTCGACAAGCCTTCAAGGTCGGATGGGTGCGCCGCCTGGGCGAATGCTGCAAGCGCCAATCAAGCAGCCGCGGGCCGGGCCGGCTTTGATGTCGATCAAGGGCTCGCGGCTGGCGCGGGCGCCACCGTCATCTCGGCGTCCTCGGGCGGCGCATCGAATGCCAGGGTTGCTCAAGGCAACGGGCGTTGCCAGCCAGACGATAACTGTCGGAGATGCTTCGAGATTGCCCGATTGACGGTCGCTGGTATCGCTTGCACAGTGACCGAAAGCGGAGGACGGCCGAAGAAGCCGTCGGGAAGGGTGGGGTGGCGCGTCCTGGTTCAAAGCTCGATCCGGCCATGCGATTGGCCCGCCCATGACGGCGGCGGGCCGAGCCTTGCGCCCGCCCGCGCGCCGCTTGCGGCCGGGTCGCCCGCCCACCTTGATCATCCCAGACAGCGCAGGAGAGTGAGGCCATGCCGGCAACCGGCCTGAAGCAGATGGCGGCGACCCGCGAGCTCAAGCTCGGCCATTTCGTCGTCGAGTTCGCAACCCCCGGCATCGGCCAGATCCTGAAGGGGGCGGGCTGCGATTTCGTGCTGTTCGACACCGAGCATTCCGGCTTCGGCTTCGAAACGATCAAAAGCGCCCTCAGGTACATGCAGGCCGCCGACCTGCCGACCATCGTTCGGGTGCCATCCAAGGAATACCACCACATCGCACGGGCGGCCGACATGGGGGCCGAGGGCATCATGCTGCCGATGGTCGGCAGCGCCGCCGAGGCGGCGCACATCCTGGACTGCATGAAGTACCACCCGGCCGGCCATCGCGGCGTGGCGCTCGGCATCGCCCATGACCGTTACATGCCAGGCCCGACCCTCGACAAGCTGCGCGCCGCCAATGCCCGGACCACCCTGTTCGCCCAGATCGAGACCGCGGCCGGGGTCGAGAACGCCGAGGCGATCGCCGCGCTTGACGGCGTGGACTGCCTGTGGATCGGCCATTTCGATCTGTCCGCCTCGCTCGGCATCCCGGGCGAGTTCGGCCATCCCAAGTTCCAGGCCGCGGTCAGGACCGTGACCGCGGCCTGCGCCAAGCACGGCAAGGCCTGCGGCCGCCTGGTGCCGACCGCCGCCGAGGGCATCGAGCTCTACGGCATCGGCTTCGACTTCATCTGCTATTCGGGCGACGTCTGGGCGCTGCAGGCGGCGGTCAAGGCCGGTCTCGACGAGATCCGCGCCGGCGTCAC
>CADEGR010000101.1:0-5833 GCA_902826935.1 uncultured Alphaproteobacteria bacterium | reverse complement strand
AAGGATAAGGACAGGAAGAAGGCCAAAGCCAAGCAGAAGTGACCCGGTGGAGGAAGTGATGCGCAGCTTTCGGGTAGCGTTGAGCGGCGACTTCAAGCGGTCCGACGGCAGCATGGCGTTTCCAGACTTCGACCTGGCGCCGCTCGAGCAGAATCCGGCGGTCGACTTCCAGTTCATCGCCACCAACGGCGTGATCAAGGCCAAGGATCTGGAGGGCTTCGACGCCCTGATCCTCCTGGTGCCGCGGATTGAGCGGGCGAGCTTTCCCAAGGACGGCCGCCTGGCGGTGATCGCCCGCTTCGGGGTCGGCTACGACAATGTCGACGTCCAGGCCTGCACCGACCATGACGTCGCCCTGGTGATCACCCCCGATGGCGTCCGCCGGCCGGTCGCGGTCTCGGTGATCACGCTGATGCTGGCGCTGACCGGCAAGCTCCTGATCAAGGACCAGATGACCCGCCAGGGCCCGGCCGGCTGGGCCAAGCGCAACGCCCATATGGGCGTCGGCCTGGTCGGGCGCACCCTGGGCTCGCTCGGCATCGGCAATATCGGCGCCGAGGTCTTCCGCATGGCGCTGCCCTTCGACATGAAGTTCATCGCCCACGATCCGTTTGCCGACCAGAAGGTCGCGCGCGAGCTCGGCATCCGCCTGGTCGAGCTGGACGAGCTGTTTCGCGAATCGGACGTGCTCTCGGTCAGCTGCCCGCTGACGCCGGAGACCCGGCATATCGTCAATGCCAAGCGCCTCGGCCTGATGAAGCGGACCGCATACGTGATCAACACCGCGCGCGGCCCGGTGGTCGATCAGGCGGCGCTGACCGAGGCCCTGCGCGCCCGCCGGATCGCGGGCGCCGGGCTCGACGTGTTCGAGGTCGAGCCCTCGGCCGAGCACGATCCGCTCTACGCCCTCGACAATGTGATTTTGACGCCGCATTGCTTGTGCTGGACCGACCAGTGCTTCGCCGGCAATGGTGCTGCCGACATCAAGGCGGTGTTCGACGTGATGCATGGCCGCCAGCCGACCGGCATCGTCAATCGCGAGGTCACGGAGCGGGCGGCCTGGCGGGCCAAGCTCGCGCAGTTCAGCAAGATCTATGGCGGCTGATCGGGCCGCGCATCAAAGGGGGGCTCCGAAGGAGCCTAGCTGCAGGGAGCAAGCAATGATCAGCAGGAGAGCAGTCAATGGCGGCCTGGCGGTGCTGGCAGCGCTGGCGCTGGCCGGTCCGGCCTTCGCCCAGTCGGCCGCCGACAAGGCGGTCGAGGCGGCCAAGCAATATTCCGGCACCACCATCACGATCGTCTGGGAGGCGGGCCTGCAGTCGCTCGATCCGCTCAACTTCTCCGGCCCGAAATGGAAGGAGCTGACCGGGATCGACGTCAAGGTGGTCGAGGTGCCGACCGCCGAGATGTTCACCAAGATCCTGCAGGAGCACCGGGCCGGCACCGGCGCCTACGACGCGCTCAACGTGATCCCGTCCTGGATGTCGGACCTGGCCCGCGCCGGCGCGCTCGAGCCGCTCGACGCCTATGTCGACAAATACGGCTATCGCGACGAGCTGCAGGAGATCGCTCCCGTCTACCGCGACAACCAGATGAAGGTCGGCGACACCATCTACGGCTTTCCCGACGATGGCGACGTGTTCGTGTTCTATTACCGCAAGGACATTCTCGAGGAGAATGGCCTGAAGGTGCCGACCACCTGGGCCGAGTTCGCCGAGACGGCGCAGAAGCTGACCGACAAATATGCGCCCGAGATGTACGGCGCCGCGTTCTTCCGCGACGCGCCCTATGCCCAGTTCATGTTCCAGGAGCGCTTCCGGGTCGAGGGCGGCAAGTTCTTCGATCCCGAGACCATGAAGGCGACCGTGAACAGCGAGGCGGGCGTCAAGGCGTTCACCGAGATGCGCGCCGAGAACAAGTTCATGCCGCCCGGCGTCGAGACCTGGGGCTTCGTCGAGAACCTGGCGGCGTTCCTGGCCGGCGACACCGCGATGACCCTGTCCTGGCCGCCCTATGGCCGCTGGGCCGCCGGCTACGGCACCGACCAGGAGGCGCTGAACTGGGTGCCGAAATCGACGGTCGCCGGCAAGGTCGGCTATGCGCTGCCGCCGGGCGGCCATCCGCAGCTGGCAGCCGGCTTCTCGCTCTCGGTCTCGGCGTCCTCCAAGAACAAGGAGGCGGCGTACCTGTTCATCCAGTGGCTGAACTCCAAGGACATCTCGCTGCAGCGGGTCCAGCTGCCCTACGCCTTGCGCGATCCGTTCCGCGCCAGCCACTTCGAGAGCGCCGAGTACAAGTCGCGCTGGCCTGAGGCGCCGGAATATCTCTCGGCGCTGCAGCAGGGGGCCGTCAGCGGCCTGCTCGATCTGTCGCTGATCCAGACCGACAAATATGAGGAGGCGCTGCGCCAGGGCATCTCGCGGCTGTGGGCCGGCGAGGACCCGAAGGCGATCCTGGACGATGTCGCGGCCCAGTGGGACGCCGTCACCGAGAAGGTCGGCGTCGAGGAGCAAAAGGCCGCCTATGCGGACTGGGCCGGCAAGCCGAACGCCTATCCCAGCAAGTAGCTGACGGGCGCGGGCGGGGGCCGAGCGCTCCCGCCCGTCCTGCCGCCTGGACGCGATGGCCATCACCCAGTCTCCTCCGCTCGCCTTCGCCGGCCGCCGCCGCCCGCCAGGCGAGCGCATGTTCCAATATTGGCTGATCTGGCCGGCCGTCCTGGTGATCCTGCTGATCGGCCTGTTCCCGATCCTCTACACCCTCATGGTCAGCTTCCAGAACATCAACATGCTGGAAGAGGACCGCTCCTTCTCCGGCTTCATGCATTACGCGGCGCTGTTCCGTGACCTGCGGCTCTGGCAGGCGCTCGGCCACACCTTGATCTTCACCTGCATCGCCTTGCCGCTCGAGCTGCTGCTCGGCCTCGCCATGGCGCTCCTGTTCGTCGACCGCATGCCCGGCCGGCAGGTCTTCGTGGCGCTCCTGGTCCTGCCGACCGTGATCTCGCCGATCATCGCCGGCGCCACCTGGCGCCTCCTGTTCGACAACCGCTTCGGCCCGATCAACCAGATCCTGGGCTGGCTGACCGGCGAGCCGCAGGCGGTGCTCTGGCTGGTCAATCCGAACTTCGTCTACCCGGCGATCCTTCTGGCCGAGATCTGGCAGTGGACGCCCTTCATGTTCCTCCTGCTGCTGGCCGGCCTTGCCAATGTCGACCCGTCCCAGCTGGAGGCCGCCGAGATCGATGGTGCTGGCTGGTGGCGCACCTTCTTCCAGATCGTGCTGCCGGCGATCCGCCCCGTCCTGGCGATCGCCCTTCTGATCCGCGGCCTGGATCTGTTCCGCCTGTTCGACGTGGTCTGGGCGCTGACCAAGGGCGGCCCCGGCACCATGACCGAGACCATCTCGATCTACGCCTATGTCCAGGGCTTCCAGCAGTTCGAGACCAGCTACACCGCCGCGATCGCGGTCCTGATCATCGTGCTCCTCTCGATCCTGGTGGTCGCGGCGCTTAAACGGATGGAAATCGCCCGATGAGCGCCATGACCGCCCCGGCGTCGTCCTGGCAGCGGCGGGAACGCATCCGCCTCGCCTGGCGCTATCTGGGCGCCGTGCTGGTCACCGCGTTCTTCGTCTTCCCGATCTACTGGCTGGTCATGATCTCGTTCAAGACCCCGGCCGAGATCTTCGCCTCGCCGCCGACCTGGTATCCGGCCAGCCTGCAATTCGCCAACTACGCCGTGCTGTTCAAGGACGGCGACGCGGTCACGGTCTGGAACAGCCTGGTGGTCGCCGGGGTCAGCACTGCGGCCGCCATGCTGCTCGGCACCATGGCCGCCTATTCGATCGCCCGCTTCCGGACCGGCGGCGACAATCTCGCGATCTGGATCATCAGCCAGCGCATGGCGCCGCCGATCGTGATCGTGTTCCCGGTCTTCCTCTTCTACGTCTGGCTCGGCTGGGTCGACACCTTCCTGGGCCTGATCGTGCTCTATACCGCCTTCAACCTGCCCTACGTGATCTGGATGATGCGCGGCTACATCGAGGACATCCCGCTGGAGCTGGAGGAGAGCGCCCTGGTCGATGGCTGCACCCGGCTTGCCGTCTTGTGGCAGGTGGTCTTCCCCATGGCCCGCGCCGGCCTGTTCGCGACCGCCGTCTTCACCTTCGTGTTCGCCTGGAACGACTTCATCTTCGCGCTCGTCCTGACCCGGACCAACGTCACCACCTTCCCGGTCCAGGTGACCCATTATTTCGGCGGGCAATCCAACTTCTGGGCCAAGATCGCCGCCATGAGCACGCTCGGCACCCTGCCGATCTTCGTCGCCGTGGCGCTGCTCCAGCGCTATCTGGTGCGCGGCATCTCGCTCGGCGCGGTCAAGGGATAGGCGGGATGGCCAGGCTCACGATCACCGATCTGCACAAGTTCTACGGGGCGACCCATGCCGTGCGCGGCGTGGACCTGGACATCAAGGAGGGCGAGTTCGCGGTCCTGGTCGGGCCGTCGGGCTGCGGCAAGAGCACGCTGCTGCGCGCCATCGCCGGCCTGGAGGCGGTCGACCGCGGCACCATCGCGATCGACGGCGAGCCGGTCAACGATCTCCGCCCGCGCGACCGGGACATCGCCATGGTGTTCCAGAACTACGCGCTCTACCCCTATATGAGCGTCTACGACAACGTCGCCTTCGGCCTGCGCGCGCGGCGCTTCCCGAAGGACGAGATCGACCGCCGGGTGCGCCGCGCCGCCGCCATGCTCGGCATCGACGAGCTCTTGGAGCGCCTGCCGCGCCAGCTCTCCGGCGGCCAGCGCCAGCGGGTCGCGATCGGCCGCGCGATCGTGCGCGACGCCCGCCTGTTCCTGTTCGACGAGCCGCTCTCCAACCTCGATGCCAAGCTGCGCGACGAGATGCGGGGCGAGATCAAGCGCCTGCATCAGGAGCTGGGCAAGACCATGGTCTACGTCACCCATGACCAGGTCGAGGCGATGACGCTGGCCGACCGCATCGTGCTCCTGAAGGACGGCCTGATCGAGCAGGAGGGCGCCCCGCTCGACCTGTTCGAGCGCCCCAAGACCCGCTTCGTCGCCGGCTTCCTGGGCTCGCCCTCCCTGAACTTCATCCCCGCCCGCCTGGCCCCGGCGGACGGCGGCCTCGCCGTCGCCATCGGCCCCGACCTCCGCCTGCCTCTCCCGCCCGTCCGCGCCGCCGCTTTGGCGCCCCACGCCGAGCGCGACATCCTGCTCGGCCTCCGCCCCGAGCACATGCAGCGCGCCCGCGCCGGCGACGCCCGCCCCGGCCTCGCCCGCCTGCCGGTCACCTTCGACCTCATCCAACCCACCGGCTCCCGCAGCTACGCCACCTTCGCCCTGAACGGCACCGAGGTCACCGCCGAGCTGCAGGCCCACGAGGCGGAGAAGCCGGGCGAGCGGCTGGAGCTGCAGGTGGATATGAACCGGGCGGTGGTCATTGATCCGGGGACGGAGCGGGTGTTGTAAATGTCTTATCAAGGATCTGGTTCAGATGTAGGGTTAGTGTCTAGTCAGAATCTTCCGCAAGAGCTTATCGCTCGATATTATATGTTCGATTTTTTCCTTAGCTGCATTATCTATAATAATCTCTTGATTTATTCTATCCGACAGCCTCTTTGCAAGAATCTTAGTCTCGTCATCCAAAGAATCAATCATATTTTGAGCCTCAACTGTATTCGTTGGAATTTGCTGCCGAATCTTTGCAGAAAGTTGTCTCTTTTGCTCTGACGTAAGCCAAACTGTACTTTCCTCTAGAACCTCCCGAAAAAACTCTGTTCTATACAGCTTTGGATCCTGCTCGAAATC
>CADEGR010000100.1 GCA_902826935.1 uncultured Alphaproteobacteria bacterium | reverse complement strand
GCGTTTCGGCGGCGCGAGATCTCCGGCTCACCGCCGGCAAGCTGGATCGAGCGCCGGCTGTCGGGCGTCGCGACCATAGTCTGCGTCGTAGTCATAGATGTTGGAGACGTCGTCGCCACGCACCGCGATCACGATGAAGGCCATGAGCCAGACAAGGGACGTGATGAGCTGGGCCTCGTCGGCTGCGCGAGAGTTGCCGCCGGGGCAATTGGGCTGCACCCCACCCTGGGCGACCGCCGCGTTCAGGTCCGCGGATTGGGGCATGAGGTCATAGCCTGACGCCGCCTTGGCACTGCTGATGGCGATCGCCAGCATGAGCATGGTGGCGGTGGCGCTGGGGACGTTGGTGCGCCGCATCCTGGATCCTCCCGACCAAAATCCGGTTCTTTGGCATCGCTATTCATGCTTCGTTAACCCTAATCTGATGAACTTGGCTTGAACGGATCGGGGCTGGCGCCCGCGACCCCGTGGCCGTTGATTTCCGCCCTGGCATGCCCAATTCTGGAGCCAGGACGGCAGCGTGGGGGACCATGGCCGAGATCCATAATGCGTTGAGCGGCGCGGCACCGGCGGGTGGCATCCAGCGGAAGCCCGCTTGGATCCGGGTGCGCGCGCCGGTGTCCAAGGGCTATCAGGCGACCCAGCAGCTGATGCGGGCGAAGAGCCTGCATACGGTCTGCGAGGAGGCGGCCTGTCCGAATATCGGCGAGTGCTGGACCCAGGGCCATGCCACGGTGATGATCCTGGGCGACACCTGCACGCGGGCTTGCGCCTTTTGCAACGTCAAGACCGGCATGCCCAAGGCGGTCGATGCGGACGAGCCCCGGCATCTGGCCGAGGCGCTGGCGGAGCTGGGCCTGAGGCATATCGTGATCACCTCGGTCGACCGGGATGATCTGGGGGATGGCGGTGCTTCGCAGTTCGTGCGCTGCATCGAGGAAATTCGTAAGACCTCGCCCGGCACCACGATCGAGATCCTGACGCCGGATTTCCTGCGCAAGCCGCTCTCGGTGGTCGATGCGATCGTCGCGGCGCGGCCGGACGTCTACAACCACAATCTCGAGACCGTGCCGCGGCTCTATCGGAGCGTGCGGCCGGGTGCCCGCTACTACCATTCGTTGCGCCTGCTCGACCATGTCAAGCAGCGGGATGCCGCGCTGTTCACCAAGTCGGGGCTGATGGTGGGCTTGGGGGAGGAGCAGCGCGAGCTCTATCAGGTGATGGACGACATGCGCTCGGCGGGCGTCGATTTCCTGACCATCGGGCAATATCTGCAGCCGACCGTGCGGCATCACCCGGTGGTCCGCTTCGTGCCGCCGGACGAGTTCGAGGGCTATGCGCGGATGGCGCGGGCCAAGGGCTTCTCGATGGTCTCGGCCAGCCCGCTCACCCGCAGCTCGTACCATGCTGGCGACGATTTCCTGCGCCTGCGGGCGGCGCGCCAGGCCGAGCTGGCGGCGGCGGAGTAGGGCCAGCGCCATGCCGACCCATGCCGAGCAGCGCCGGCTCCCCTACAGCCAGCGCCAGCTCTACGAGCTGGTGGCCGCCGTCGAGCGCTATCCGGAGTTCCTGCCCTGGTGCAGCGCTGCCCGGATCACCCGGCGCGAAGGCCAGGTGTTCTTCGCCGACCTGGTGATCCGCTTCAAGGTGTTCACGGAGCGCTTCTCGTCCAAGGTGACCTTGCATCCCGAGGAGCGGGTCGATGTCGAATATATCAACGGGCCGTTTCGCTACCTGAACAACCACTGGCGCTTCGTCCCCCAGGAGGACGGCAGCTGCGTGATCGACTTCTATGTCGATTTCGAGTTCCGCTCGCGGATCCTGCAGAAGCTGATCGGCCTCTTGTTCAACGAGGCGGTTTCGCGCATGGTGGCGGCCTTCGAGGCGCGCGCCCGGGATCTGTACGGTGCCGGCGGCGCTGGGCCTGACGCCGTCGCGGAGCGCGCCGCCCCCTCGCGCGCTTGAGCCGGCGGCCAGCGACGGGCTGATCGACATGACCGAGCAGAGCGAGATCGGCCTGACCGGCCTCGGCACCATGGGCCAGAGCTTGGCCCTGAACATCGCCGACCACGGCTTTGCCCTGGCGGTGCACAACCGGACCGCCGACAAGACGAAGGCGTTCCTGGCCGAGCGGGTGGCGCCGCCGCAGCGGGTGGCGGGGGCCGCGACGCTGGCCGAGCTGGTCGGCCAGCTGCAGCGGCCCCGCGCGATCATCTCAATGGTGCCCGCCGGGCCCGCGACCGACGCCCAGATCGAGGCGCTGGCCCCGCTGCTGGAGCCCGGCGACGTGATCGTCGATGCCGGCAACGCCCATTACCTCGACACCATGCGGCGCGAGCGGCAGGCGCGCGAGCGCGGGCTGGGCTTCGTCGGCGCGGGCGTGTCCGGCGGCGAGGAGGGCGCCCGGCACGGCCCCTCGATCATGGCCGGCGGGACCAAGGAGGCGGTCGGCCGGGTGGCGCCGGTGCTGGCGGCGATTGCCGCCAAGGTCGATGGCGAGCCCTGCTACGCCCATCTCGGGCCGAACGGCGCCGGACACTTCGTCAAGATGGTGCATAACGGCATCGAATATGCCGACATGCAGCTGATCGCCGAGATCTACGCGCTGATGAAGCGCGGGCTCGGTCTCGACCATGGCGCGATGCAGGCGGCGTTCGCTGGCTGGAACAAGGGCGAGCTCGATTCCTACCTGATCGAGATCACCGCCGACATCATGGGCAAGCGCGATCCGGAGACCGGTCAGCCCATGGTCGAGGTGATCCGGGACGCCGCCGGCCAGAAGGGCACCGGCGGCTGGACCGTCGCGAGCGCCCTCGAGCTGGGGGTTGCGATCCCGAGCATCGTGGCGGCGGTCGAGGCGCGCACGCTCTCCGCGCTGAAGGCCGAGCGCGAGCATGCGGCGCTCCGGCTGAGCGGTGCCGCCGGGCGGCTGGGCGGGCCGGCCGAGCGCTGGCTGCCGGCGCTGGAGGCGGCCCTGCTCGCCGCCAAGATCGGCGCCTATGCCCAGGGCTTTGCCCTGATCGATGCCGCCGCCAAGGCCTATGACTGGCCGCTCGACCGGGCCAAGATCGCGCGCATCTGGCGCGGCGGCTGCATCATCCGGGCGCGCCTCTTGCGCCAGATCGCGGCTGCCTATGAGCGCGATGCAGGCCTTGCCAACCTGTTGCTCGACCCGGCCTTCGGCCAGACCCTGGAGCGCGCCGACCAGTCCTGGCGCGAGGTCGCGGCCGGCGCGTTGCTGGCAGGCATCCCGGTGCCGGCCCTGACCGCGGCGCTGACCTACTACGACAGCTACCGCTCGGCCAGCCTGCCGGCCAATCTGATCCAGGCCCAGCGCGACTATTTCGGCGCCCATACCTATGAGCGGATCGACCGTGAAGGCCGGTTCCACAGCGACTGGGCCAAGCTGTGAGGGGCAGCAGCCGGGGCCGCGGGCTCCTGCTGCTCGGGCTGCTGTTGCTGGCGGGCTGCTCGCCACGGGTGTTCGAGCAGGCCTGCTATGTCCGTTGCGAGCAGGAGGGCCGGAGCTTCGAGGACGTCGAGGCTTGCCGGGCGACCTGCCGGTCCGAGCCGACGCCACCGCAACAGACGCCCAAGCCTAGATCCTGACCAGGCGGGCCAGGATCGCGTTCAGGCATTGCTGGCCGGCGGCGGTGGCGCGCAAACGGCCGGCATCCTGCTGAAGAAAGCCGTCGGCCTCGAACATGGCCAGCGCGGCCGGATCGACCAGCTCGGCCAGCGGCCGGCCGGCCAGGGCGGTCAGCCGGGCGAGCGGCACACCCTCGTTCAGGCGCAGGCCGGTCAGCAGCAGCTCCAGCGCCTGCTCCTCGGGCGGCAAGGCGGTCTGGCTCTCGAGCGCATGGCCGGTCTGCTCGACCGCCGACAGCCAGGCGCGCGGCATCCGCCGGGTCGCCAAGGCCTGGCGCTGTCCGGCCAGCGTCAGCCGGCCATGGGCGCCCGGCCCGATCCCCAGATAATCGCCGCCCCGCCAGTAGGTCAGGTTGTGCCGGCAGGCTTCGCCCGGCCGGGCATGGTTGGAGATCTCGTAGGCGGGCAGGCCAGCGCTGGCCAGGTCGTCCCGGGTCGCCTCATAGAGGGCCGCCTGGAGCGTGTCGTCGGGCAGCGTCAGCCGGCCTTGCGCCTGCAGCTGATGGAACCGGGTGCCGGGCTCGATGGTCAGCTGGTAGAGGCTGAGATGGCCGCCCGCCAGCGCCAGGGCGCGCGCCAGCTCCGCCCGCCAGGCAGCGACCGTCTGGCCGGGTCGGGCATAGATCAGATCGAACGAGTAGCGCTCGAACAGGCGGGCCGCCTGGCCGATCGCCGCCAGCGCGCTGGCCTGGTCGTGCTCGCGGCCGAGGCAGCGGAGCGCCGCATCGTCGAGCGCCTGGATGCCCAGCGACAGCCGGTTGACGCCGGCCGCCTTGAAGCCCGCGAGACGTGCGGCCTCGACCGAGGTCGGGTTGGCTTCCAGGGTCACCTCGAGATCGGGCGCCAGCTGAAACGCCTGCGCCGCGGCCTCGAGAATCGCGGCGCAGGTCTCGGGCGCCATCAAGGACGGCGTGCCGCCGCCGAAGAAGATCGAGGTCAGCCGCGGCCGCTCGGCTGCCCTGGCGCCCAGCCATTGCGCCTGGTGCGCCAGCTCCGTGCCATAGGCGGCCGCCCAGCGCGCCTGATCGATCACCTCCCCGGCGACATGGCTGTTGAAGTCGCAATAGGGGCATTTGACTCGGCAGAACGGCCAATGGACATAGAGGCCGAAGCCTGTGGCACCGCCCAGATAGAGCGCTGCCGGATGTGCCGGCATTGTCCCTGCTGCCAGCGCCGCGACTACCACCGGGTGCTGCCCGTCGTGCTACCGGCATCGCGCAACGCGACAACAGCGGCGCGGGCAAAAGACGCGGCGGTCGACAGCTGCATCAGGATTTCTGCCACTTGTTGTTGATCAAAACGCATCTTGCGACTATAGCGTTGGGGCTCGATTTGCGGCCTGCCCTGGCAGTTGGCAGATCGTGCGGTGGCTCGATCCGACGAGACCCAAAAGGCGCGCAGTAAAACTAAGTGTCGTCCGCATCGACGTGCAAGGCTTAGCTGAGTAGACCCTACGGATCATTTGGCTACAGCAGCTGCGTAACGTCCATGCGGGGCAGTCGGATCGCATAGCCCAAGCCAAGCTCGTTCCGAGGGAGGAGCCAGAGCATGAGTGAGCGATTCTGCGCGGGCCGGCACGCGGCCCGGCTGGCGGCGACCGTGGCGCTGTCGGCGACCTGCGTCAGCAGCTGGTCCTGGACCGCGCCAGCGCTGGCCGAGACGTTCCTGCTGCAGGATGGCTCCAAAGTGGAAGGCTCCCTGGTCGATGCGACCCTCAACACGCTGGTGATCTGGCGCCAGCAGGCCGGCCCGCTGCAAACGCCGCGCGGCAGCGTCGCCGAGGTCCATGTGCCGAGCCAAGAGGGCGGCATGATCAAGGGGGCGCTGATCGGCTGGGCCGATGGCGTCTATCAGATCAAGACCGCCGAGGGGGCGGTGATGGTGCGCGCCGATGGCACGCTCCTGCAGCGCAGCAAGCCGACCCGCTCGGCCGCCGCCACACCGGCCGAGCCGCCGGCGCTCAAGCCCAAGGCCGCCAAGATGGCGCGCCTGGGCGACAAGCCGCCAACCTTCGTGCTGGGCGAGCAGAATTGGGTGATTGGCACGATCGTGGCCCAGACCGGGCAGTCGGTGGTCCTTAGGCTGCCGCTGGCGGGTCTGCGCCAGATTCCGCTGAACGCGATCCGCTCGGTCGCGGTGACCCTCGCCAATGGCCAGGAGGTCGAGGGCCAGCTGAAGGGCTGGGCCGATGGCGTCTATGAGCTCGCGGTGGGCGATCAGGTGATCGGCGTGCGCGATCCGGCGCTGGCCGGGCGCGGCGAGCTGGCGCCGCCGGTCGAGGCCAGCGCCAGCCGTGCGACGGCCGCCGAAGTGGCCCTGCCGCCCGCCAAGCCGCGCCAAGCCGAGATCGCGGCAGCGGCCGAGCCCGCGGCCGGGCCGGCCGAGGCCGAGGATCCGGGCGACGAAGGTGTGGTCGCGAGCCTGCCGGCCACCGCCCCGGCCAAGCCGGAGCCCGAGATCGTGACTGCGGCGGTGACCGACCTGCCGGTGATCGAGGCGCGGCTGCTGCCGACCTGGGAGCATGATCGCGTGATCCAGGTGTCGTTCGCCTTGTCCCGCCCGGTCGACAAGCCGGTCTTGATCGCCTACGGCTCGGTCAATGGCACCGCGGTCGCGGGGGTCGACTATCAGCAGCAGCGCGGCGTGCTGACCGTCCAGCCAGGCGAGCTGCAGGCGCGGCTGGAGATCGGCCTGATGAACGACCAGCTGCCCGAAGGTAACGAAGATTTCACGATGTTCTTCTCGACCTCGCCGGGGGTGGCGACGCTGGCCGAAAAGCGCGTCCTGGCCGTGATCGAGGACGATGATTCCTGACCGTCCGGGGGCGGCGGCCGAACCAGGCTGCTTGATGAAAAATCAAGGCTGACCAGCCGCTTAGTCACGTGGTCTGCAGCAGCGAGCAGCGCTTGCGCCGGCCGGGCTCGATCGGCGGCGCTGCGGGTTCACGTTTCCTTAACCATGATCTGCGAGGCTCTGCTGGCGGGCTCGGTGCCGTGGCTTGCCCGCGGCGCTGCCTTGGCCTCGGCTTGAAGCGGCTTGGCGGACCGCCTAGAGACGAGGCGAAGGCAGGCAGCGGCCACCAAGCAAGGAGCGGCGGGAGCATGGATTATCGGCGGTATTTTCGCGATGCGGTCGCCAAGGTGCAGGCCGAGGGCCGCTACCGGGTCTTTGCCGAGCTGGCGCGGGAATGCGGCCGGTTTCCGCGGGCGCGCTATTTCGATGCTGCCGGTGCCGCCCACGACGTCACCATCTGGTGCTCCAACGACTATCTCGGCATGGGCCAGCATCCGGTGGTGGTCGAGGCGGCCTGCGCCGCAGTGCGCGACCATGGCACCGGTGCCGGCGGCACCCGCAACATCTCCGGCACCACCCGGCTGCATGTCCTGCTCGAGCGCGAGCTGGCGAGCCTGCATGGCCGCGAGGCGGCCCTGGTCATGACCTCCGGCTATGTCGCCAACGAGGCCGCGATCTCGACCATTGCCAAGCTGCTGCCCGGCTGCCTGATCCTGTCCGACGAGAAGAACCACGCCTCGATGATCCACGGCATCCGGGACAGCCGCTGCGAGAAGGTGGTGTTCCGGCACAACGATCTGCAGCATCTGGAAGCGCTCCTGGCCGCGGCGGCGCCGGAGCGGCCGAAGCTGATCGCGTTTGAATCCGTTTACTCCATGGATGGCGATTTCGGCCCGATCGCGGCGATCTGCGATCTGGCCGACCGCTACCAGGCGATGACCTATCTGGACGAGGTCCATGCGGTCGGCATGTACGGGCCGCATGGTGCCGGCGTGGCCGAAGCAGAGGGCGTGATGCACCGGCCGACCGTGATCCAGGGCACGCTGGCCAAGGCGTTTGGCTGCATGGGCGGCTACATCGCGGCCGATGCCGATCTGATCGATGCGGTGCGCTCGATCGCAGCACCGTTCATCTTCACCACCTCATTGGCCCCGGCGGTGGTTGGCGGCGCGCTCGCCAGCGTTAGCCATCTGCGTCACGACCAGGCGGTGCGGGCCCGCCATCAGGAGCGGGCCGCCACCCTGAAGCGGCGCCTGCGGGCTGTGGGCTTGCCGGTCATGCCGAGCCCGTCGCATATCGTGCCGCTCCAGGTCGGCGATCCGGTCCAGTGCAAGCTGGCTTCCGACCGGCTGCTGCAGGCGCACGGCATCTACATCCAGCCGATCAACTATCCGACCGTGGCCAGAGGCACCGAGCGCCTGCGGCTGACGCCGACGCCCTTGCATGACGATGCCGCGATGGATCGGCTGATCACGGCGCTCAGGGCGGTCTGGCAAGAGCTGGGCTTGGCCGCCAGCATCGCCGCCTGATCCGGCCGGCCGGCGGCGGGCCGCGGACCGCGCCAAGGTCGTTGCCGATCGAGCAGGGTGCCCAAGTGCCCGCCAAGGCGCTATACGACAGGGCGCAGCAAGCAGCCCGGCCGTGAGCGATGGCGGACATCATCCAGGCGTTGATCGATTACCTGACCGCTCATCCCGAGCTGGCCGGGCTGATCGTCTTCGTCATCGCCATGGGCGAGGCCCTGTTCATCATCGGCATGGTCGTGCCCAGCACGACCGTGCTGATGGCCGCCGGCACCCTGGTCGGCCTCGGCAAGCTCGGCTTCTGGCCGATCTTCATCTGGACCATGCTGGGCGCCGTCGCCGGCGACGCGATCTCCTACTGGATCGGCCGGGTCTATCACGAGCCGCTGCGGCAGCGCTGGCCGTTCAACCGCTATGGCGAGCTGGTTGCCCGCGGCGAGGCCTACTTCCGCGCCCATGGCGCCAAGAGCGTGTTCATCGGCCGGTTCGTGCCGGGCATCAAGGCAGTGGTGCCGGGCATCGCCGGCATGGTCGGCATGGATTCGACCCGCTTCACCATCATCAACGTGGTCTCGGCGATCGTCTGGACCCTGGTCCATCTCGGGCCGGGCATCTTGGCCGGTGCGGCGCTCGGCGCCTTGGGCGCCGTCAGCGGCCGGCTGACCGTGGTCCTGGGCGGCCTCCTGCTGGTCCTGGTGGTCGCGGTCGTGCTGGCGCGCTGGCTGGTCCTGGTCCTGGTGCCGCTCTATGCCGGGACCCATGAAGCCGTGGTCGCCTGGCTGCGCCGCCGGCCGGACCGGGTGTCGCAATGGCTGGCCACCACCTTCGATCCGCAAGCCCCGCGCGCGACCGGCATGCTGGCGGCGGCGCTGGTGCTGATGATCTCGGTGCCCGCCTTCCTGTGGCTGGTTGCCAGCCTGTCGCCGGACGATCCGATGGCGCTGGCCGACGCCTCGCTCAGCAATTTCTTCGCCGCCTTGCGGACTCCCTGGACCGATCGGCTGATGGTGTTCGTGACCCTGCTCGGCGATGGCGTGGTGACCACGGCGGTCGCCAGCGTCGCGATCCTCTGGCTGCTCTGGCGGCGCGCCTGGCGCCGCGGCCTGGGCCTCCTGATCGCGATCGCGGGCACCGCCCTGTTCGTGCCGCTCCTGGCCGTGGTCCTGCCGCGCGCCGGCCCGGTCGAGCTGCTCTATGTCGATATCGACGGCCTGGGCTTCCCGAGCGGCCATGCCACCTTGAACGCGGTGCTCTACGGCATCCTCGCGGTCCTGGTCGCGCGCGACCAGCCGCGCTGGGCGCGGGCGCTGATCTATTCGCTGACCGTGATCTACGTCGTCCTGATCGGCTTCTCGCGGATCTATCTGTCGGCGCATTGGCCCTCGGACGTGCTGGGCGGGCTGCTGTTCGGGGTCGCCATGGTCGCGGCCTTTGCCTTCCTGTTCGGCCATCTCGACGAGGAGCGGGTCGGGCGCTGGCCCCTGGCCGCCCTGGTCGGCGCAGCCTTGATGATCGCCGGCGGCTGGCATGTCATGCGCGGCTACGACACCGCGCTCGCGGCCTATGCGCCGCAGCCGACCAAGACCGTGCTGCCGGCCAGCCAGTGGCTGGCCGATGGCTGGCAGGCCCTGCCGGCGCGGCGGATCGAGCTCGGCGGCGAGACCGGCGAGCCGCTGCTGCTGCAATGGGCAGGTGGCCCGGCCGAGCTGGCCGACCGCCTGAAAGCCGCCGGCTGGACCGATCCGCCGCCTTGGTCGCTCACCTCTGCCAGCATGTTTCTGTTCGGGCAGACCGCGATCTCGGCGCTGCCGGTCTTGCCGAGCCTGCATAACGGCCGCGATGCCACGCTCACCCTGGTCCATGCCGATGCCGCCGATCCGGCCAGCTTCCGCTGGGTGCTGCGGCTCTGGCCGAGCCCGTTCGTGATCGACCAGGCGGGCCAGGAGCGTGACCTGCTGGTCGGCTCGATCATCCGCGAGCGGATCTTGCATCCGCTCGACGAGTCGACCGCGGTCAAGGCGGAGCAGGGCAGTCCGCCGCTGATGGCCGCCCGGCTGGCGGCGCTGCCGGGCAAGATCGTGCGGCGGGGTGCGCCGGACCAGCCAGCCTCCGACTGGAATGGCGAGGTGATGCTGGCGGCCGCCCAGCCAGGCTGACGAGCGGACCGCGGGCCGTGGGAGCGAGCAAGGATGGACGATCGGGTTCGGGAGCTGGCGCAGCATCTCCTGCAGGCGGGGTTCGACGATTTGCCGGCGCGCGAGCAGCGGATCATCACTCAGATCGCGAAGCGCGTGCATATCAGCCAGAACATCAACCGCGTGTTCGAAGAGCGCTTGACCTTCGGCCAGCGGCTGTCGGATCAGGTGGCGGCGTTTGGCGGCTCTTGGGGATTCATCATCCTGTTCGGCCTGACCCTGCTTGGCTGGGTCGCCCTGAACAGCCTGATCCTGGTCGGTCCGGCGGCCTTCGACCCTTATCCCTACATCTTCTTGAACCTGCTCCTGTCGATGGTGGCAGCGCTCCAGGCGCCGGTGATCATGATGTCGCAGAACCGGCAGGCGGCCAAGGACCGGCTGGCAGCGGCCCACGACTACGAGGTCAATCTCAAGGCCGAGCTGGAAATCATGCGGCTGCACGAGAAGATGGACGATCTGCGCCAGCGGCAGCTAACTAAGCTGCTGGAGCGGCAGGAGGCGCAGCTGGAGCTGCTGACCCGGCTGCTGGTGGGCCAACCGGAGCGCTGACCACCCGGTTGGCAGCACCTGTGCTAGGCCAGGGCGCGCAGATCAAGCGGCCGGATCGCGCCCAGCCAGATCGCGTGGTCGCGATGGTCGGCCAAGGCATCGCCGGTATTGGGATGGATGAAGATGACCAGCTCGTCGCGATTGAGCGCCAGCCAGGGCAGCAGCGCCGCCAGCAGCGGCGGCGCGAAGGCGATCTGGAAGCTCCAATCGGCATGCGGTCCGACCGGTCGATCGTGCCAGCGGCCGAACGCCGCCTCGGGAAACGCCGCCTCCAGCCGCTGGCGCAGCGCCTCGGCGCGCCGCCGGCTGGCGGCATTGTAGTAGACATGGGCATGGTAGTCGGTGATCGCGCTGATCGGCTTCTCGGCCATGGCCGGCGGCTCCTTTGCTGGACAGGGGGATCGCGGCATCCGCGCGGCCTGGCCGCGCGCCGCTGCTGGTTTGCTCAGGCAGAATCGCGCTCGGGTTGTGCGCGTGGCCAGCCGCCCGGTCAACCCGCTGCCGCCCGGCTGCGGCAATCATGACCGTGCCGCTGTTCGAGACCCTGCTGCGCGATCAAGCGATCGAGACGCTGCTCGGCGACGCGGCCCTGGCGCGCTCGATGGTCACGGTCGAGGCGGCGCTGGCCCGGGTCCAGGGCCGGCTCGGCGTGATCCCGCCGGCGGCCGCCGCAGCGATCGACCAGGCTTGCGCGGACTTCACGCCGGATCTGGCTGGGCTGCGCCAAGGCATGGCCGAAGCCGCCGTGCCGGTGCCGGCCCTGGTCAAGCAGCTGCGCGCCCGCGTGGCTGGGGACGCGGCCGATCATGTCCATTGGGGGGCGACCTCCCAGGACATCGTCGATACCGCGCTGATCCTGCAGCTGCGCCTGGTGATGGAGGAGCTGACAGTCCGGCTCGACCGGCTGATCGCCGCCTTGGCGAAGTTCGCGGAGCACGAGCGTGCCACCTTGACCATCGCCCGGACCCGCGGCCAGCAGGCGCTGCCCACCAGCTTGGGCCTCAAGGCGGCGGCCTGGCTGACGCCGCTGGTGCGCCACCGGCGCCGGCTGGCGGGGCTTCTGCCGCGGGTTCTGATGCTCCAGCTGGGCGGTGCTGCCGGCACCCTTGCGGCCTTCGGTCCGCGCGGCCTCGAGGTCGCCCGAGCCCTGGCCGACGAGCTCGGGCTCGACTTGCCGCCGATGCCCTGGCATGGCCAGCGGGACGGGCTGGTCGAACTGTCAGGCTGGCTTGCCCTGATCACCATGAGCCTCGGCAAGCTCGGCCAGGACGTGCTGCTGCTGGCTCAGAACGAGGTCGGCGAGCTGCGCGAGGCGGCCGGCGGCGGCTCCTCCACCATGCCGCACAAGGCCAACCCGATCCGCGCCGAGGCCCTGATCACGCTCGCCCGGCGCAATGCCACCGCCCAGGCCGGCATGCTGCAGGCGGGCCTGGCCGCGTTCGAGCGCGATGGTGCTGCCTGGCAGCTGGAGTGGGCGACCTTGCCTGGCATGGCGACGGCCACCGGCGCCGCCTTGGCCCTGGCCGAGCAGCTGATGTCCGGCCTGGTGGTCGAGCGGCCCCGGATCGCCGCCAATCTGGCCGCGACCCGTGGTCTGCTGCTGGCCGAGGCGGCGAGCTTCGCGTTAGCGCCGCGGCTTGGCCGGGCCAAGGCCGAGGCGGCGGTTAGGGCGGCCTGTCAGGCGCTCGCCGCCCAGCCGGATGCCAAGCTGGCCGACATCCTGGCCGACCGGCTAGGGCCGCTGCTCGACTGGGCTGCCCTGTGCGAGCCGGCGAGCTATCTTGGGGCGGCCGACGCCATGCTCGACCAGGTGCTGAGCGAGGCGCAAGCCGTCCTGGCCGGGGAGAGCGCATCCTGGTGACCGCCGCAACCCGCTATTTCAACGCCATGGCGGCCAACAATGTCTGGGCCAATTACCGCCTGCTGGCAGCCTGCGCCAGGCTCGACCAGGCAGCGTTCGAGGCACCCCGGGTCGGCTTCTTCCCATCGCTGCAGGCAACCTTGAACCACATCCTGGTGGTCGACTGGTTCTATGTCGACGGTCTGGCGGGCGGCCGCCTCGGCCCGGCCGCCTGGGCCGAGCCGCTGCCTTGCCCGACGGTCGCCAGCCTGCAGCGGGCCCAGGCCGAGGTCGATCGGCGCCTGCTGGAGCTGTGTGCCGGGCTGGCCGAGGCGGACCTGGCGGCCCGGATCACGCTCAATCGTGGCGATCATGACCAGGTCGAGCGCTGCGACCGGGTTCTGCTGCATTTGTTCCAGCACCAGATTCACCATCGCGGCCAGGCCCATGCCATGCTGGCCGGCACGATGGTGGCGCCGCCGCAGCTGGACGAGTTCTTTCCGGCGGCGGATGCGCCGCTGCGGGCGGCGGACCTGGCGGCGCTCGGCTGGGCCGAGGCCAAGCTGTGGCAGGACCTGGCGTGACCCAGCCCAGGCCCCTGCGCCCTGGCCCGGCGCTTGCAAGCGGGCAACCGGGGCAGCGTCCGGGCGGATCGCGCACGGCGCCTGCGCCCTTCGGCGCAGCGCGGCTTGGCCGGCCTTGGACCAGCGCGCCCATCCTGCCGCTTGTGGAGACCCGGCCTTGAGCATCGCGGTTGCCCTGCACCACGTCACCTCCTACCGCTATGCACGGCCGGTTCGGCTGGGGCCGCAGGTGATCCGGCTGCGGCCGGCGCCGCATGCCCGCACGCCGATCCTGAGCTATGCCCTGAAGCTCGAGCCAGCCCAGCATTTCCTGAACTGGCAGCAGGACCCGCACGGCAATTTCCTGGCGCGGGTGGTCTGTCCGGAGCCGGTCGAGCAATTCCGGATCGAGGTCGATCTGGTCGCCGAGCTGATCGTCCAGAACCCCTTCGACTTCTTCCTGGAGCCGAGCGCGGAGCGCTTTCCGTTCCGCTACGAGGCGCCGCTGGCCAAGGAGCTGGCCCCCTATCTGGAGACCGAGCCGGCCGGGCCGCTGCTCAAGGAGTTTCTGGCGAGCGTACCGCTGGTCGCAACGCCGACGGTGGATTTCCTGGTCCACTTGAACCAGCGGCTGCAGCGCGACATCGCCTATCTGATCCGGATGGAGCCGGGCGTGCAGGCGCCGGAGGAGACGCTGGCCCTGGGCCGCGGCTCATGCCGCGATTCCGGCTGGCTCCTGGTCCAGATCCTGCGCCAGCTGGGCCTCGCGGCGCGCTTCGTGTCCGGCTATCTGATCCAGCTCACGGCGGACGTGCCGGCGCTGGACGGACCAGCCGGCCCCGCCGCCGACTTCACCGACCTGCATGCCTGGACGGAAGTCTATCTGCCGGGGGCCGGCTGGGTCGGCCTCGATCCGACCTCGGGCCTGCTGGCGGGCGAGGGGCATATCCCGCTCGCCGCGACGCCGGCGCCCGGCAGCGCCGCGCCGATCACCGGCTTGGCCGAGCCCGCCGAGGTGACCTTCGACTTCGCCATGTCGATCGCGCGGCTGCGCGAGACCCCACGGGTCACCAAGCCGTATAGCGATCCCGTCTGGGCCGCCATCCAGTCGGTCGGCGAGCTGGTCGACCGCGAGCTCGAGGCCGGCGATGTCCGTCTGACCATGGGCGGCGAGCCGACTTTCGTGGCACTCGATTATCCGGACGAGGAGGAATGGAATACCGGTGCGGTCGGCCCGACCAAGCAGGCGCTAGCCTTGCAGCTGATCCGCCGGCTGCAAGCCCGCTTCGCGCCGGAGGGCCTGCTCCACTACGGCCAGGGCAAGTGGTATCCGGGCGAGCAGCTGCCGCGCTGGGCGTACAGCGTCTATTGGCGGAATGATGGCGAGCCGCTCTGGGCCGCCCCGGAGCGCATGGCGGCTTTGGCCGGCGCGCCGGCGCCGAAGTTCGAGCAGGCGCTGACCCTGGTCCGAAATGTCGCCGCCAAGCTTGGCGTCGATCCGGCCTTTGCTCAGCCGGCCTATGAGGATCCCTGGCATTTCATCGGCCGCGAGCGGCAGCTGCCGCCCAATCTGACGCCCGAGGATTCCAAGCTGGAGGACCCGCTCGAGCGCGCTCGCCTCGCGCGGGTGTTCGACCATGGCCTGGGCCGGCCGACCGGGGTGGCGCTGCCGATCCAGCGCTGGCAGAGCCGGGCGGAGTCGGGCTGGCAGAGCGAGCTGTGGGCGACCCGCGCCGGCCGTCTGCTGCTGGCGCCGGGCGACGCGCCGGTCGGCTATCGGCTGCCGCTGCCGTCCTTGCCTTATGTGCCGCCGGCCGACTACCCCTATGTCCTGCCGGCCGATCCGTTCGCGCCGCGCGCCCCCTTGCCACCCGCCAACGCGCTGCGCCAGCGGGTGCGGCGCGACGACCGCTCCGGCATGGCGCCGCGCCAGACCCTGATCGAGCAGCGGCTGGACGGCCACGGCGAGGCGGACGGGCCCAAGGTGCGGACGGCGCTCACGGTCGAGCCGCGCGCCGATTGCCTGGGCGTGTTCATGCCGCCGACCGAGACGCTCGAGGACTATCTGGAGCTGCTGGCGGCCGTCGAGGAGACCGCGCTCGAGCTGGGCCTGCCGATCCAGGTGGAAGGCTATGGGCCGCCCGCCGATCCCCGCCTCAGCGTGATCAAGGTGGCGCCCGATCCGGGCGTGCTCGAGGTCAACATCCACCCGGCCCGGAGCTGGGCGGACATGGTCGCGATCACCACCGGCCTGTACGAGGATGCGAGGCACTGCCGGCTCGGCACCGAGAAGTTCATGCTGGATGGCCGCCATGTCGGCACCGGCGGCGGCAACCACGTGGTGGTTGGCGGCGCCAGCGCCGCGGACAGCCCGTTCCTGCGCCGGCCGGACCTCCTGGCCAGCCTGGTGACCTACTGGCAGCACCATCCGGCCTTGTCCTATCTGTTCTCGGGCCTGTTCATCGGCCCGACCAGCCAGGCGCCCCGGCTCGACGAGGCGCGCCAGGACCAGCTCTACGAGCTCGAGCTGGCGCTGGCCCAGATCCCGGCACCGGACGGCGCGCCGGTGCCGCCCTGGCTGATCGACCGGATTCTGCGCAATTTGCTGATCGACGTCACCGGCAACACCCATCGCGCCGAGATCTGCATCGACAAGCTCTACAGCCCGGACGGGCCGACCGGCCGGCTCGGCCTGGTCGAGTTCCGCGCCTTCGAGATGCCGCCCCATGCCCGCATGAGCCTGACCCAGCAGCTGTTGCTGCGCGCCTTGATCGCCTGGTTCTGGCAGCGGCCCTATCACGGCGAGCTGGTGCGCTGGGGCACTGCCTTGCATGACCGCTTCATGCTGCCAGAGGCGATCTGGCAGGATCTGACCAATGTCGTGGCCGATCTGCAGGCGGCTGGCCTGCCGCTCGAGAGCGACTGGTTCCTGCCGCATTTCGAGTTCCGCTTTCCGGTCTACGGCAAGGTCGGCTACCAGGCCATCGAGATCGAGCTCCGCCAGGCGCTCGAGCCCTGGCATGTGCTGGGCGAGACCGGGGCGATCGGCGGCACGGTGCGCTATGTCGACAGCTCGCTCGAGCG
>CADEGR010000099.1:9840-16418 GCA_902826935.1 uncultured Alphaproteobacteria bacterium | reverse complement strand
AGTGTACCGCCCGAGACCAAGGATTGGACTAGGGCGTGTTAACACTAACTATATCGACGATCAGGACGACCTGGATGAACGCAGTAAACATCAGGTCAAGCTTTTCAAAGCGCGAAAAGATGCGGCGGAAGCCTTTGAGCCTGCGGAACAGGCGCTCGACCTCGTTGCGCCTGCGATAGAGGTTGCGATCGTAGGTCCAGGGGTGGCAGCGGTTGGGATGGGGCGGCACGACCGGCGCGAAGCCAAGCTGCAGCACCAGCTGCCGGGTCGTGTCGCCTTCGTAGGCCCGGTCCATCAACATTGGCAGCGGCGTGGGCGGTCGCTGCCAGCTGGCAAGCAGCTTGCGGCCTTCGGGCGCGTCATGGGCCTGGCCGGGCGACAGGGCGAAGGTCAAGGCCAGGCGGTCATTCGCGGCAACCAGATGAACCTTGGTGGTCCAGCCGCCGCGCGACTTGCCGATGGCTTGCGGGCCGTTTTTTTGCGCGCACCCGTGCCATTGGGATGGACCTTCACGATCGTGCTGTCCAAACCGACGCACTCGATGCGCAGGCGGATCAGGCGATGCTCTTGGAGCGCCTGGAACGTCCGATCCAGCACCCCCGCTGCCGCCCACCGGCGCAGCCTCGTGTAGATCGTGTGCCAGTTGCCAAAGCGCTCAGGCAATGCCCGCCACTTGCAGCCATTCTCTGCGACATACAGCACCGCGTTGAGGACATCGAGGTTGGCGATCCGCACATTGCCCCGCTGCACCGGCAGCAACGGCCGGATCACTTCATACTGGTCTTCGGTCAGCTCCATCATCCGGCAGGTCTATACCAAGGCACCTCCGCCGAATAGTGTTAACACGCCCTAGCTGATCGAAGCATCGGCCGCCAGGGCGGTTGGCGCCATCAGCCGGTGCCCAGCCAAAAGACGGCAACCCCTTTGATCCGCAGATCAAACGTCTTAGCTGAGCAGGCTGGCCAACCGAACCACGCTCGAACCATGCGAGGCCGACCGGTTCCGGGGCTATCTCGGAAGCTATGGGCGTGGTTCCACCCATCGTGCGCCAGCCAGCTAAGGACGCAACTTGCCGGCGTGGCGGCGCAGGTCACGCGCGACGCGGGCCGGCTTTGCGTTATTGGGTTGCGGCCCGCGAGCCCGCGGTCGAGCCGGCGGAGGTCGAGCCGACACCGATGCCCAAGCTCGGCCAGCGAGCGGGACGCGGGTCGCCGGCGCAGCCACCTCACCAGAACTCGGGTGGCTCCTCGGTGGCGCGTGGCTGGCCGCGGCCGAGGCTGGCGTAGTGGCCGGCGACGTAGAGCAGTGGCCGCAGATGGCTCGCCCGCAGCTGCCGGATCCGGCCGATGAACAGGGTGTGATCGCCGCAATCGGGCGTAGCGTGCAGGTCGGCCGCGAGCCAGCCGGCGGCCTTGGCCAGCACCGGTGCCTCGCCCAAAGTCGCGAATTCGGGCCTCAGACCTGGCACTGGGCGGCCGGCGAAGTGGTTCGAGAGCTGCTCCTGGCCTTCGCTCAGGAACGAGATGCCAAAGCGGCGGCTGGCAAGCAGATGGCCGTGCATGCGCGCCCGCTTGGCGACCGAGACCACGCACAAGGGCGGCTCGAGCGAGCCGGACATGAAGGCGTTCGCGGTCATGCCGTGGATCTCGCCGGCCTGCGCCGTGGTGACCACGGTGACCCCGGTCGCGAAGCTGGCCATGACCTGGCGGAACAGTGCCGGCTCGATCCGGCCGTCCGCCAATTCCTCGCCTGCCTGCCCGTCCCCGCTCACCGATCGCTCCCTCGCGCTCGCCCGCCCGCTATGAGTTGCGCAAAAGGCGGCTGCCCTGGCAAGGGTCCTGGTGCCGGGACGAACGTGGCCTCCCAACCGGCAATCGTTGCTGCCTGGGCGCGCGACCTAGGCCGGCTGCCCGCTCTGCGGCTCGGTGCCGCTGCGCCGGAACACGTTCGGGGTGAACTGGGTCGCGAGCCGGCCCAGGACATAGTCGGGTCGGCAGCAGCCGGCATAGAGCAGCCGCCCCAGCCCCTTCAGATAGCGGCCGCAGGCGAGGTCGAAGGCGGCCGCGCGATAGTTGATGTTGGCCTCGTGGAACAGCTTGGTGGCGAGCCGCTCGGACCAGGGCCGGCTGGCCCAGCGGGCCTCGAACTGGGCACGGGTGGGCTCGGCCTGGCCGGCGCGGCGAGCCAGGATGCAGGCCTTCATGTATTCGAAGTCGAGCATCATGGCATAGGCCTTCGAGGCCACCTCGGAGGCGCCATGGATCCGGTACTTGGTCAGCAGCTCGTCCTGCAGCAGGACCAGATGGCCGGCCTCGGCCACCCGGTTCCACAAATCCAGATCCTGCGACAGGGGGAACTGCACCCGGTAGCCGCCGACCGCCTGGATGGTCGGCAGATGGAACATCACCGAGGGGTGGTTCAGGCCGAGGATGCCGCCCTTGGCCAGATAGCTGTGGAACTGCTCGGGCGTGGCGAACGGCTCGAGCTTGGTCTTGCCGAGGATCCGGTCGCGCTCGTCGATGTAATAGGCGCGGCTGGCGAACACCTTGACCTCGGGGTAGCGCCCGATGAACGCGATCTGCCGCGCCAGCCGCTCGGGCAGCATCATGTCATCGGCGTCGACGCTCGCCACCCACTCGGCATGACATTCCTTGAGCGCCCGGTTGCGCGCCGCCGCCCCGCCCTGGTTGTCCTGGCGGATGATCCGGATGCGCGAATCGCGCGCCGCAGCTTCCGCCATGATCTCGGGCGAGTTGTCGGTCGAGCCGTCGTCGATGATCACGAACTCGAAGTCGCGATGGGTCTGGGCGAGCACGCTATCCAGCGCCGGCCGCAGGAAGCGAGCGCTGTTGTAGACCGGCATGATCACGGACACGAACATCAGGAATCGCTCCCAAAGGATCGCCCGCGCGGGCGGCAAAGGCTCATCGGCGGGCCATGGCCAAGAGGACCAGGCCGCGCAGGATCTCGAACTGGAACGGCCTGAGGCCGCGGCGGTAGAGCACCGCGAGCAGGCCGGCGACGATGCCGAACTCGACCACCACCGTGACCCAGGCCATGCCCATGGCGCCCAGGCGCGGGGCCACGACCAGGGCCAGCAGCAGATTGCAGGTGGCGCCGGTCAGGATGACCACGGACAGCGCCCGATCCAGGCCGTTCGGCACCAGCCACTGGCTGACCAGCACGCCGTTCAGCACGACCAGCGGGACCAGGAGCGCCATCACCCGCAGCACCGGCATGGCAGGCTCGAAGCCGGGGCCGTACATCAAGGGGATCAGCCAGGGTGCCGCGACGCCCAGCGCCAGGCCGAAGGCGAGGCCGAGGCCGAGCATGGTCATCAGGCTGATCCCGGCCATCCGGCTGGCGGCATCGGGGCTGTGGCCGACCAGCTCGGACAGGCGCGGCAGCAAGGCGGTGTTGATCGGATGGAGCAGCCAGGCGGCCGGGCGCGAGAGCTTCTCGCCGGCGGCGAAGAACGCGACCTGTGCCGGCGAGGCCAGGACCCCCATCAAGAAGGTGTTGCCGGTGGTGTGCATGGCGATGCCGATGCGCATCAAGAACACCGAGAAGCCACCCCGCAGGGTCGCCAGCAGCAGCGCCGGCCGGAACGCCCTGGGCCGCGCGTCGCGCAGCAAGAAGACGTAGCTGGTCAAGGTCGAGATGCCGGCCGCGACCGCGTAGAACAGCAGCACCAGCCAGCCATCGTCGAGGTCGCGCACGAAGGTGAAGATCAAGGCGGTCGCCACCACCTTGGCGACCGTGTCGATCGCCGCGACCAGCGGCACCCGCTCCTGGCCGACGAAATACCAGATCGGCGCGAAGCCCTGCAGGATCGCGAACAGGAGGCCGGCCAGGACCAGGAGCGGCTGCTCGTCGAACGGCGGCACGAACCAGTGCACGCCGAGGGAGGCGAGGCCGACGACGCCGGCCAGGAAGACCTGGGCGCCCAGGATGCCGGCGATCAGCGCACCCAGCTGGGCGGGGTCGTGGCGCAGCTGCGAGACCGAGCGGGTCGCGGTCAGCTCGAAGCCATATTCGATGGTGATGATGCCGTACATGGCGAAGGCCTGGGCGAAGGCCACCATGCCCCAGCCGGTCGGCCCGAGCACCCGCGCGAGATACGGGATGATGATCAGGGGCACCAGCTGGTTGATCACCCGGACGCCATAGAGGGCCAGGATGTTCTGGACCATCCGCCGCCGCAGCAGGCCTTTCAGCCGAGCGATCATGCGGCGGCTGCCGCAGCGGCCGCGCCCGGCCACGAGGAGCCGGCCGAGCGCGAGGCTTGCCCACGCGGCGCCGGCGGCTTAAGTCCAAGCTGGATGGCGCCAGCCCTGGCGCGCCGTGCCGCAGCCGGAGCGAGCCCATGCCCGATTCCAAGACCGTGTTCATCACCGGTGCGAGCCGTGGCATTGGCCATGCGACCGCCCGCTATTTCGTCGAGCAGGGCTGGCGCGCGATCACCTGCTCGCGCGATCCGGTGCCGCCGGAATGCGCCCGCGACGACCGGCACGCCCATATCACCGCCGATCTGGCCAAGACCGAGAGCCTCGACTTCGCGATCCAGCGGCTGCACGAGGTATTGGCCGGCCGCGAGCTGCACGCCCTGGTCAACAATGCCGGCTTCTCGCCCAAGAGCGCCGATGGCCGACGGCTGGGCTGCCTGGACGGCGACATGGCGGTCTGGCGCGAGGTGTTCGCGATCAATTTCTTCGCCCCGGTCTACTTCTCGCGAGCGCTGGCCACCAATCTGGCCGGCAGCGACCGCGCCATCGTCAATGTTACGTCGATCGCCGGCCATCGGGTGCATCCTTTCGCGGGCAGCGCCTACAGCACGTCCAAGGCAGCGCTCTGGGCCCTGACCCGGGAGCTGGCGGCCGATCTGGCCGGCCACGGCATCCGCGTCAACGCGGTCTGCCCCGGCGAGATCGATACCGCGATCCTCTCGCCCGGCACTGACCAGCTGGTCCAGCGCATTCCGATGCGCCGGCTCGGCTCGCCGGCCGAGGTGGCCGGGCTGATCTTCTACCTGTGCAGCCCGCAGGCCTCCTACATCACCGGGGCCGAAATCCCGATCAATGGCGGCCAGGACGTTTACTGAGCCCGTGCCACCAGCCCCGTCAACCGCCGTTCGCGCCCGTTATCGGCGCATATCCCTAATTACGGGTTAACAATCCGGCCCGCGTCATCGAGCAGCTGCTGCAAGCTCGCCAGCTGGTCGGCCTCCGCCGGGGTCTTGTCGCCGCGCCAGCGCAGGATGCGCGGGAAGCGCAAGGCCACCCCGGCCTTGTGCCGGGTCGAGCGGTTGATGCCTTCGAAGGCCAGCTCGAACACCTGCAGCGGCAGGACCTGGCGGACCGGGCCGAAGCGCTCGGTGGTGTGCTGCCGGATCCAGCGATCCAGGCGCTTGATCTCCACGTCGCTGAGGCCGGAATAGGCCTTGGCGATTGGCACCAGCCGCTCTTCCTGCCAGACGCCGAAGGTGTAGTCGGTGAACAGATCGGCGCGCCGGCCGCTGCCAGCCTGGGCGTAGAGCAGCACGGCATCGACCGTGAGCGGCGCCACCTTCCATTTCCACCAGCTGCCGCGCTGCCGGCCGGTGCCGTAGGCCGAGGCGCGGTGCTTGAGCATCAGGCCCTCGACGCCCTGGCGCCGGGCGCCCGCCTGCGCGGCCGCGAGCGCCGCCCAGCTGTCGGCCTCGACCAAAGGCGACAGCCGCAACGCCGCTGGCGCCTCGGTCAGCAATGCTGCCAGCGCCTGGCGGCGGGCCTCGATCGGCTGCGTGCGCAGATCGGCACCGGCCTGCTCGAGCAGGTCATAGGCCAGGAACACCACCGGCGCCTCGGCCAGGAGCTTGGCGCTCAGCTTGTCGCGGCCGATCCGGCGCTGCAAAGCGGCAAAGGGCAGGACACCGTCTTGCCATGCCAGGATCTCGCCATCCAGGACCACGCCATCCGGCAACGCCTCGGCGGCGAGCGCCAGCTCCGGATAGCGGTCGGTCACCAGCTCCTCGCCGCGGGTCCACAAGAAAGTGCTGCCGACGCGGCGGATCAGCTGGCCGCGGATGCCGTCCCATTTCCATTCGACCAGCCAGTCGGCCGGCGGGCCCAGCGCGGTTGCCGGCTGCTCGAGCGGCGAGGCGAGGAAGAAGGGATAGGGCCGGGCGTGGTCGATCGCTCCGTCCTCGGCCGCCAACAGCCGGCGGTAGCCCTCGGCGGTCGGCTGCCACTGGCCCATCAGGCGATGGCTCAGCACCGGCCGCGGCAGGCCGGCCAGCTCGGCCAGGGCGCGCACCACCAGGAGCTTGGACACGCCGACCCGGAAGGCGCCGGTGAGCAGCTTGTTCAGGATGAAGACCTGGTCGCGCGGCAGGCTCTGCCACCAGCTGGTGACGGCCGCGAACTGCGCCTCCTCGGCCAGGCCACGGAGCGGCAGCAGGCGCTCCTCCAGCCAGCGGTGCAGCGGCAAGGGCGGGGCCGGCACGGACGCGTCCATCGCCGCCGCATCGAGCAGCAGCGCGACCGTCTCGGCGCTGTCGCCGACCGCGGCATGGGCGTCGATCACCAGCCATTCCGGCA
>CADEGR010000099.1:0-9740 GCA_902826935.1 uncultured Alphaproteobacteria bacterium | reverse complement strand
TAGCCGTGGGTGGCGTAGACCCGGCGAGCACCGGTCGCGGCGATGGTGCGCAGGAGGTCAGGCCAATCGGCGTGGTCGGACAGGACGAAGCCGCGATCGAAGCCGCGCCGGCGCCGGTTGCCGCGCACCCGCATCCAGCCCGACGCGAAGGCCATGCTGGCATCGCCGAAGCGGCGCAGCCAGGTGGCGCCGAAGGCCGAGGGCGGGGCGATGATCAGCTCGCCGGCATAGCTCTCGCCCTTGGCGCGCTCGGCGACCGGCACGGTGGGTGCAAGGCGGATGCCGGCGGCGCGGTAAGGCTCGAGCAGGGCCTCGATAGCGCCATGCAGGTAGACCGGCCGGTTGGTGCGCTGGCCGATCTCGGCCAGGACCCGCTGCGCCTTGCCGAGCGCGTAGCAGAACAGGACCCCGGCGCGGCCGGCCCGGGCATTGTCGTCCCACCAGTCGAGCAGCTCGGCCATGGTCTGGTCGATCGGGTCCCAGCGATAGATCGGCAGAGCGAAGGTCGCCTCGCTGATGAAGGTGTCGCAGGGCACCAGCTCGAACTCGGCGCAGCTGGGATCGGCGGCGCGCTTGTAGTCGCCGGACGCGACCCAGATCTCGCCGTCGGCCTCGACCCGGATCTGGGCGGAGCCCAGGACATGGCCGGCCGGATGGAACGAGACCTTGGTGTCGCCGAATTCGAGGACCGAGCCATAAGGCACTGAATTGATAGCCGTATCGGCACCTAGCCGGCGGCGCAGCAGGCCTTCGCCCGGGGCCGCGGCATGGTATTGACGGGAGCCCGGCCGGGCGTGATCGCCATGGGCGTGGGTGATCACCGCCTGCTCGACCGCGCGCCAGGGATCGATATGAAAGCCGCCGCGCGGGCAGTACAGGCCTTCCTTGGTCAGCGTGATCAGCTCGCTCATGGCAAGGCCAGCAGATCGAGATGGCCGACCTGCAGCTGCAGCCGGCCGGCCGCCAGCTCGGCCGCGCGCGTTGCCCGCCAGTCGGCGAGCTGGTCGGAGGCGCCCAGCACCTCGGCCACCGCCGCCTGCATGCCGGCCAGCAGCTCCGTCAGCAGCGGGGCGTCGCTCGGCCCGAGCCGCCAATCGCTGCGCGCCAGGCTGACCCGGTGGCCGCCGGTATTGAGATGGCGGGCCAGATGGCGCGCGGCATGCGGGCCAAGGGCGGGGCCGAAGCCTTTGTCCTGGCGCTGATGCTGCCAGAATGCCTCAGCGAAAGCGGCATCGAAGGCATGGGTTGGCGTCCAGGCGAGCCGGCCATCGACCGAGAGCGCGAACAGCACCGGCAGGCGGCGGCAGCGGATCGCCAGCTCATCGAGCCAATCGGCCGAAGCCAGATCGAGCAAGGCCGAGCCGGTGACCGCCATGCCAGGCGCCAGCGCCAGCTCGGCGAGGCCGCTCGCGAGGTCGCGCTGCTCGAAGGCGACGGCGGCCGGATCCAGGCCCGGCGGCAAGCTGCTCGCGGCCGCCGCCAGCAGGGCCGGATCATGGTCGACGCAGCGCCAGCGCTGGCCCGCCGGCAGGCGGGGCGCCAGATAGCGCAGATTGGAGCCAGCCCCGCAGCCGAGATCGAGCAGCAAGGGATTCGGCCCGAGGCGGGCCGCGAAGGCGCCGCTCAAGGCAGGGCTGCGGGCGCGATGATCGACCGGCTCGCGCAAGCCCAGCCAGGTCGCGGCGAAGCCGTCGCTCATGTGAGGCCGGCCTGGTCCAGCTCGGCCGCGAAGCCGCGCGCCGCGGCCGGCCAGTCGGGCAGGTCCCGACGCGCCAGGCGCGCGCCGGCGGCGAGGCGCGCCAGCTCGGCCGGGTCGCCGAGCACCTGGCGCAAGACAGCGGCGAGCGCGGTCGCGTCGCCCGGCGGCACCAGCCGGCCGGCGCTGGTCGGCACGGTCTCCGGCACCGCGCCCGCGGCGGTCGCGACGATCGGCAGCCCATGGGCCAGCGCTTCTGCGAGCACCATGCCGTAGCCCTCGTGGTAAGAGGCGAGAACGAACAGATCGGCGTTGGCGTAGTACTGGGCAAGGGCTGCCGGCGCTTGCTCGGCGACCAGCCGGACCCGCTCAGCCAGGCCCAGGCGCGCGAGCGCGGCCCGGATCTCGGCGGCCACCGCCGGATCGCGCTGGTCGCTGCCGACGCAGGTCAGCTGCCAGGGCAGATCGGCCAGGCTGGCCAGCGCCTCGAGTAAGACCAGATGGCCCTTGCGCGCGGTCAGCGAGGCGACGCAGAGCAGCGCCACGCCCGGCCCGCCGGAGCCGGCAGCGAGCGGCGCCGGCTCGGTGCCGGGCAGGACCACGCCGATCTTGGCCGGCAGGATGCCATAGGCCGCGAGATCGCGCCGGGTTTGCGGGCTGGTGACCACGATTCGGGCGGCCAGCGGCAGCAGGCAGCGCTCCAGATCCGCCAAGGTCGCCGCCTCTGCCGCCCGGAGACCGGTCTCCAGTGCCAGCGGATGGTGGACCAGGGCGACCCAGGGCTGCGGCCGGGCTTCGAGCAGGCCGGTGAAGGCCGGCAAAGCGAGGCCGTCGATCACGAGCCCGCACGGCTGGTCGCTCGCCATGACCTGGGCCGCCGCTGCGCGCGCGGTCGCATCGACCAGCGGGAAGCTGCCGGCGAGTTCATGGACGCGCACCGTCCAGCCGGCAGCACGCAGGCCCTCGACGATCCGGCGATCATAGATGTAGCCGCCGGTCCGCTGGTCGAGCGGGCCGGGCACGACGAAGGCGAGCTGGCGGCTCACGCGCCCCGCAGGGCCGTCTCGTAGCTGGCCCAGGCGATGTGCGATTCTAGCAGCGTCACCTTGACGCCGGTCAGCGCTTCGGCCGAATCGCCGCCCAGCGCCCCCTCCAGGATCGCCGCCTTGGCGCGCTGCGCGATCTCATAGGCCAGCATCTCGGTCGAGCTGTTGCGGCCGGCGAACTCCGGCAGCTCGTCCAGATTGCGGTAGTTGAGCGGCGCCAGGATGGTCTTCAGCAGCTCGCTCATCCGGCCGATATCGGTGATCAGGCCATCCTGATCGAGCGCCTGGCGCTGGACCTCGAGGTCCACGACGAAGGTGGCGCCGTGCAGCTTCTGGGCCGGGCCGAACACCTCGCCCTTGAAGCTATGCGCGATCATGATGTGGTCGCGGACCGTCAGTCGGAACATGAGGTACCCTCGAAAGGTTATTTGTTTGTGCTTGCTTAGCGGTAGTCGATCACCTGGCACACAATGTCGCTGGGGCCGCTTGCCAGCGCCGCCATGGCAGCGGGCAACGCCGCGAACGGCACTGGCGGGGCCAGCAGCAAGTCGTAGCGGGGATCGGCCAGGAGGCGCAAGGCCAGGGCCAGCCGGTCGGGCTGGCGCCAGCGCGGCCGCTGGCGCGGCGCCACCTGGCCGACCTGGCTCGAGATCAGGCGCAGGCGGCGGCTGTGGAAGGCTTCGCCAAGCGGCAGCTCGACCATGCGGCTGCCATACCAGCTGAGCTCCAGGACCGTCGCCTCGAAGCCGGCCAGGGCCAGGCCAGCGGTGAGGCCGGCCGGCTGGCCGCTGGCGTGGATCACCAGATCCGCCCCGCCAGCGGCCTCGGCCGGGCTGCGGAAGGTCAGGCCGAGCGCCGCGGCGAGCGGCGCCTTGGCGGGGGCGATGTCGATCAGCTCGACCTGGGCGCCCGGCAGGCCGGACGCCAGGCAGGCCGCCAGGAGCCCGACCGCGCCCGCTCCGATCACCGCGATCCGATCGCCGAGCGTGGCGCCGGCATCCCACAAGCCGTTGAGCGCGGTCTCCAAATTGGCGGCGAGCAGAGCGCGCTCGGTCGGCACGTCGTCGGGGAGCGGCAGCACGGCCGCGGCCGGCACGACATAGCGGTCCTGATGGGGGTAGAGGCAGAATACCCGCCGGCCCAGCAGCTCCGGCGGCCCGGCCTGCACCAGCCCGACCGAGCAGTAGCCATATTTGACCGGCAGCGCCAGGCTGCCGGCCTGGAACGGGGCCGCCATGACCGCCTGCTGCGAGGCCGGCACCAGGCCCTGGAACACCAGGGTCTCGGTGCCGCGGCTGATGCCGCTGGCCAGGGTCTCGACCAGGACCATGCCGGGCTCGAGCGGCGGCAGGGGCTCGGCGCGCAGGCTGCCCTGGCCCGGCGCGTCGACCCAAAAAGCGCGCGCCTCAGGCATCGAAGCGGCATTCGAACATCAGGTCCTCGCCCAGCTCGATCCGGCGCATGGTCGGGCGGAGCGCCTGGTCGATCCGCGCGATCTCGGGCAGGACCAGGCTCGGCCGGCCGGAGCCCATGAGGAGCGGCGCCACGGTCAGCTGCAGGCGATCGAGGCAGCCGGCTGCCAGAAAGCGCGACACGGTGACGCCGCCGCCTTCGACGAAGACCCGCTGCAGGCCGCGCGCCGCCAAGGCGTCGAGCACGGCGCGCGGATCGAGGCCGCCCTCGCTCGCTGCCGGCAGCGGCAGCAGCTCGGCCTGGCCGGGCGGCGGCGCTTCGGCGCGATCGGCGCGGCAGAGCAGCAAGGTCGGGGCGGCACCGTCCTGAAACAGGCGGTAATCGGCGCCCAGGCGCCTGGCTGGATCCAGCACGACCCGGACCGGATGCCGGCCCGGCACCTCGCGGACGGTCAGCTGCGGGTCGTCGTGGGCGACCGTGCCGGCGCCGACCAGGACGGCATCGAACAAGGCGCGCATGCGGTGGTTGTGGACCAGGTCGGCGGGGCCCGTGACCCAGCGGGATTCGCCGTTGGCCGCGGCGATCCGGCCGTCCAGGCTCTGGCCCAGATGGCCGACCACGAAGCGCGCGGGCGTGCCCTGGCACAGCGGCAGATAGAGGCTCAGCAGCCTTTGCGCCGCACTGTCGGTGCTGTGGAATAGATCGGGCAAATCAGCTGTTGTTGCAGCAATGCGGCCGTTTTGCTGCGCTGGGTCAGCCGGATCGGGTCGGCCGGCCCTTGCCAGCAATGCGTACCATGCTGTTGGTTGGTTCAAGATGACATCCATGCGTCACTGTCGCCGTACCGAGGCTCTGGCGTCGCGACATCAGGCCTTTTAATAATGTCGGGCCAGGGCAGGCAACCACTTGCCGTGCGGCTGGCATGCGGCAAGGGGGGTGCTGCCGGCCGATAGCGGTCTGGTCAGCGCGGGAACCGTTGCCCCAGCGGCGACATAGATCATCTCGGGCGAGCGGCTGATGAAGCTGCCGACGGCAGTTGTCGCCGCCCGGGCAACGATAAGGTGAGGAACCACCGTCCATGCTCTCAGGCAAGATCTCGATGGCCCGCGGCGAGGCCGGCCAGGGTGATGGTATCGTCGCCAGCTCGCTGGCCACGGCGCTGGTCACCGGCCTGATCGGCTTTGCCCTGCTGCAGCAAGGCTGGCCGAGCCATCCGGTGCTGGCCGGGGTGCTCGCCTTCGTGGTCCTGGCGGCGGTGGTCAATCTGTGCTGGTCGCTGCAGCTGGGCGACCGCTCGGCCGAGAACCCTGGCGGCAGCCGGTTCGGCGAGGCCAACCAGGTGACCTTGCTGCGCGCCGGGCTGGTCAGCCTGGTCGCCGGCGCGCTTTTGGCGATCGGCCAGACCCCGCAGGACGATTGGTCGCTGGTCCTGATCGTGGCCTGCGCCCTGGTGCTGGACGGGGTCGACGGCTATCTCGCCCGCCGGCTGCGCCTGGCCAGCCGGTTCGGCGCGCGCTTCGACATGGAGGTCGACGCGCTCCTGCTGCTGATCCTGGCCTTGCTGGTCTGGCAGATGGACCGCGCCGGGGCCTGGGTGCTGGCGATCGGCCTGATCCGCTACGCCTTCGTCGCGGCCGGCCTGTTTCTACCGGCCCTGCGCGCCGCCTTGCCGGGCTGCATGCGGCGCAAGGTGGTCTGCGTCCTGCAGGGCGTGGTCTTGATGATCTGCCTGCTGCCGCCGCTCGCCAGCCCGCTCACCGACCTGCTGGCCGGGGCAGCGCTGGTGGCGCTGATCGTGTCGTTCCTGGTCGATATCCGCTTCCTGCTGGCGCAGCCCAGAATGGCAAGCCAGGCACTCCGGGCTTGAACCGGCGGCGCCGTGCATCATATTCGACCTCTGTCCAGGGTACAAAAAGACCGAGGCGCCGCCGTGGATTGCCCGGAGCTGGCGCAGGACAGATCTTGAGGAACGCATCATGACCGCTGCTTCGACCGACCGCCTAGCGCCGGCACCCGTGAGCGTGCCGGCGAGCGCCAGCATGATGGCGGTGCATCGGGCGGTGGGCGATCTGCGGCGCGGCAGCTTCGTCGTGATCGACGGTCCGGGCGAAACGGCGCTGGCGCAGGCCGCGGAGACCCTGACCGCGGACAGCCTCTCGGCGCTGGCGCAGCTGAGCGGCAGCAGCCCGCGCCTGGCGCTGACCGCGACCCGCGCTCGGGTGCTCGATCTGCCGGCCGCCGGCGGCGCGGTGGTGGTTCTGCCGCTGCAGCGGGACGCCGACGCGCCGACCGTGCGCTTCCTTGCCGATCCGACCTTCCGCCCGGCCAGCCCGCCAGTCGTGCTGCCGCAGCCGGTGGTGCTTCAGGACGCCAGCCAGACCAGCTGCGCCGGGGCTGCGATCCAGCTTGCCAAGCTCGCCCAGCTGCTGCCGGCGGCCGTGATCGCGCCGCTCGGTCCGACCGGGATCAAGCGCCTCGCCACCACCGGCAGCGGCAGCAATCTGCTGCGGGTGGATGCTGCGGCGATCGCCGCCTACGCCGATCTGGCCGCCGATACGCTGCGGCCGGTCGGCGAGGCGCGGCTGCCGCTCAAGGCGGCCGAGAATGCCCGGATCGTGGGCTTTCGCCCGGCCGATGGCGGCACCGAGCAGTTCGCGATCCTGATCGGCGATCCGGCCGCCCACCAGCCGGTGCTGTGCCGGCTGCACTCCGAATGCTTCACCGGCGATCTTCTGGGCTCGCTGCGCTGCGATTGCGGCCCCCAGCTGCAGCACGCCTTGGAGCGCATGGGCCAAGCCGGCCATGGCGTGCTGCTCTATCTGGCCCATGAGGGCCGCGGCATCGGACTGATCAACAAGCTGCGCGCCTACCGGCTGCAGGATGCGGGCCTCGACACGGTCGATGCCAATCTGCATCTGGGCTTCGATTCGGACGAGCGCAGCTTCCGGGCGGCCGCGACCATGCTGCGCCATCTCGGCATCGGCCAGGTCCGGCTGATGACCAACAACCCGCTCAAGGTCGATGCCCTGGTCGCTGAGGGCATCGAGGTCGTCGAGCGCGTCCGCCACGCCATCCCTGCCAATGCCCACAATCACGCCTATCTCGCCACCAAGGTGGCGCGAAGCGGCCACCTGATCGACTATTGAGCCGACTGAACATGACGACGATCGAGATTTTCCGCTCTGACGCTTATGCCAGGCGCTGCGATGCGCAAATCATCAGTGTCGACGAGAACGGCCTGCTCTTGGACCAGACCGTGTTCTTTCCGACCGGTGGCGGCCAGCCGGGCGATCGCGGCCGCCTGCTGATGACCGACGGCAAGGCGCTGGACGTGATCGACACGATCAAGCGCCCGGATGGCGGAGCGGTGCTGCACCAGGTGGCGAATGGCGCCCGGCCCCATGTCGGCACAAGGCTGATCGCCGAGATCTACTGGCCGCGCCGGCACCGGCTGATGCGCATGCACAGCGCCTTGCACCTGCTCTGCGCCGCGATCAACGAGGCGGTCACCGGCGGTCAGGTCGGCGAGCACAAGAGCCGGCTCGACTTCGACGTGCGCGGCAGCAAGCTCGACAAGCTCGAGATCGCCGAGAAGCTGGAGCAGTGGATCGACGAGGACCGGCCGATCCGCGAGCATTGGGTCGATCAGGACACGCTGCACCAGCGGCCCGAGCTGATCCGCACCATCGGCGTGCAGCCGCCGGTGCTGGATGGCCGGGTCCGGCTGATCGAGATCGAGGGCATCGATCTGCAGGCCTGCGGCGGCACCCATGTCCGCTCGACCGGCGAGATCGGCGGCGTGACCGTCGGCAAGATCGAGAACAAGGGCCGCCAGAACCGCCGGGTCCATCTCAGCCTGGTCGATTGAGGCGGATTGCCCCGCCCGGCCTTTTAACCGCGCGCCGCGATCACCACGTCTGAAGGACCGAGGCAGCGAATCATGTTCGCCGCCCGCGCGGCCACGCCCGCCAGGCGGCGACCCGCCGGCGGACGACTCAAGCCAGGAGGGAGAAGCAACGATGGCGACGGCGCTCAAGGACCTGCGGGTGCATCTGCGGGACGATCGGCTGTTTCGCGAGCAATGCTATATCGATGGCGCCTGGGTCGGGGCCGACAGCCGGCAGACCATCGAGGTCAGCGATCCGGCGACCGGCGAGGTGCTGGGCACGGTGCCGAAGATGGGTGCTGCCGAGACTGGCCGCGCGATCGACGCCGCCGAGCGGGCGCTGGACGGCTGGCGCCGCACCACCGCCAAGGAGCGGGCCGCGATCCTGCGCCGCTGGTTCGACCTGATGCTGGCGAACCAGGAGGATCTGGCGATCCTGATGACCCGCGAGCAGGGCAAGCCTTTGGCCGAGGCCAAGGGCGAGGTCGCCTATGGCGCGTCCTTCGTCGAGTGGTATGCCGAGGAAGCCAAGCGGATCTACGGCGACCTGGTGCCGGCCCCCACCGGCTCGCGCCGGATCATGATCATGAAGCAGCCGGTCGGGGTCTGCGCCGCGATCACGCCCTGGAACTTCCCCAATGCCATGATCACCCGCAAATGCGCGCCGGCTTTGGCCGCGGGCTGCACCGTGGTGGTCAAGCCCGCGACCTTCACCCCCTACTCCGCGCTGGCCTTGGCCGAGCTGGCCGAGCAGGCGGGCATGCCCAAGGGCGTGTTCAACGTGGTCACCGGCGGCGCCAAGGACATCGGCGGCGAGCTGACCAGCAACGACAAGGTCAGGAAGCTGTCCTTCACCGGCTCGACCGAGGTCGGCGTGGCGCTGCTCAAGCAGTGCGCCGACACGGTCAAGAAGGTCAGCATGGAGCTGGGCGGCCACGCGCCCCTGATCATCTTCGACGACGCCGATCTGGAGGCGGCGGTCAAAGGTGCGATCGCCTGCAAGTTCCGCAATTCCGGCCAGACCTGCGTCTGCACCAACCGGATCTATGTCCAGGACCAGATCTACGACGCCTTCGCCGAGAAGTTCGCGGCCGCGGTCGCCAAGCTCAAGGTCGGCCCCGGCCTCGACGCCGGCACCGAGCAGGGCCCGCTGATCGAGCCGGCCGCGGTCGACAAGGTCGAGCGCCATGTCGAGGACGCCCGGAGCAAGGGCGCCAAGGTCCTGACCGGCGGCCGGCGCCACAAGCTGGGCGGCCAGTTCTTCGAGCCGACCGTGCTGGGCGACTGCACGCCCGACATGGTGATCACCCACGAGGAGACCTTCGGCCCGGTCGCCCCGCTCTACCGCTTCAAGGACGAGGCCGAGGTCATCAAGCAGGCCAACGATACCGTCTATGGCCTGGCCAGCTACTTCTTCGCCCGCGATCTCGGCCGCGTGTTCCGGGTTGCGGAAGCGCTCGAGGCCGGCATCGTCAGCGTCAACGACGGCATCTTCTCCACCGAGGTGGCGCCGTTCGGCGGCTACAAGCACTCCGGCATCGGCCGCGAGGGCTCGAAGTACGGCATCGACGAGTATCTGGAGATCAAGTACGTCAATTTGGGTGGGATCGAGTAGAGACGTTGGCGGCAACGGCTCAGACTTGCGAGAAAGGCCAGCATTAGCTGGCCTTTCTTTTCTGGATCATTTAATGCCGAGGCC
>CADEGR010000098.1 GCA_902826935.1 uncultured Alphaproteobacteria bacterium | reverse complement strand
CATCTGGGCCGGCCCGCACCACCTGCACTACACCGCGCTGCCCGACTGGGCGCAGGTCCTGGGCATGACCTTCTCGGTGATGCTCTGGATGCCATCCTGGGGCGGCATGATCAACGGCATCATGACCCTGTCCGGCGCCTGGGGCAAACTGCGCACCGATCCGGTCCTGCGCTTCCTGGTCACCTCGGTCGCGTTCTACGGCATGAGCACCTTCGAAGGGCCGCTGATGTCGGTCCGCCAGGTCAACGCGCTCAGCCACTACACCGACTGGACCATCGGCCACGTCCATTCCGGCGCGCTCGGCTGGGTCGCCTTCGTGTCGTTCGGCGCGGTCTACTTCCTGGTCCCGCGCCTGTGGCACCGCGAGGGGCTGTACTCGAAGAAGCTGGTCGAGGTGCATTTCTGGATCGCGACCCTGGGCATCGTCCTCTACATCACCGCGATGTGGGTGTCCGGCATCATGCAGGGCCTGATGTGGCGCTCCTATGACGAGCTGGGCTTCCTGCAGTTCTCGTTCGTCGAGACGGTCGCCGCGATGCATCCCTTCTACGTGATCCGGGCGCTCGGCGGCGTGCTGTTCCTGACCGGCTCCCTGGTCATGGTCTACAACCTCTGGCGGACCGCGCGCGGCGACATCCGCGCCGAGCAGCCGCTCGGCCCCTCGGCCGTCACCACAGCCGCTGAATAGGGAGCGGGACCGATGCTCAACAAGCATGAAAAGATCGAGACCAACGCGATCCTGCTCCTGGTCCTGATCCTGATCACGGTCGCGATCGGCGGCCTCGTCGAGATCGTGCCGCTCTACACGATCGAGAGCACGATCGAGAAGGTCCAAGGCGTCAGACCCTATACCCCGCTGGAGCTGGCCGGGCGCAACATCTACCTGCGCGAGGGCTGCTACAACTGCCACTCGCAGATGATCCGGCCGTTCCGCGACGAGGTCGAGCGCTACGGCCATTACAGCCTGGCCGCCGAGAGCATGTACGACCACCCCTTCCAGTGGGGCTCCAAGCGGACCGGGCCGGATCTCGCCCGGGTCGGCGGCAAGTACTCGAACGAGTGGCAGGCCGCCCATCTGATCAAGCCGCAGGAGGTCGTGCCGGAATCAATCATGCCGCCCTATCCCCATCTCCTGGCGCATGAGCTGAGCATGCCGGACATCGACGCCCATCTGCGCACCGTTCGCACGGTCGGCGTGCCGTACAGCGACGACATGATCCAGAACGCCGCCAGCGATCTCGCCGGCCAGGCGGATCCGAACGGCGACCATGAGGCGCTCCTGGCACGCTACCCCAAGGCCGCGGTCGGCGATTTCGACGGCGATCCGGCCAAGCTGACCGAGATGGACGCGCTGATCGCCTATCTCCAGATCCTGGGCCGGATGGTCGACTTCACCGACCTGGAGACCCAGGACCTCCTGCAGTGAGAGGGCTGATCATGCTCGAGACCCTGCATAGCTGGGCCAGCGCGATCTGGCCGGTCTGGCTGTTCATCTTGTTCGTGGGCATCGTCATCTGGGCGCTCCTGCCCCGCAACAAGGCCAGGTTCGAGCGCTACGGCAAGATCCCGCTCAACGACGATCAGCGGAAAGACTAGGACCATGCCGACCAAAGTCGAGAAGGATGCCTTCACCGGCACCGACACCACCGGCCATGAATGGGACGGGATCAAGGAGCTGAACACGCCGCTGCCGAAATGGTGGCTCTATACCTTCTACGCCTCGATCCTGTTCGCGGTCGTGTGGTGGGTGCTGTATCCGAGCTGGCCCGGCATCAACGGCTATGCCAAGGGCGTGCTGGGCAGCAATCAGCGGCTCGACCTCGACCATCGCATGGCCGAGGCCAAGGCAGCCCAGGCCACCTATTATGACCGCCTGGCCAGCGCCTCGGTTGCCGAGATCAACCAGGATCCTGAGCTCTTGAACTTCGCCCTGGTCGGTGGCCAGGTCGCGTTCAACGAGAACTGCGCTGGCTGCCATGCCCTGGGCGGCGCCGGTCAGAGCATCTACCCGACGCTCGCCGACGACGACTGGCTGTGGGGCGGCACGCTCGAGGCGATCGAGCAGACCATCAATTACGGCATCCGCAACGGCCACGAGCAGGCCCGCTTCAACGAGATGCCGGCCTTTGGCGAGATCCTGGAGCCCGCCCAGATCGAGGATGTCACCGACTACGTGCTCTCGCTCGGCGGCACCAGCGGCAATGCCGAGGCGGCCGCGCGCGGCCAGGCGCTGTTCGCCGAGAACTGCGCCTCCTGCCACGGCGACGATGGCAAGGGCCTGCAGGACATGGGAGCGCCGAACCTGACCGACCCGATCTGGCTCTACGGCAGCCAGCGCCCGCAGATCGTGGCGCAGATCGTGAAGCCGCGCCAGGGCGTCATGCCGGCCTGGTCGACCCGGCTCGATCCGGCCACGATCAAGCTGCTGACCGTCTACGTCCACAGCCTGGGCGGCGGGCAGTAGCCCGCCACCTGCCGAGCGCCCGCCGCCATGAACGATCTCGCTCCCGCCGCCACCCCGGCCCCGGTTCCGGTCGAGGACGCGGTCTCGTTCAAGCAGCAAAAGGACACCAAGCTCTACGCCGAGCGCGTTCGGATCTATGCCAAGGCGATCAAAGGCCGCTTCCGCCAGATCAAGACGGCGGCGCTCGTGGGCCTGCTCGCGATCTACTATCTGGTGCCGTGGCTGCGCTGGGACCGGGGCCCCGGCGCGCCCGACCAAGCCGTCCTGATCGACATGCCGAGCCGGCGGGCCTACTTCTTCTGGATCGAGATCTGGCCGCAGGAGATCTACTACCTCACCTTTCTCTTGATGCTGGGCGCCTTCGGCCTGTTCCTGGTGACCAGCATCGGCGGGCGGGTGTGGTGCGGCTTCACCTGCCCGCAGACCGTCTGGACCGATCTGTTCATGTGGGTCGAGCGGCTGATCGAGGGCGATCGGGCCGCCCGGATCCGGCTCGACAAGTCGCCGCTGACTGGCGGCAAGGTGGCGCGCAAGGTCGCCAAGCACGGCGCCTGGCTCCTGATCGCGGCGGCGACCGGCGGCGCCTGGATCATGTATTTCAACGACGCGCCGACCGTGACCTGGAACATCCTGACCGGGCAGGCCTCGTTCGCGGTCTACTTCTTCTGCGGCCTGTTCACCGCCACCACCTACCTCTTGGCCGGCTGGGCGCGCGAGCAGGTCTGCACCTATATGTGCCCCTGGCCGCGCTTCCAGGCGGCGCTGCTCGACAACGAATCCTACGTCGTCACCTATGAGAGCTGGCGCGGCGAGCCGCGGGGCGCCCACAAGAAGGGCGCCAGCTGGGACGGCCGCGGCGACTGCGTCGCCTGCAACCAATGCGTCGCGGTCTGCCCCACGGGCATCGACATCCGCGACGGCCTGCAGCTGGAATGCATCGGCTGCGGCCTGTGCATCGACGCCTGCAACGACGTCATGGCCAAGGTCGGCCGACCGGCCAACCTGATCACCCTCGACACCGAGGCCAATCAGCAGCGCCGCCAGCGCGGCGAGGCGCCGGTCATGCGGATCGTCCGGCCGCGCACGATCATCTATGCCGTGATCATCGCGGTGCTCGGCATCGGGATCCTGCTCGGCCTGTCGACCCGCGCGACCCTCGACGTCAACGTCCTGCACGACCGCAATCCCTTGTTCGTGCGCCTGAGCGACGGCGGCTTGCGCAATGGCTACACCCTCAAGATCCTGAACAAGGACCGCGTCGCGAAGACCTTCGCGCTCGGCATCGAGGATCTGGCCGGCGCCACGCTCAGCGTGATCGGCCATGAGCCGGCGCCGGGCCAGCCGATCCTGCTCGAAGGCAGGCCCGATACCGTGACCAGCTACCGCCTCTATGTGACCGCGCCAGCCGCGGCGGTGGCCAGCCACCAGCAGCCGATCCAGCTCAGCCTGACCGACCAGGCCGATCAGACCGTCGCCCGCTTCGAGACCGTGTTCCGAGGACCCGAACGATGACCATGACAAGCCTCGCCAGCCCTCGTCCCGCGCGCGGCGACCGCTGGATCCCCTATCTGTTCTTCGCCTTCTTCGGCATCGTGCTGGCGGCCAATGGCACCATGCTCTGGGTGGCGCTCGGCTCCTGGACCGGCCTCGCCACCGGCAGCGCCTATGAGCGCGGCCTGGCCTACAACCAGACCCTGGCGGCGGCACGCGCCCAGGCGGAGCTGGGCTGGCGGGCCGAGGTCAGCTTCAGCCAGACCGGGCCGCGCCAGGGCAAGCTGCAGCTCGAGCTCGCCGATCGCGCCGGCAACCACTTAAGCACCGCGACCGTCGAGGCTGCCTTCATCCGGCCGACCAGCGCCGGCCAGGACCATCACCTGGCGCTCACCGCCGGCCCGGCCAGCGGCCACTACGAAGCCACCATCGAGCTGCCGCTCGCCGGCCAGTGGGACGCCTATCTCACCGCGCGCCGCGGCGCCGACAGCTTCCGCTGGCACCAGCGCCTCTACCTGCAGCCCTGAGGCCAGGCGATGCTGAGCCAAGCAACCCTGCCCGCCCCGGTTGCCGCCGAGACCTGGTCCGAGCCCGCGACCGGCAGCGACGTCAGCGCCTTCGTCCAGGCAACCGCCGGCGGGCAGCGCCTGCATCTGATGGTCGAGAACGTCCATTGCGGCGGCTGCGTGCGCAAGATCGAGCGGGCGCTGCAGGCGCTGGACGGCGTCACCGAGGCGCGCCTGAACCTGACCACCCGGCGCCTGGTGGTCGGCTGGCAGGGCGCGCCCGCGTTCGGCAACCAGATCGTCCAGCTGGTCGCCGGCCTCGGCTATCCCGCCTTCCCGTTCGATCCCGGGCAGCTCGGCGCCAAGGACGCGGCGGCCGAGCGGCAGCTGCTGCGCGCCATGGCGGTGGCGGGCTTTGCCGCCGCCAATATCATGCTGCTCTCGGTCTCGGTCTGGGCCGGCGATTTCGCCACCATGGGGCCGGCGACCCGCGCCTTGCTGCACTGGTTCTCGGCGCTGATCGTGCTGCCAGCGGTGGTCTATGCCGGCCGGCCGTTCTTCGAATCGGCGGCGCGTGCGCTCGCCGCCAGCCGCACCAACATGGACGTGCCGATCTCGCTCGGCATCACGCTCGCCTGCGGCATGAGCCTGTTCGAGACCATCCGCGGCGGCCAGCATGCCTATTTCGACTCCGCGACCATGCTCCTGTTCTTCCTGCTGCTCGGCCGCTATCTCGACCGCCGCGCGCGGGGCCAGGCGCGCCGGGCGGCGGAGCGCCTGCTGACCCTGGAGCAGACCGCGGTCACGGTGCTCGACGACCAGGGCCACGCGCGCACCGTGAAGGTTGCCGACGTCGCGCGCGGCATGACCGTGCTGGTCGCCGCCGGCGAGCGGATCGGAGTCGACGGCAAGATCGTGGCCGGCCGCTCCGAGCTGGATACCAGCCTGATCACCGGCGAGACCCTGCCGCGCGCGGTGGCGGTCGGCGAGCAGGTGTTCGCCGGCACGCTCAATCTGGGCGCCCCGATCACCCTCGAGGTCAGCGCCACCGGCGAGGGCACGCTGCTGGCCGAGATCGTCCGGCTGATGGAGCTGGCCGAGCAGCGCCGTGCGGCCTATGTCGTGCTGGCGGATCGGGTCGCCCGCCTCTACGCGCCGGTGGTGCATGGCCTGGCGCTCCTGACCTTCCTCGGTTGGACGCTGCTGTTCGGCCTCGCCTGGCAGGTCGCCCTGCTCTACGCGATCGCGGTCCTGATCATCACCTGCCCCTGCGCGCTCGGTCTCGCCGTGCCCGCCGTCCAGGTGCTGGCGTCCGGCCGCCTGCTCGCCCGCGGCACGCTGCTGAAATCGGCGACCGCGCTGGAGCGCCTGGCCCAGGTCGACACCGTGGTGTTCGACAAGACCGGCACGCTGACCGAAGGCCGGCCGACCCTGCAGCCTGATCCCGCGCGCTCACCGCAGCTCTTGGCCCAGGCGGCAGCCCTGGCCGGCGCCAGCAAGCACCCCTTGTGCCGCGCCCTGCGCCGGGCCGCCCCCGACGTCCCGGTCGCGAAGGACGTGGTCGAGGTGCCGGGCGCCGGCCTGCGGCTGGCCACGGATGCCGGCGAGATCCGGCTCGGCAACCGCCGCTTTTGCGGCATCGATGCGCCCAATGGCGCCGTCGGGCTCGAGCTGTGGCTGGTCCTGCCGTCGGGCGCGCAGGCCCGCTTCGCCTTCGACGACGCGCTCCGGCCCGATGCGGCCGAGGTCGTGCGCGCCCTCAAGGCGCAGGGCCTTGCGGTCGAGCTGCTGTCGGGCGATCGCACCGCCACCGTGACGGCGCTGGCCGGCCAGCTCGACATCGTCGAACGCCGCGCCGAATGCAGCCCGACCGACAAGCTGGCGAGGCTCGAAACCCTGGCCAAGGCAGGGCATCGCGTCCTGATGGTCGGCGACGGGCTGAACGATGCCGCGGCGCTGGCGGCTGCCCATGTCTCGATCTCGCCCGCCAGCGCGGTCGATATCAGCCGCACCGCCGCCGATGCGGTGTTCCAGGGCGACCGGCTGCAGCCGGTGGTGGAGCTGCTCGCCGTGGCCGGCCGCTCGCAGCGCCTGATCCGGCAGAATTTCGGCTTGGCGCTCGGCTACAACCTGCTCACCATCCCGCTCGCGGTCGCCGGCCTGGTGACCCCGCTGGTGGCGGCCCTTTGCATGTCGGCCTCGTCTTTGCTAGTGGTCGGCAATGCCCTGCGGCTCGGCCGCGCCCGCCTGCCAGCGGTCCCGTGAACGCCCTCATCTATCTGATCCCGATCGCCCTGCTCCTCGGCCTCTTGGGCCTTGGAGCTTTTCTCTGGGCGCTCAAGAGCGGCCAGTTCGACGATTTGGACGGGGCTGCCGAGCGGATCCTGTTCGATGACGAGGACGCGCCGGACCGCGAGCCACCGCCCCGGAGCTGAGCCGCCATGTCGGTCCGCAATCTCGAGGTCCTGCTGAACCCGAGCTCGATCGCCCTGATCGGCGCCTCGCGCGAGGCGGGCTCGATCGGCGCGGTGGTCGCGCGCAATCTGTTCAACGCCGGCTTTGCCGGCCCGATCATGCCGGTCAACCCGCATGAGCGGGCGATCGAAGGCGTTTTGACCTATCCCTCGATCGAGGCTCTGCCGCTGGTGCCGGACCTCGCGGTGATCGCGACGCCGGCCGCGACCGTGCCCGGCATCGTCGCGACGCTGGCGGCGCGCGGCACCCGGGCGGCGGTCGTGATCTCGGCCGGCTTCGCCGAGCTGGGCGCGGAGGGCCAGCGGCTGGAGCAGGCGATGCTGGCGGCCGCGCGGCCGACCCTGATGCGCATCGTCGGCCCCAACTGCCTGGGCATCATGGTGCCGGGCAGCGGCCTCAATGCCAGCTTCGCCCAGGCCAATCCCCTGCCCGGCAAGCTCGCCTTCATCGCCCAGTCGGGGGCGATCCTGACCGGCGTGCTGGATTGGGCGAATGACCGGCGGATCGGCTTCAGCCACATGCTCTCGGTCGGCGGCATGGCCGATGTCGATGTCGGCGACCTGCTCGACTACCTGGCGACCGAGCGCAGCTGCCGGGCGATCCTGCTCTACATCGAGGGCATCCGCCATGCCCGCAAGTTCATGTCGGCGGCGCGCGCGGCCGCCCGGGGCAAGCCGGTGGTGGTGATCAAGGCCGGCCGCAGCACTGCCGCCGCCAAGGCCGCGCGCTCCCATACCGGGGCGCTGGCCGGCGCCGATGCGGTCTACGACGCCGCGATCCGGCGCGCCGGCATGCTCCGGGTCGATGGCCTGGACGAGCTGTTCGCCGCGGTCGAGACCCTGTCCAGCGGCCTCGACCCGCATGGCGACCGGCTGGCGATCGTGTCCAACGGCGGCGGCATTGGCGTGCTCGCCACCGACAGCCTGATCGCCGAGGGCGGCCGGCTGGCCGAATTGAGCGAGCCGACCCTGGCCCAGCTCGACCAGGTCCTGCCCAAGCTCTGGAGCCGCGCGAATCCGGTCGATCTGATCGGCGATGCGCCCGGCGCGCGCTACAAGGGGGCCCTCGATGCGGTCCTGACCGATCCGGCCAACGATGCGGTCCTGGTCATGAACTGCCCGACCGCGATCACCGACAGCGGCGAGGCGGCCCTGGCGACCATCGCGGCTGCCAAGCAGCACCAGCGGCCGGTCCTGACCTGCTGGCTGGGCGATGGCAGCGCGGCCGCGGCGCGCGCCCGGTTCGCCAAGGAGCGCGTGTCGAGCTACGAGACGCCGTCCGAGGCGGTGCGCGCGTTCATGCATCTGGTCCGCTACCGGCGCAATCAGGCGCTCCTGCGCGAGGTGCCGCCCTCGATCCCCGAGAGCTTCACGTCCGATCCCAGCCTGGCCAAGATGATCCTCGCAGCCGCCCTGGCCGAGGGCCGGGAATGGCTGAGCGATATCGAGACCAAGCGCATCCTGGGCTGCTACGGCGTGCCGGTGGTCGAGGCGGTGATCGTGCAGGCGCCCGACGAGGCGGCGCGCGCGGCCGCCAAGCTCGGCCAGCCGGTCGCGCTCAAGATCGTCTCGCCCGACATCACCCACAAGTCCGACATCGGCGGCGTGATGCTCGGCCTGGCCGATCCCTGGGCCGTGCACGAAGCCGCGCGCACCATGCTCGCCAATGTCAAGGCGCGTCGGCCCGAGGCTCGGATCGACGGCCTGTCGGTCCAGCGCATGGTCGACACCCACAACGCCTTCGAGCTGATCGTGGGCCTCACTGACGATCCGGTGTTCGGGCCGGTCTTGATGTTCGGCCATGGCGGCACCGCGGTCGAGGTGGTGCGCGACCAGGCGCTGACCCTGCCACCGCTCAATCTGACCTTGGCCCACGAGCTGATCGAGCGGACCCGGGTGAGCGCCCTGTTGCACGGCTATCGCGACCGGCCACCGGCGGCGCTGGACGAGATCGCGCTGACCCTGGTCCAGATCGCCCAGCTGGCCGCCGATCTCGACGAGGTGGCGGAGCTCGACATCAACCCGCTGCTCGCGGATGAGAACGGCGTGCTGGCGCTGGATGCCCGGATCAAGGTGGCGCCGGCGGCGCATCGCGGGGCTGCCCGCTTCGCGATCCGGCCTTATCCCAAGGAGCTGGAGCGCACCGTCACGCTGCCGGACGGGCAGCAGCTGCTGCTCCGGCCGATCCGGCCGGAAGACGCCAGCCCGCTGCATGTCATGGTCGACGAGAAGACCACGGTCGAGGATCGGCGGCTGCGCTTCTTCGCGACGATCCGCACGATCTCGCCGGAGCTATGCGCGCGCCTCACCCAGATCGACTATGACCGCGAGATGGCGCTCGTGGCGCTCGATCCCGCGGCCCCGAGCGACGATGCGTTCTGGGGGGTCGTCAGGGTCGCGTCCGATCCCGACCGGCAGCGGGCGGAATATGCGATCCTGGTGCGGAGCGACCGCAAGGGCCGTGGCCTTGGCCGGATCCTGATGCAGACGATTTTGGACTATGCCCGCGCCGAGGGCATCGGCGAGGTCTTCGGCATCGTGCTGAGCGAGAACCGCGGCATGCTGGCGCTGGCCGAGGAGCTGGGCTTCGAGCGCGGCAGCCATCCGGACGATCCGGAGCTGGTCGAGCTGCGCTGCCGCCTCGGCCCGGCCACCGTCGAGCCAGCGGCCGCCGCTGAGCCCAGCGAGCCGCTGCCAGCGGCCAAGGCGGCACCCCGCAGCCGGGGCCATCGCTAGCCGGAATGGGCGTCGGTTAGGACGCAGCCTCCACGGCGGCCAGCCGCCGCAGCCGGGCCAGATCCCGCAGCACGACATGCTGCCGGCCGGTCAAGGCGATGACGCCCGCCCGCTTGAAGCGGCTGATCGTGCGGCTCACGGTCTCGATGGTCAGGCCCAGATGGTCGGCGATGTCCTGACGCGACATCGGCAGGTCCAAGATGTCGGCTGGCCGGCCGAGCTGCGCCTGGCGCTCGGCCATGGCGAGCAGGAACGACGCGATCTTCTCGTCGGCGCTCTTGCGGCCGAGCAGCAGCATCTGCCGCTGCGCCTGGCCGAGCTCGACGCAGGCCTGACGGAACAGCGAGGCCGCCAGCTCCGGGCTCTGCTCGACCACCGCCTCCAGGCGCTGGCGCGGGTAGCGGATCAGGGTGACCGGCGAGATCGCCTCGACGCTGTAGGCATAGCGGGCAAGGCCGGTCAGGCCGAAGCACTCGTCGGCGCCCAGGAAATCCAGCACCTGGCGACGGCCATCGGAGACCGCGTTGTAGAGGCGCACCGTGCCCGAGACGATCCGGTAGTAATGGGTCAGAGGATCGCCCTCGACCAGGATGGTCTGGCCGGCCGCTGCAGTCAGGGTGACGCCCAGGCCAGCCCCGCCCAGGCTCTGCTCCATGGCCGAGCCGGCCTGGAACGCCACGCAGTTTGCCGGCTGCGGCCGCTCATTTCGTTGGCGAAGAAACGCTGCCATGGTCCACCCCCTGCTTGCCGGTCATTGATGTCGATCAACGAGACCGTGCAAATCCAACGTAGAGACTGCGGGGCTTGGCCATAATTCGTTGCACTACTTAAGGGATTCTACCTATGCCGGGGCGATCGGCCGACCGGCGGGCGCGCTCGAGCCGAGCGCGAAGTCGAGGCGCTCGATCAATTCGGCGGTTTCGAACGGCTTTTCCAGCAGAGCGACCACGCCCATCGGCAGGTTCTTGGCCAGCCGGCGGTTGCGCAGGCGGGCGCTCATCAGCACTGCCGGCAGCCGGATCCGGCGGCCGACCAGCTGGCCGACCAGCTCAGGTCCGCCCAGATCCGGCAGATCGAGCTCGACCAGGAGGCAGGCCGGCAGCACCGCCGGCTGGAAGCTGGCGAAGAAGGCGGCGGCCGAGGGGCTGGCGACGATCCGATAGCCATGGGCCTGGAGCGCCGCGGTCAGCGCGTCGAGCACGGCGTCGTCGTCATCGACCACATAGACCGTGGCCTGGCCAGGCGGGTGCGCGCGATCGGCCGGCTGGGCCGTCATGGCGACTGGCGGCCAGACGGACGCTCGGCCTGCCTGCTTGGGCCCATGGCCGACCCCTCCGCCGATCGTCGAGCGCCACCATGGCAAGGACACGGACATCATAAGTCAGCATAGGCAAGCCGCCGGCGCGGTTGCATCCGGTATAGTGCTTAGCGCTCTAGGAGTTTTGCTTAGCCGTCCTGGGGATCGATCCCCGCGGCCAGCGCCAGGCGGACCAGCTGCGGCAGGCTCTCGGCGCGCATCTTTTCCATCAGCCGGGCGCGGTGGATCTCGACCGTGCGCGGGCTGATGCCGAGCTCGCGGCCGATCAGCTTGTTGGAGCGGCCGCGCACCAGCTGCTCCAGCACCTCCCGCTCGCGCGGCGTCAGCTGCGGCAGGGCGGCCGATAGCGACGCACCCGATGCGCCAGTGCGGCGCATGGCGACGCGCACCGCGCTCAGCAGATCCTCGGGCTCGAACGGCTTCTCGATGAAGTCGATCGCGCCCTGCTTCATCGCCCGGACCGCCATGGCGACATCGCCATGGCCGGTGATCATGATCACCGGCAGGCCGTCGGGCTGGCCGCCGAGCCAGGCAAGCAGGCCGAGCCCATCTTCGCCCGGCATGCGCACGTCGAGGAGGATGCAGCCGCGGCGGCCGAGCGGTGCTGCCTGGCGCAGCGCCTCGGCGGACGCGCAGCTATGGACGGCGAAACCCTCCGACTCAAGCAGCACCGCCAGGGAATCCCGAACCGCCTCGTCGTCGTCGACGACATAGACGACCGGCTCGTCAGCCATGCTCCGGCTCCCGCTCGGCGGGAACCGGCAAGGCGATGTGGAAGATCGTGCCGCCGCCCGGATTGTCGGTCGCCCAGAGCCGGCCCTCATGGGCATCGACGATGGTCCGGCAGATCGAGAGGCCGATGCCGAGCCCGCCGGGCTTGGTGGTGACGAAGGGCTGGAACAGCCGGGCCGCGACCTCGGGCGCCAGGCCCGGGCCGCTGTCGATCACGTCGACCTGGACCGCACCATCGGCGGTCCGGCCAGTCTTGAGCACCAGGAGGCGCTGCGGCATCGGCGCCAGCGCCTCGATGCTGTTGCGCACCAGGTTGATGATCACCTGCTGGATCTGGACCTTGTCGATCAGGACCCGCGGCAGCTCCGGCGCCAGCTCGAAATGGGCCGCGATCGCGCGCTGCCGGATGCCGACCAGCGCCAGCTGGGCCGCTTCCTCGACCACGCGGTTGATGGCCTCGAAATTGCGCTCGGTCTCGCCGGTCGCGATGAAGCGGCGCAGATGCTGGATGATGTGGCCGGCCCGGGTCGCCTGATCGGCCGCCTTCTGGACCAGGCCGACCGCCTTGCTGCTCTCGCCCAGCTGCGCCACCAGGCCGCGCCGGCTGGCTTGCAGGTAGTTGATGATCGCGGTCAGCGGCTGGTTCAGCTCATGCGCCAGCGCCGAGGCCATCTCGCCCATCTCGGTCAGGCGCGAGACATGCAGCAGCTCGTTCTGCAGCTGCTGCAGCCGCTGCTCGGCGGCATGGCGCGCCGAGATGTCGCGCACGAAGCCCGCGAACATCCGCCGGCTGCCGGCACAGACCTCGCCGACCGCCAGCTCGACCGGGAACACCCGGCCATCCTTGTGGCGCGCCTCGACCTCGCGGCCGATGCCGATGATCCGCCGCTCGCCGGTGGTCAGATAATGGTGAATATAGCCGTCATGGCGCGTCCGATCCGGGTCGGGCATCAGCACGCTGACATTCTGGCCGATGATCTCGTCGTTGCAGTAGCCGAACATGCGTTCGGCGGCCGGGTTGAAGGACGCGATCGTGCCGTCCTGGTGGATCGTGATCAGGCCGTCGGGCGAGGTCGCGACGATCGCCTCGAGCAGGCCGTCGCTCGCATATCCGGTAGCTGCCGGCTCAGCTTCGCCCGCCGAGCGGCTGCGCTTGCTGAAGTAGCCTTCGGTCATGGCCCGCCACGGGCAGAGGTTGCTGCGCGCCAGGGGTCAAACGACGCGAGATTTTGATCTATAGCAAAGACCGCAGGGCGCGGTCAGCCATCATTATGCCGCGCCTTGGGCGCTGGTGGCCGGCAGGTGGAGCACGGCCCGGAGGCCGCCCTCCGGCCGGTTGGCGAGCGTGATGTCGCCGCCATGGCCATGGGCGATCGAGCGCGCGATGGCGAGGCCCAGGCCGATGCCGCCGGTCGCGTCGCTGCGCGACTCCTCCAGCCGCACGAATGGCTCGAACACCCGCTCCTGCTCGGCCGGCGGGATGCCCGGCCCATCGTCCTCGACCACGATCCGGACCTCGTCCAGGCCGGCCTCCAGGCTGACCCGCGCGCGCTGGCCATAGCGGATCGCATTCTCGATCAGATTGCGCACCGCCCGCTTCAGGGCGACCGACCGGCAGGGATAGGGGGCCGCCGACGCCGGCGCGAAGGCGACGTCATGGCCGAGATCCGCCAGATCGGCGGCGACACTCTCGACCAGGGCCGCAAGATCGACCCGGCGGGTCGGCTCGACCGCCGCCTCCTCGCGCGCAAAGGCAAGCGTCGCCTCGGTCATGCGCTGCATCTCCTCGAGGGTCGCCAGGATCCGCTCGCGGGTCTCCGGGTCGTCGATGAACTCGGCACGCAGCCGCAGCGTGGTGATCGGCGTGCGCAAATCATGCGAGATCGCCGCCAGCATGCGGGTGCGATCGGCGACGAAGCGGCCGAGCCGCGCCTGCATCCGGTTGAAGGCGGCGATGGTCTGGCGCAGATCGGCCGGCCCGGCCTCGGCAAGCGGCGCCATCTGCTCGCCCCGGCCGACCTGCTCGGCCGCGAGCGCCAATGCGGCCATCGGGCGGGTGATCCGGCGGACCATCAGCACGACCACGGCCGAGATCGCGAGCGCCATCAGGCCGAGCGACAGGAAATAGGGCGGCCCCCAGGCGACCGGCGGCGGCAGGATCGGCGTCACCACGTTCAGCCAGCGGCCATCCGGCAGCTGCGCGGCCAGCCGGACCGCCGGCAGGCAACGGCCATTGCGCCAGCGCGGCCCCGAACCATGCTCGGCTCGGTCATCATCGCTCCTCGCCTCTTCGGCGCCCCGCCGATGCTCGCGAAACGGGCGCTCGCAGTGCCGCCGGTCGCGCCAACCGTCCTCGTCGATCTGCTGGGCGCGCACCGCGCGCACGCCGGTGCCGGCCAGCATCGCCTGCAGGCGCGGCGCCAGCTCGTCGTCATCGCCCTCCTCGCCATCGACCGGCTCGACCAGGCTCTGGTCGGCCAGGCTGAACTGCAGGCGCGGGCTGCTGACATTGCGCAAGATGTCGTCATGCAGGCTGGTCGGCGTGGCGCCCAGCAGCCGGACCACCGATTCGGTTCGGGCCAGGGTCTGGCTGCGGTCGAGGGCGCGGATCGCGATCCGGCGCTCGTCGGCGAAGATCACCAGCGTCAGGATCTGGGACAGGACCAGCGCCAGCAGCATCAGCGCGATCATCTGGCCGGCGAGGCGGCGCGGCCAGAGCCGACGGAGCCAGGCAGGCAGGCGGCTCATTCGGCGGTGACGTCGGCGGCCAGCATGTAGCCGCCGCCCCAGACGGTCTTGATCAGGCTGGGCTTCTTCGGATCGGCCTCGATCTTGCGGCGCAGGCGGCTGATCTGATTGTCGATGCTGCGATCGAAGGGCTGGGCGTCGCGGCCGCGGGTGAGATCGAGCAGCTGGTCGCGGCTCAGCACCATCTTGGGCCGGGCCAGCAGCACCGAGAGCAGCAGGAATTCGCCGGTGCTGAGCGGCACCGCGACGCCGTCCGGCCCGATCAGCTCACGCTGATCGACCATCAGCCGCCAGCGATCGAAGCAGAGGCTGGTGCCGGCGAGGCCGCCCCGCTGCGGCGGCAGGCTCTGGGTCCGCCGCAGCACCGCCTTGATCCGCGCCAGCAGCTCGCGCGGGTTGAACGGCTTGGTGACGTAGTCGTCCGCGCCGATCTCGAGCCCGACCACCCGGTCGGTCTCCTCGGCCATGGCGGTGAGCAGGATCACCGGCAGCCCGCCATTGGCGCGCAGCTGGCGGCAGAGGCTGAGCCCATCCTCGCCCGGCATCATGATGTCCAGGACGACCAGATCGATCGCATGGCCGTCCAGGATCCGGCGCGCCGCTGCCGCGCTGTCGGCGACGCTGGCGCGCAGGCCATGCTTGACCAGATAGCGGCCGAGCAGGTCGCGGATCTCGCGGTGGTCATCGACCACCAGAATATGCGGGTTGCTGGTCAGGTCTGGCTCCATGGGGCACCTCGACCCGACTATCGGTGGCGAGCGGCCCGGCGCGAACGGCGTTTGTGTAACAGACTGTGTCAATCGCCGCAGCTGCGACAGCCGCTGACAGTTTGCCTCAGAACCGACGAATTTGGCGGCGGCGGAAGGTCTATATCAGGACTGCGCGGCTAGGATCGGTCCCGCAAGAAGCGACCTGATACAGCAACCCTTTGCTCCAGTGCCGGCGCGGCGGCGGCAACGCCTGGCCCCGTTCGGACACTGGCAACGAGGCAGACAATGCAAACCAGAACCAAGCTCATCCTCGGTGGCGCCGCCTTCGTCGTCGCCAGCACCGCCCTGGTGGCGGTCGGCAGCGCCGGCGGCTGGCGCCATGGCGGCGGCATGGGCGGCATGGGCGGACCGGGCCACGGCCCGATGCGCCTGATGGAGCAGCTCGACACCAATGGCGACGGCAAGCTGACCAAGGAAGAGGTCGATGGCGTCAGCCAGGCCAAGCTCGCCCAGTTCGACACCGACAAGAACGGCGGCCTGACCCTCCAGGAGTTCCAGGGGCTCTGGCTGGACTTCATGCGGCCACAGATGGTGCGCGGCTTCCAGCGCTTCGACGCGGACGGCGACGGCTCGGTGACCAAGGCCGAGCTGGAGGCGCCGCTCGACCGGATGCTCCAGCACATGGACGCCAATGATGATGGCGCCATCGGCCGCGACGAGATGGGCCCGCGCCATCACCGCCGGGGCGACCGCGATCGGGGGCCGGACGGGCCAGAGGGTCCGGACGGGCCGGATTCCGAGTAGCCCAGCAAAGCCAACGCCGCAGCCGGTGGCAGTGCCGCCGGCTGCGGGCGCTGCGCCCTCAGGCGACCGGCTCGCGCGCCAGGAAGCCGCCGGACTGGCGCCGCCAGAGGGCGGCATAGAGGCCGCCGCGGCGCAGCAGCCCGTCATGGGTCCCCTCCTCCAGGATCTGGCCCTGGTCCATGATCACCAGGCGATCCATGGCCGCGATGGTGGACAGCCGGTGCGCGATCGCGATCACGGTCTTGCCGACCATCAGATTGTAGAGCTGCTCCTGGATCGCGGCCTCGACCTCGGAATCGAGCGCTGCGGTCGCCTCGTCCAGGATCAGGATCGGGGCATCCTTGAGCAGCACCCGCGCGATCGCGACCCGCTGGCGCTGGCCGCCCGAGAGCTTGACGCCGCGCTCGCCGACATGGGCGTCGTAGCCGGTCCGGCCATGCAGATCGCGCAGGCCGGGGATGAACTGGTCGGCATGGGCCTTGCGGGCGGCACCGATCATGGCGGCCTCCGAGGCATCCGGCCGGCCATAGAGGATGTTGTCGCGGACCGAGCGGTGCAACAGCGAGGTATCCTGCGTCACAATGCCGATCTGGGCGCGCAGGCTGTCCTGGCTGACCGCCTCGATGTCCTGGCCGTCGATCGTGATCCGGCCGCCTTCCAGATCGTG
>CADEGR010000097.1 GCA_902826935.1 uncultured Alphaproteobacteria bacterium | reverse complement strand
GCGCGGGCGCGCAAGATCCAGCGCTTCCTGTCCCAGCCGTTCTTCGTGGCCGAGGTGTTCACCGGCTCGCCCGGCAAGCTGGTGCCGCTCGAGGAGACCATCAAGGGCTTCAAGGCGATCGTCACCGGCCAGCATGACGACCTGCCCGAGGCCGCCTTCTACATGGTCGGCTCGATCGACGAGGCGGTCGACAAGGCCAAGCGCATGGCGGCCGAGGCGGCCTAGATGGCGGACGGAAACCGGCCGGACAAGGTTGCCTTCGAGCTGGTGGCGCCGGAGCGGGTGCTGGCGAGCGAGCTGGTCGACATGGTGGTCTGCCCCGGCGCCGACGGCGATTTCGGCGTGCTGCCGGAGCACAGCCTCCTGATGTCGCTGCTCCGGCCCGGCGTGATCGAGGTCTATCAGGGCAGCCAGGTCACGGCGCGTATCTTCGTGGCGGGCGGCTTCGCCGAGGTCAATCCGCAAGGCTGCACCGTGCTCGCCGAGGAGGCCATGCCGGTCGCCGAGCTGGACGCCGCGCGCGCCCGCCAGCGCCTGCAGGACGCCAAGGACGAGCTGGGCGAGACCAAGGAGGAGCTGGACCGCGCCCGCTGCGAGCGCGAGATCGCGATCGCCGAGGCCATGCTCGCCGCGTCCGGCGCGGCCGCCGCCTGACCCCACTACGTCTCTGCTGAAACAGGAACGGCGGCCCCAGCCAGGGCCGCCGTTGTCGTTTGGGCCGACGTCCGCGCCGGGCCGCTCAGGCCGGCAGGCGGCGCCGGCGCCAGAATGCTCCCACGCCGGCCATGCCGAGCGCCAGCAGGCCCAGGCTGCCGGGCTCGGGCACCGGCACCACCGGCGTGCCGCCGACCGCGCTGAAGCCGAAGATGAAGGTGGCCGGCGTGCCGCCGTCGGGATCGCCGTTCTGCTGGCCGAACGAGAACAGCTCGATCGCCTCCAGGCCCAGCGCCGCCAGCGCTTCCGGCTCGGAGGGCGCCGCGCCGTAGTAGATGTTGAAGCGGCGCGACGCGCCGACGTCCAGATCGCCGAAATTGAAGCGGAAATAGGCGCCGTGGTCGTCCGGCCCGCTGTCCAGGACATCGCTGTCGATGCTGGCCGGGTCGATCGGGATATCCAGCCCGAGCGGATCGGCGGAGGAGAAGCCGCCGTCATGGGAGCGCTCGAGGAAGCTGGTGGTGGTGCTGCCGCCGATCGTCACCAGCTCCTGGAACTCGGTCGGCGGCACGTCCCAGTCCATGACCCGGACATAGCGCAGATCGCTGATCGCGCGGCCGGTGTCGTTGGTGATGTCGACGCCCACCTGGAACAGATTGTTGGGCGCCTTGTCGGACGCCCGGTAGTCGTGCGCGACCGTCAGGCCCGGCGTGTCGTCCAGATGGACCCTGGACCGCGCGAAGCTGCCGGTGCCGGCCCCGGCATCGGTCGCGAAATCATCGACGCTCAGATTGATGGCCCCGCCTTCGCTCTCATTGGCGAAGCCCTTGACCGCGCCGGTGCCGGAGATCGAGGCGGACACGCCCCAGCCCTCGCACAGGCAGCCCGGCGAGGTCGCATCGCCGACCCCGATCGCCGCGATGCCGGTCTCCGGGGCATTGCCGGGATCGAAGAAGCCGGTCGGGTCGGCGACGTTCAGATGGCCGGCGTCATTGATGCCGAGCGCGATCGTCGCCGTCTTGGCGTCGTCGGTGTTGTAGATGACCGCGGCCGCCATCGCCTGGCCGCTGGCCAGACCGGCCGCGAGGCTGGCCAAAGCCACGCTCTGCAACCACAAATGACGGGGCCGGCGACGAGCTGCTGGGCGCATGGGATCCTCTCGCGACAGACTGCCGCGGACCAAGCAAGCCTCGTGCCATGCGCGAAATTATTTGAAATACAAGCAACTTATGATTGCTAAATTTTGACAATTGTAAAGCTAGCTGAACGGTTTATACTTCGACTGTAACCTCTTATTTACAAGAACATCTCGTGCAAGCCACCGAGGCGGCCAGCTGAGCCGCCGGTGCAGGACGCGCTCCGGCCCGCTGTGGCCGCGTCCTCTGATCGGGCCGAATATCCCGCGATCCGAGCTTGTCCGCCCCGTTGGACTTCCACATAACTAAGATAATGGCTGAGGATTCGTCCGAAGAAGAAGCACTGCGCGACAAGATCGATTCCGCGATCTGGGATGCGATCGGGCCGCTCGGAGCCCAGGGCATCGCCCCACAGGCGATCATCGAGCGCATGCTGCACATCGCGGTCTTCCTGGCCTGGGCCCATGACGTCCAAAAGGACGTGCAGCCGCTCATGACCGAGCTCGCCAAGATGAAGCCCTTGCCCTGAGCCCGGCCCGGCGGCCGCAGCCCTAGACGATCAGCCCTGCCCCTACGCCCTCCTCCGCCGCCCGATCCGCGCCGCTCAGCACGCCCTCGAAGCCGTTCAGCAGCTGCTTCTGGCGCACGCCCCAGCGGTAGTTGTGCATGATGCCGGTGCCGAGGATCACCCGGTGGCAGGGGATCAGCCAGGAGATGTTGTTGCGGCCGATCGCATGGCCGACCGCGCGCACCGCGCTCGGCTGGCCGATCGCCTCGGCGATGGTGCGGTAGGTGACCAGCTGGCCGAATGGCACCCGCAGCAGCGCCTCCCAGACCTTGATCTGGAAGTTGGTGCCGCGCAGCAGGAGCGGCAGCGGCTGACGCGGCCGATCGGCGATCTCGAAAGCGCGCTCGGCCAGCGCCGCGGTCGCCGCCTCGTCCCGGACCAGCCGCGCACCCTGCCATTCCTGCAGGAACTCGGCGATCACCGGCCCATCGCCCGCCGGCACGAAGGCCAGCCAGCAGATCCCGCGCACGGTGGTGGCCAGCAGGACCCGGCCGAGCGGCGTGTCATGCAGGCCCCAGCGGATCACGAGCTCGGAGCCGGCGGCCTTATACTCGCCCGGCGTCATCGCCTCGCAGGCCACGAACAGATCGTGCAGCCGGGACGGCCCGGACAGGCCGGCATCGAGGGCCGCATCCAGCACCGAGGCCTGGTCGATCAGCGAGCGCTTGGCGTGGACCAGGGTGACATATTGCAGGAAGCGCTTCGGGCTGATCCCGGCCCAGCGCTTGAACAGGCGCTGGAAATGGAACGGCGACAGGCCGGCCTCGGCGGCCATCCGCTCCAGCGAGGGCTGCTCGCGGGCATGCTCGACGACATAGGCGATGGCGGCGGCGATCCGGCGGTTGGCAGGCTCCAGCTGGCGTAGCTCGCGTGCCGCCGTACCAGGCTCGATCGGCTGGCACGGCGCGCTGGTCGGCATCATCAGGTCCATCGCTGCCTCCTCGCTGGCAAGTCCGCAGCTTGCGACCCGGCGGCTTGCCCAACAACCCGATTCTTGCGCCGCTATGGGCCCGCCACCGCCGTGTCGCGGGCCTCGATCCGGGTGCCGTCGGCGATCCGGTCGCTCGGATGCAGGACCACCTGGTCGCCTGCCGCCAGGCCCTCCAGCAGCTCGGCATGCTGCTCGTTCTGATGGCCGATCTTGACCTGCTGGAGGGCGGCCCGGCCATCGGTCAGCTTGAACACCGCCCACGCCTCGCCATCACGGAACAACGCGCCCAGCGGCACCCGCAGCGCGTCCTCGCTTTGCCATTCCACGATCCGGGTGATCACCCGGAAGCCATGGCCGAGCTGGCGGGCGGCCTTCGGATCGACGAAATCGATGATCACGTTGACCCGCTGCTCCTCGATGCCGAGCGCCGAGACCTTGGTGAAGCCGAATGGCTCGACCCGCTCGACCCAGCCCTGCAGCGGCTCGCTGCCGCCCCAATCCTCGATCAGAACCGGGGCGCCCGGCCGGGCGCGCACGGCGTCCTGGGACAGCAGATCGACCACCACCTCGAGATTGCCCGGATCGCCCAGCTCGAGCAGCGGCGCGCCCGCCACCACCACATTCTCGCTCTTCTGGTGCAGCTGCAGCACGGTGCCGCTGATCGGCGCGCGCACCTCCAGGCAGCCGCAATCGGCTGAACCGGCGTCGCTGGCCGGGCCGATCAGCGCGGCCCGGGCGGCCGCCAGCTCGGCCAGGCGCAGCTGCCGGGTCGCCGCCATGCTGGCGCGCGCCGCCTCGCGCACCCGGACCTCGGTCTCGGCCCGCTCGATGGCCTGCTCGCTCACGACCTCGTGCTGCACCAGGCGGCGATTACGCGCCAGCTCGCTCTGGGCAAAGCGCAGCTCGGCCTCGGCGCGGGCCAGCTCGGTGCCGGCCAGGCGGGCCGCCGCCTCGGCCGCCGCGATCCGCGCGACCGCCTCCTCGCGCGCCCGGGCATCGAGGAACGCGGGCTCGGTCTCGCGGATGGTCGCGAGCACGGTCTCGCCCTCGACCACCCGATCGCCGACCTCGCTGCCCAGCCGCAGCACCCGGCCACCGACCGGCGCCGAGACGACATAGACGTCCTTGACCCGGGTCTCGCCCTCGTCGTCGATCGTCACCCTCAAGGGACCGCGATCGGCCGCGGCGAAATCGACCAGCTCCGGCTGCGGCCAGAACGCGAAGGCCAGACCCGCCGCGGCCAGCAGCGCCAGCACCAGGACCGTGAGCAAGCGGCGGGCGGCGGCCGACATCGGCTATTCGCGGGTCTTGAGCACGGCGATCAGGTCCAGCCGGTCGAGCCGGCGGCGCACGAGCACGCTGGTCAGCAGGGTTGCCGCCAGGGTCACGGCCATGCCGACGCCGTAGGTGCTGCGGTGGATGACCATCGGGATGCGATAAAGCTCGTTGTCGAGAGTCATGGTGATCGCAAAGGACAGGCCGTAACCGAGCAAGCAGCCGACCGGCAAGGCCAGCAAGGTCAAGAGCAGCAGCTCGCCGAGCAGGATGTAGGCGACCTCGAAGCGGGTAAAGCCCAGGACACGCAGGCTGGCCAGCTCGCGGCCCCGCTCGGACAGGCTGATCCGGGCACTATTATACACCACCCCGAACGCTAAAAGCCCGCCAAACAGGATGTAGAACAGGATCATCACGCTCAGCGTGCGCTCGATCGTCTCGTTGAAGCTTTGCAGAACCCGCGCCCGGCTGGCGACCCCGGCGACCAGCGGCAGGTTCTTCAAGGTCCGATTGAGCGCCGGGGCGCGCGCCTGGTCGGTCAGGAGATAGGCGCCGGAGATGCTGGGCCCCTCGCCCATCAGCCGGTTCAGGGCCTGCAGGTCCATGTAGACCGGCGTGCCGAGATCGGTCTCGAACAGGCCGGCGACCCGGACTTCCCGCTCCGGCCGGCGGCCCTCCAGCACCGCGAGCGTCACCTGGTCGCCCGGACCGACCTCGAGCAAGCGGGCCATGGTGCTGGACAGGAGCAAGCCCGAAGCCGGGATCGGCACCGGCTGGCCGGTGCGATCGAGGACCCGGTTCAGGCGCGGCGCCGGCACCAGCCCCTGGACCGCTTCGCGCCGCTCCAGCTGGCGATGCTTGAGCTTAGCCGGCACGCTCCTGAACGGCTCGGCCGCGAGCACGCCCGGCAGGCCGGCCAGGCCATAGAGCGCCGCCATGGCGCGCGGCGCCTCCAGGGTGACCGTGACGTCCTGGCGCGTGGTCCGGAAGAAGTAGCCATCGATCAGCGCCTCGACCGCGTCGATCCAATGCAGCGAGGTGATCAGCAGCCCCGCCGCGGTCGCGATGCCAAGGCTGGTCAGGCTGGCCCGGCGCGGCCAGCGCAGGATGTGGCGGAGGATCATCCGGCTCGGCTGGTCGAGCCGGCGGCCGAGCCAGGCGAAGCCCTGGGCGCGTCGATAGAGCGGCGGGGGCGGCGGCCGCATGGCTTCCGCCGGCGGCAGCCGGGCGGCCTGCAAGGCGGCCCCCAGCACCCCGATCGCGGCCGCCACCAGGCTGATCGCGATCGCGCCGATGAACACCGCCGGGCTCGGCCGGTAATAGAGGAACGGGAAGCGGTAGAACTCGGCATAGAGGCCGGTGTTCCAGCGCCCGAGCCAGGCGCCCATCGCCAGGCCGAAGGCCAGGCCCAAGAGCGAGATCAGGAACGCCATCTTGAGGTAGTGCCAGGCGACCTCGCCATTGCGGTAGCCGAACGCCTTGAGCAGCCCGATCTGCTCCCGCTCCAGCGCGATCAGCCGGGCAAAGCTCATGTTCAGCAGGAACGCGGCGATGCCGAGGAAGATCACCGGGAAGATTCCGGCCATGGTGCGCAGCTGCGCGATCTCGCTGGCCAGGAACCAGTTGGACAGCTGATCGGCGCGGCTGTAGGCGCCCAGGCCGCCAAAGGGTGCGAGCAGCCGGTCGACCGCGGCGATCACCGCCGGCTCGGACCCGTCGCGGCGCAGCGCCAGGCTGACGTCGTTGAACGCCCCTTCCAGATCGAACGCGGCCTCGAGCGCGCTTTGGCCCATCCACAGCACGCCGTAGCGCCGATTGTCCGGCATCAGCGAGCCGGGCGCGATCGCATAGACATATTCCGGCGACAGCGCGATGCCGACCACCTGCAGCTGGCGCTTGCGGCCGTTCAGAATCGCCGCCAGATGGTCGCCCGGCTGCAGCCGGTTGGCCTCGGCGAACTGCTCGGCCAGGACCACCTCGTCCGGCCGGTCCGGCAGGACGCTGCGGCCGGCCCGGATGACCAGGGCATTGAGCGGCGGCGGCCCGTGCTCCGGCAGCGAGATCAGCCGCCCCGCCGCCGGCTCGTCCAGCCCCGGCACGTCCAGCGTCACGTCCTTGACGATCCGGATGGTGACGCTGCGCACGCCCGGCAGGTCGCCGAGCCGGCGGCCGATCGTCGCCGGCGCCCGCTTGGCGCCGGCGAACACGTCGGCCAGGCGATAGCGCTCGTAATAGGCGTCGCGGGTCGCCTCCAGGCTGTCGATCACGCCCAGCATCATCACGAACAGGCCGATCCCGCAGCCCATGATCAGGGCGATCGCGAGGCTTTGCCCCTTGATGTGCCAGAGATCCCGCAACAGCTTGCGATTGAGCGCCCGCATGCCGGCTACCAGACGAGCGCCTCGGCCGGGCGGCGCTCGAGATTGGCCGTCTGCTCGCTGATCCGGCCATCGGCGAAGCGGATCACGCGATCAGCCATGGCGGCGATCGGCGCGTTGTGGGTGATCAGCGCCGTGGTCGTGCCGAGCTCCTGGCTGACCCGCTCGATCGCCGCCAGCACGCGCACGCCGGTCTTGCTGTCCAGCGCCCCGGTCGGCTCGTCGCAGAGCAGCACTTCGGGCCGCTTGGCGATCGCCCGGGCGATCGCGACCCGCTGCTGCTCGCCGCCCGAGAGCTGCGCCGGAAAATGGTCAAGCCGCTCGGCCAGGCCGACCAGGTCCAGCGCGTCCTCCGGCCGGAGCGGCGCGCGCGCGATCTCGGTGACCAGGGCCACGTTCTCGCGCGCGGTCAGGCTCGGCATCAGATTGTAGAACTGGAACACGAAGCCGACATGGTCGCGCCGGTAGGCGGTCAGCGCCCGGTCGTCGAGCTTGGTCAGCTCCAGATCACCAAAGCGAACCTCGCCGGCGGTCGGCAGGTCGAGCCCGCCCAGGATGTTGAGCAGGGTCGACTTGCCGCTGCCCGACGGGCCCAGGAGGACCACCAGCTCGTTGGCGAACAGCTCGAGGTCGATGCCGCGCAGCGCCGCCACCTCGACCTCGCCCGTGCGGTAGATCTTGGTGACGCCGCGCACGACGAAGGTCGGCCGGCGGCGGGCCGGATCGGCATCAGGCGGCATGCTGCGAGCTTAGCGGCCGCGGCCGCCGCCTGTCCCGTGACAAATGCTGGCGGCGGCGTCCGGCCGCTATTTCAGCTGATCGACCAGGCCGTTGAAGGCGTCCAGATAGGACGCGGTCACGACCTTGCCCTGGTTGGTCTTGGTGTAGGCATTGATGCTGCCCCAGCCCGGCAGGCCGCCGAGCAGGCCGATCCCGCCGCCCAGATCGGTGGTCTTGGCGCTGCCCTCGGCGATCGCCTTTTGCACGCCGCTGCGCACGTCGACCACGTAGATCAGGGTCTGCGCCTCGCGGAAGGTCACGTCGCCCGCGACCGAGCTGACCAGCGCCCCGCCATAGCCGCCGAGCAGGCTGGAGGCGAAGCCGCCGACCGCGCCGCCGATGCCGCCGGCATTGTCCTCCGACACCGTGATCTCGGGCCGCAGCACATAGTCGGCCGCCGCTAGCTGGCCATCGCCGACATTGCTGCCCTGCTGCAGCTGGCCGCCCTGGCTCAGCCGCCGCTCGTTCTCGAGCAGCTCGAAGGCCTGGCCCCGCTCAACCACCGTGAAGCAGCCGCTTTGCGCCGCCAGCAGGCGGAACATCGGGATGGTCGAGTTGATGTTGGGGCCCCACCAGGCGTGATAGTAGTTCGAGGGCACGTCGCTCTCGTCGAGCGCCACCGTGCCCAGCGGCTGGCCGCAGCGCTGCAGCTCCGAGGCGGCATTCTGGGCATTGCCGCTCTCGCCGGCCGAGCCCTGCACCATCGAGCCGCCGGCCCCCAGCTGGGTGCTGGAGCAGGCGCCCAGCGCCAGCGCCAGGCCAGCCCCCAGGGGCCAAAGTGTCGTCATGCGTCGCGCAGCCATGCCAATCCCCTATTCACTGTCGATGGAGGACGAATTCGTTGCAGCCGGTGGTCAGGATCTGGCCGTCGATCTGACGGCCGCCGGGATCGACCTGGCCGGCCAGATCATGCAGCTGGAGGCCGAGCGGCCGCTTCAGCCAGCGCTGGCTCTCAAGCTCGAGCGAGCCGTCCTCGCCATGGTAGCTGCCGGCCATCTCGAACTTGCCGCGTGGAAAGGAGGGCGAGCCTGGCAGCGGGAAGAACTCGAACACCGCCGCCAGCTGCTGACCCTCAGCGCCGGTGACGTCGAGGGTGAAGCCGATCAGATCCTGCTGGCAGCGATATTCGCCCCGCCAGCGGCCAGCGAGCGCCGCCGCATCGCGCGGCGGGCCAGCGGCCGGGCTCAACGCGGCCAGCTGCCCGGCGGCCAAGGCGGGCGGCGGCGCGCCGGCCTCGGCCACCGGCCCGAGCAGGCCACCGGCGACGAAGCCCAGCCGGCCATCCGGCAGCTGCACCTGCAGCCAGTCCAGCCCCTGCACCTGGCCGGTCACGGTCACCATCTCACCCGCCGCCAACGCGCCGATCCGGCCGGCCGCGCTCGAAGGCTCGGCGCGGACATTCGCCGCTTGCTGCGCCTGCATCGGCTGCTCGGTGGCGATGATCTCGTAGCTCGAGCGCGGCTGGGCCGGCGGCGTTGCCTCGCCCGCCAGCTGGCGGCGGGCGACCGCGGCGAAGGCGCCATCCGGAAACCGCGCCAGATAGTCCTCGAGCAGAGCCGGGTCGCCTTGGTCCTTGATGCTGTTCCAGAGCGCCAGATCGAGCGCGCGCTCATCGACCACGGTCGGCTCCGGTGCCGGCCTGCCGGTCGCCGGCTTGAAGTAGAAGGCGCCGGTCAACGACGAGGATTCCCAAGGCACCTGCTGGTTGTCGGTGGCGCTCAGGACCCGGTTGCGGACCTCGCGGAACACCTCCTCCGCGACCAGGCCCGGCTGCTTCAGGGTCGCCGCCAGGGCGCTGCTATAGGGGCTGTTGCGCTCGACGCCGTCGACCGCGACCTCGCCCGGCGCCGTGGCATAAGCGACCAGCGTGCCGGTCGGCGCGTCGACCTCGGCCAGGCCCTGGTTGCTGCGCGGCAGGCTGCGCGTCTTGAGCGCGTTGCGGCAGGCGTCCAGGACCACGAAGTTGAGCCGGTTGCCGGCCTGGCGCAGCTCCTGCAGCAGCCATTCCAGCCCAACCACCTCGCCCAGCTCGGCGCGATCGATCGCGACGTCGGTGACGCTCGCCAGGCGGGCGTCGACCGGCAGGAGATAGTTGGTGCCCTCGACCTGGAAGCCGTGGCCGGCATAGAAGAACAGGCCGACCGTGTCCGGCCCGGCCGCCTTCAGGCGCTGGCCGAACTGCTTGATCGAGCCCAGCATGGCATCGCGGGTCAGGTCGTCGGCGGTGGTCACGGCGAAGCCCGCCTGGCGCAGGCTGTCGGCGACCGCGCGCATGTCGTTGACCGGGTTGTCCAGGCGGTTCAGGCTCTGATAGGCGCCATTGCCGATCACCAGCGCCACCCGCTGCTCGGCCCACGCGGTCGGCAGGCTGGCCGCCCACAGCGCGCAGCCGAAGGCAAGACACCCAAGCCTGGCGCGCCAAGCGATCATCGTTGCGCTGCCCTCCCAGCGAGCCAGCCTAGCCGCCCCGCCGCGGCCAGACTTGTGATCGGCGCCACAGCCGACCCTCCACGCCGGCCACGGCGCCACCCGCCGAATTTGTACGGGATAAGAGCGCGCTACGTCGCCGCGCGCAAGGCTACAATGGCGACCGACCGGCCACCTCCGGTACGGCTTGCCGCGGGAAGCCGGCCGCCGACCTCAGCAGTCGCCGATGCGCTTGGCCTGCAGGCTGATGGTCATCTCCATCGGCTGGTCGCCATGGGGCATCAGCATGCGGATCTCGGCCGAGCCGCGATCCTGCTCGAAGGTCATCTTGCCGCTGCCGGTGAGGTTGTCCGGGCAGGCCATCTGGTAGGTCAGGGTATTGCCGCTCAAGGACTGCTCGGTGATCTCGCAGCCATCGCCCTCGGCCTTGATCATCTTGGCCGGATCGAGCTCGGTCTCGGTCATGCATTGCCGTTCGGTGTTGGCACCGGTCATGGGACTCTCGAAGGTCGTTTCCCACAAGCCCGGCTGGACCTTCAGCCCTTCGGCATGTCCGGCGGCGATTGGCAGACAAGCGAGGGTAGCCAGGGCCAGCGCCGCGCGGATCATTGGATGGCCATTCATGGGGCCGCGGCTCCTTGTTCTGATCAGGTTGCCGCAGCTATAGCAGCCCGGCCGGCAGTCGTCATGGGGCGCGGACGGCCGCCGCCTCATTCCGCCATGCACCACCTCGGGCGCGGACTGTTCCACTCGGCGCCTACTTCAGCTCAACCAGCAGCAGGGCGGAAGCCAGGACAGCAAAGGTCAATGACAGCCGGTTATGGAGAGCGTGTTCTGTCAGGGACCAAGAGGCCATGACCGATGCGGACCGCCTTCGCTCAGCCACCATGAGCGGCTGAACCAGCGCTATGCAGTTGCCATGACCGATGCGGAATTCGCCTAGATCGAGCCGCTGCTGCTACCTGCAAGACATGGTGCTCGGCGCGCTTGACCGATCTGTATGCGGTACCGAACCCGATCTTGCATCTGCTTCGGGCCGGCTGCCAATGGCGGCTGCTGACATAATAAGGTGCCGCGGCGCTGCATGGTCGACGGCTAGTTCCGGCGCTTCTGGCAGGACGGCATCTGGCACCAGATCTGGACAATCCTGCTCATCGAGGCCCACGAGTAGCCCGGCGGGGAGGTTTCGCCGACAGCGGGCATGGTCGACAGCCAGAGCGTGCCAACCGCGGCAGCCGGCAGGTTGCGCGGCCTCGTCGTGGGGTTATCGGCCACCACAGTCCCACAGCATCACGCCAAAGCGCCATCTACTCGCCGACACCTTGGCTTGGTCCTGAACCTGGCGGTCCATCTGGCCGGCATCTAGGACCGCGATGGCCTGACTCTGGCTTGCCGGTGGCTCAAACGCCAATTCCCATCGCTTGTCGTCTGCGCGCCGACGGCCGCTATCAGAGCCCGATCGCCACCAATGCAGGCTTGCGGCTGGCGCTCGTCAAGTGGCCAGATCGGGCCAAAGGCTTCAAGGCATTCCAGAGCGTTGGTCGTCGAGCGGTCATTCGGCTTGCCAGTGCGCCACCGTCGCCCCATCAAGGATTCCGAACGGCCAATGGAAATTTCCAAATGGCGCTATGCAAGCGACGTGACCATCGCCGCCGCCATATTCGTCTGTGCTGCGAACCGTTCCTTAACATATTGGGATGAAGCTGACGCAGCCTTCCTGGTCCATGCGATCCTGGGAGTCCGCCCCCCTCAGGAAGTCGACTGATCGGCGCGCGGATTCCCAGGATCGCATGGACCACGGGCAGGATCGCCGGATGTGCTGAAGATTGGGTTAATCAGGCCGCGCACGGTGCACCTGATCGGGTGTGCCCACCAGCTGCCGCCTCGCCAAAGGCTTCGAGCTATTGCTCAAACGGTCGACCGCCATGGTCCCGGTCGCCATGACCCGACGCGGCGCTCGCGATTGAGTGTGCTTGCGGCGATTTGGACGGCGGTCGACCGATGCTCGCTGGCCGGACTGCTTGCGTTCTCGAGAATGCTCCCCGACAAGCTGGAATGGCCATTCACGGTCGGGGAGGACAGGCGAGATGAGCGAGCCGGCAGGCGCCACGAGGTACAAGATCGCGCTGATCCCGGGCGACGGCATCGGCCGAGAGGTCGTGCCGGAGGGCCAGAAGGTGCTGGAAGCGGCCGGGCGCCGCTTCGGCCTCGAATTCGCCTGGCAGGAGCTGGATTGGAGCTGCGAGCGCTTCCGGCAGACCGGCCGGATGATGCCCGAGGATGGCCTGGACCAGATCCGGGGCGCGGACGCGATCTATCTGGGCGCGGTCGGCTTTCCGGGCGTGCCCGACCATATCTCGCTCTGGGGCCTCCTGATCCCGATCCGGCGCGAGTTCCGGCAATATATCAACCTCCGGCCGGTCCGGCTGTTCGCGGGCGTGCCCTGCCCGCTCGCCAACCGCCGGCCGGGCGAGATCGACTATTGGATCGTGCGCGAGAACAACGAGGGCGAGTATTCCGAGATCGGCGGCCGGATCTATGCCGGCACCGAGCAGGAGACCGCGATCCAGACCGCGGTGTTCACCCGCCAGGGCTGCGCGCGGGTGATGCGCTACGCCTTCGAGCTGGCCGGGCGCCGGGCGCGGCGGCAGCTCGCCTCGGCGACCAAGTCGAACGGCATCATCCATTCCATGCCCTATTGGGACGAGCGCTTCGCCGCGACCGCCCAGGACTATCCCGAGGTCCAGACCAGCCAGTTCCACATCGACATCCTGTGCGCCCATCTGGTCCGCAATCCGCAGTGGTTCGACGTCATCGTGGCCTCCAATCTGTTCGGCGACATCCTCTCGGATCTGGGGCCGGCGACCACCGGCACGATCGCGATCGCGCCCGGCGGCAACATCAATCCGGAGCGGCAGCATCCCTCGATGTTCGAGCCGGTCCACGGCAGCGCCCCGGACATCGCCGGCCAAGGCATCGCCAACCCGATCGGCCAGATCTGGTCGGGGGCGATGATGCTGGAGCATCTGGGCGAGGCCGAGGCGGCGGCCGCGATCGTGCGCGCGATCGAGCGGCTGCTGGCGGAGAGCGATCTGCGCACACCGGACATGGGCGGCAAGGCGGGCACACGCGAGCTGGGCGATGCGCTCGCGGCGCTCGTCGCGGCGGGTGAGCCGGGTCCTTCGAGCTGTTAAGCAGCTCATAGTCGGGTGGCGCGGCGCGGCGCATCCTCTGCGGCATGAGGCACCTTGCGGCGCACCGGCTGCGCCGGCAGCGACGCGCCGGATGCGTCGCTCCTTGGACCAGCGACGCATCGGCTGCGCCGGGGTGCCGATCGGCCAGCGGGGGAGATCGCACGCCATGAATGCACCGGACGACCGCTATATCCTGAACCGCGACTCGGCGGAGTATCAGCGCCTGCGCAGCCAGTCGCAGCTGTGGGAAGACGTCACCCGGCAGCTCCTGCAACAGGCCGGTGTCCGCCCCGGCCTGCGCTGCCTGGATGTCGGCTGCGGCCCGGGCGAGGTCATGCGCATGCTGGGCGAGCTGGTCGGCCCGGGCGGCAGCGTCACCGGCATGGACGTCGACGGCCCGCTCGGCCGCAAGACCGCCCAGCAGCTGGGCGCCGACGGCGGCGCCGAGTTCCACTTCCACGAGGCCAATGTCGAGCAGGCCGAGGACGTGCCGGGCGCGCCGTTCGATGTCACCTATGCGCGGCTGCTCCTGTTCCATGTCGGCGATCCGGTCGCGGTGCTGCGCAAGCTGTGGCGCTGGACCCGGCCGGGCGGGGTCCTGGTGGTCCAGGACTATGATCTGGCGACCTGGGAGAGCTGGCCGCCCCTGCCGGCGGTGGCCGAGATCCGGCGCGTGTTCACCGCGGTCGCGGAAAGCGCCGGGCGCGACATCCGGACCGGCTTCAAGCTGCCCTGGCTGCTCGGCCAGGCCGGGATCGGAGCGCCCGACGGCATGGACATGGCCGGCCGCCAGGTCACGCTGGCCGAGGCCGTCTGGCAGAACAAGGCGGTCTATGACGGCGTGTTCCCGCGGGCGCAGCAGCTGGGCCTGGCCGATCCGGCCGAGCGGCAGCGGCTGTTCGACGAGCTGGACAGCGCGGCCCAAGCGGGCGGCTGCTACACCTTCACCATGCCGCTGATGTTCGGCGCCTGGAAGCGCCGCGCCGCCTGACCCCCCCACCTGGCCGGTCGGCAGGCGGGCCGGCCGGCGCTATCATCGGCCCGGTCATGCCAAGGGGATAGGGCCGATGCGCGCAGAGCCACCATTGCCGCTCGAGGGCGGCTGCACCTGCCAGGCGGTGCGCTACCGCCTGGCGACCCCGCCCTTGTTCGTCCATTGCTGCCATTGCCGCTGGTGCCAGCGCGAGACCGGCTCGGCCTTCGTGCTGAACGCCATGATCGAGGCCGATCGGGTCAGCCTGCTGCAGGGCCGGCCGGCCGTGATCGACACGCCGTCCGCCAGCGGCAAGGGCCAGCGGATCAGCCGCTGCCCGGTCTGCCAGATCGCGTTGTGGAGCACCTATGCCGGGGCCGGCGAGGCGGTCCGCTTCGTCCGGGTCGGCACGCTCGACGAGCCCGACGCCCTACCGCCCGACATCCATATCTACACGCAGTCCAAGCAGCCCTGGGTCATCCTGCCGGAGGGGACGCCGGCGGTGGCGGAGTATTACAGCCGCAAGGCCCATTGGCCCGAGGCGAGCTTGCAGCGGCGGGCGGCGCTGCTGGCGGGGCAGCCGGGCGCTTGATCGCCCGGCTCAGCGCTGGCGGAGGCTCAGGCGCAGCAGGATCACGAACAGCGCCACCGTGGCCGGCCAGTGGAACCAGACCGGCTCGAAGCCGCCGAAGAGGTTGATCAGGAACAGGAAGCCGATCAGGCAGAGCAGCACCTTGACGCTCTTGGGCAGGGCTGCCAGCCGCGCGCCCAGGCTGGTCGACGGGGTGGCCGGCGGGGCCGGCAGCGCCGGTCCGGGATCGGCCGGGCCGATCCGCGCCTCGCCGGCCAGGAGCACCCGATAGCCGACCACCGGCAAGGCGACGTTCTTCAGCGCCTGCGGCCCGCGATGCTCGAAGCCGACCGCGAGCTTGCTGTGGACCTGATCGTAGACCGGCGCCGAGATCAGAATGCCGCCCGGCTCCGCCAGCTCCTGCAGGCGGGCCGCGATGTTGACGCCCTCGCCATAGAGGTCGTCCTGCTCGACCATGACGTCGCCGAGATTGATGCCGACCCGAAACCACATCTGGCGCGCCGCCGGCAGCGCCTGGTTGCTGACCGCCAGCTCCTGCTGGATCTCGACCGCCGCCTGGACCGCCTCGACCGCGCTCGCGAACTCGGCGATCAGGGCGTCGCCCCAGCTGTTGATCAGCCGGCCGTCATGGCGCGCGATCAGGGCCGCCATGGCCGCGCGGTAGCGGCGCAGCGTGGCGAGCGTGCCCGCCTCGTCCTGCTCCATCAGGCGGGTATAGCCCTTGACGTCAGCGCACAGGATCGCCGCCAGGCGGCGCTTGACCTTCGCGTCCATGTCGCTCCCGATTGGCCGCGGCTGCCGGCGATCTTGGCACATCTGGGCGCTGGGCGGGCTGCCAAATCGGATCTGAACCCGATCGGCCGGATGGCGCGCCCAAGCTACCGTTCACGACCTCGACGGCAGCACTGCCAACAGGCTTCACGGTCCATGAGGAAGCTGAGCGCGATGGCCGCTCATTCACAGAGCATTCAGCGAAAATCGACGATATGGCTGCTCATCAGCGGATGAAACCGGCTTGGCCGCGCGTTGGCATCGCAGATCGAGATAAAGGAATAGGGAAATGCTACACAATAAACTTAGCGTTGTTTCTATTTTAGGTTTGTTCGTCTTGGAGGGGATGACTAGCAATCAAGCGCTAGCGCAGAATATAGACATGCAGCCAGGAATCATCACCAATAGCGTCATTTGGGGGAATGCCTTAGATGCTCCAGTCAAAGGAAGTAAAGGCGCTACCTCAGGAAAAATAGGCAAGATCATTAAAATGAAAAAACAGGAAATTGAAGCGCGTGACAAATTCGAAAGACGCTGCAAAGACGGCGAAGCCCGACCATGCGTAATGATCGCCAAAACTATCTATGAATGGCGCGACGCCGAAGAATATTATCGCCACGCCTTGAAACATGCATCCAATGATCCATTGCTTATTGGCAGTGTGGCCTACCAATGGATCGAGCGAAAAGAGAGTCTCGATGAGGCGGTCATCCTACTAGCGAAGGCCGTTGAACTTGAGTTCGAGAAGCCAGAATTTCTTGCTAGCTGGATCTACCGTTATGAGAGACCGTCGAGCAACGAAGAACTTATGGCTCGCATACGCCAAGCAGTTATGGATTACCGAGACAATGCTCCAACCTCAAACACTTTGAGCATGTCTCTTGCTCTCCGCTCAGAAAGCCTAGCCTATGCCTTTTTCAATGAAAAGCATTCCATTTCCGCGGCGTACATAGCATCAAATTTATGGCTCAATTCATTGGCAACTGCGCTATCCTTTGGACTGGAGGAC
>CADEGR010000096.1 GCA_902826935.1 uncultured Alphaproteobacteria bacterium | reverse complement strand
GTGCGGCCAGGCAGCGTCTCCAGATGGCGGGCATCGGCAGTTGCGCGGCCTTGCCGGCGCCCGCAATATGCCGCTGGCAGCAATCAGCGCGTCCACCAGCCACGAGGCGCGCAGCAGGGGAGAGCAGTGATGGCCGAGCTTACGGATCTACCGGCACCGCCCACGGCAGGTCCGGCGCCGCTCGAGCGCGCCTTGGCGTTCAAGCGGAAGCTCAAGGCTGGCGGCGTGGCCATGGGCGCCTGGCTGACCGTCCCGGATCCCTCGGTCGCCGAGATCTTCGGCCAGGCCGGCTTCGACTATCTGCTGATCGACGGCGAGCATGCGCCTTGGGATCTGCGCAGCTTGCAGACCGCGCTGATGGCCCTGAACGGCACGCCGACCGTGCCGATCGTGCGGGTGCCCTGGAACGATCAGGTCCGGATCAAGCAGGTGCTGGACCTGGGCGCCGAGGGCATCCTGGCGCCGATGGTCCGGACCGTGGCCGAATGCGAGGCGCTGGTGCAGGCCTGCCGCTACCCGCCCCATGGCCAGCGCGGCTTCGGCCCCTGGCGGGCCTCGCAGTATTTCCGCCGGATCGAGGACTACATGGCCAAGATCGACGAGGCGGTGTTCATCATGCCGCAGATCGAGGACGTCAGCACCGTCGAGCTGCTCGACGACTTCCTGGCGGTGCCGGGGATCGATGCAATCTGCGTCGGGCCGAACGATCTCTCTGGCACGGCCAAGCTACTGCGCCAGCATGACCATCCGGTGGTCAAGAGTGCCCTTGATCGGGTGTTCGCCGCCAGCAAGGCCAAGGGCTTGCCGGTCTGCCTCGGCATCACCACGCCGGTCGTCCGCCAGGCGGCGCTGGTCGAGGCGGGCATCCGGCTGCTGCTGGTGACCTCGGATCTGGACCTCCTGGTCAAAGGCACGGCCGGCGCCCTGGCCGATGCCAAGGCGGCGCTGCCGGCATGAGCGGGCTGATCGGTCGCCGTTGCGACCGGCGCCACCGTTGAGCGCGGCGGCAGGCCTGGCCGCGCCAGCCGGAGAAGCCAGCTACCCGTCGCTGGTCGATCGCGGCGTCCTGATCACCGGCGGCGCCAGCGGCATCGGGGCGGCCATGGTCGAAGCCTTCGTGCGCCAGGGTGCCCGGGTCGCCTTCCTCGACCTGCAAGCGGCGGCGGGTGAGGCCCTGGCGGCAGGGCTCGCGGCTGCCCGCCATCCGCCCTGGTTCGCGGCCTGCGACCTGACCGAGATCGACCGCCTGCAGGCTGCGATCCGCGACGCCGAAGCTGCCGTCGGGCCGCTCACCGTCCTGGTCAACAATGCCGCCAACGACCAGCGCCACGCCGTCGACAGCGTGACCTCGGCCGACTGGGACCGGGCGATGGCGGTCAATCTGAAGCACCAGTTCTTCGCCGCCCAGGCGGTGCGCTCCGGCATGCGGGCGGCAGGCGGCGGCGCCATCGTCAATTTCAGCTCGATCGCCTGGCAAATGGGGTTACCCGACCTGATCGCCTATACCAGCGCCAAGGCGGCGGTGGTCGGCATGACCCGCAGCCTGGCGCGCGAATATGGCGGCGATGGCATCCGGGTGAATGCGATCGCGCCTGGTGCGGTGCTCACCGAGCGCCAGCTGGCCCTTTGGCTCGACGAAGCCAGGCTCGCCGACATCCTGGCCCGGCAATGCCTGCATGAGCGGCTGCTCGCGGACGAGGTCGCCAGGCTCGCCTTGTTCCTCGCCGCCGACGATAGCCGGATGATCACCAAGCAGTGCTTCGTGATCGACGCTGGCCTGCTGTGAGCCTGGCCGCGGCCGCGCGCCAGCCGGCTGGTCAGCTGCGGAACAGATCGCGCTGGATGCCGGCCGCCTTGAACAGATAGTCGCGCGAGGCGGCCAGCTCGGCGCGCAGCTTGGGCAGGTCGACCGCGAGCAGCTGCCCTTGCCATTTGCGCACCTGGCCGGCGACCAGCACGGTCTCGACATTGCTCCGCTCCATCAGCGTCACCACCGCGCCCGGCACGTGGTTCAGCGGGGCGACGTTGATCGCCTCCGCATCGAGCAGCAGCAGATCGGCCTCCTTGCCGGGCGTCAGCGTGCCGACCTTGCGCTCGAGCCTGAGCGCCTTGGCACCTACCAGCGTGGCAAAGCGCAGCACGTCGCGCGCGGTCAGGAGCGGCGGCGGCGCCGTGGCGCCGTCGAACGCCGCCTGGTTGACCAGGGCGCGCTGCAGCGTCATGGCCGAGCGCATCTGGGTGAAGAAATCGGCGGTCATGGTGCATTCGACGTCGGTGCTGAGCGCCGGGCTGATGCCCATCGCCTGACACTTCAGGAGCGGCGGCATGCCGTGCCGCATCGTCATCTCGATCGGCACGGCCAGCGACACCGCGGCCCAGGCATCCCCGGTTGTCTGCCAGCCGAAGTCGCTCATGCCGGTCATGTGGATGAACAGGTTGTCCGGCCTGAACTGCTTGGCCTTGGCCAGCTGGTCGAAGATCTTGGCCATGCCGAAGCTGCCGAACACGCCGCGGCGGCGTCGCTGTGCTCCGGCGAATGATGGATCTGGGAGACGTCGAGCACGGTCGTGGCACCGGCATCGAGCCGGGCGAGCGAGCCGATCAGCTCGCTGATATGGACATCCTCCGGCCGATAGACCGGCGCGAGCTTGCCAGGATGTAGTCGAAATAGTTGACCTGGCCATGCGGCCGGTCGTCGTTGAACAGCAGGCCGTCGGCCAGGAAGCTGCGCAGCGCGGTCTCGAACTGGTGATGGTGGGTGTCGATGAAGCCGGGGCATCACGATCCGGCCGGCGGCCTCGATCACGGCGGCATCGACAGCCCGGATCGCGGGCTGCACGGCGACGATGTCGCGGCCCTCGAGCAGCACATCGGCTTGGGCAAAGTCGCCGACCTTTGGATCCATGCTGAGCACGGCAGCACCCCGATCACGGTCCGGCGGCCGGGCGCGCCGATGGCTGGAGGTGGCGCCGGTCGGCACTGACGCCTTGGCAGGCACCGAGCGAGCCCGCGGCCAGCAGGGCGCCGGCGGCCGAAGCATGCTGCAGGAACTTTCGGCGCGAGGCGTCGGTGCTCGGCCCGAGGGCGCGTGCCTCAGCTTGCCAGATGGGGTCCGCCTCCTGTGGCTTTGCGCTGGTTGTACCGCAGACGTCGAGCCGCGCAATCGCGCTGGGATCGAGCACGTCCGAGCGCCGTTGTCCTAGGATGCCCCAGACCCAGCATGCCATGCGCTGGTTGCCCCAGCGCCAGTCCGCCGGCGCGGCAACGCGATCGCCCGGCTGAGCCGCTGACTGCGGCGTGGCCTGGCTCGGCCTCGCCCTCGTTGGCCTGGCCGGGCTGCTCGCTTTGTCGCTGCCGGTCGCGACCTGGCGCACGGGCCGGCTGCCGGCGCCGCCGCTCGATCTGGCCTTCGGCCAGCCGCGCCCGCCGTCACGGCCCTGCGCCAGGCGCTGGCGGCCGGTCCGCTGACCGTGCTGGCGCTGGGTCCGGCCACCAACCTCGCGGCGGCGCTGCACGGCCGGCCGGAGCTGCGGGCCAACCTCGTGCGCCTGGTCGCCGTAATGGGCCGGCGGCCAGGCCATATCCTCCACCCGGCCGAGGGCTCCGGCCATGGCATGCTGTTCGGCCATGGACCGGTCTTCCGCGACCTCAATTTTGCCAAGGATCCAGGTGCCACGGCGCGGCTGCTGGCTATGCAGCTGCCGATCACGCTGATCCCCTATGACGCCGGCCGTGGGCTCGAGCTCGATGCCGAAGACCTGGCCCGGCTCGGCGCCGCCGGGCCCGGCCGGCGTTGGCTCGCGGACAGCGTCCAGGGTTGGCTGCGCTTTTGGCAAGAGGAGGCCGGCCAGCCCGGCTTCGCGCCGTTCGACTTGGTCGCCGCCGGCTATCTGCAGCGGCCGGATCTGTTCGCCTGCGCCAATGCGACCGCATGGATCGCCCAGGACCACAGCCTCTGGAGCGACTGGTTCTATAGCCCGCAAGCGCTGCTGATCGGCCGCGCGGAGGCGCCGCCGGCCACCGCTCTGGCCCAGGGCCGGGCGACCTATTGCCCCGAGATCGCGCCCGCGCTCAAGGCCTGGCTGATGACCGGCCTGGCAGACGGCGCTACTTCACCGAACCCGCAGTCAGGCCCTTGATGATGTAGCGCTCGAGCGCGATGCCGATGACCACCAAAGGCGCGATCGCGGCGGTCGAGAGGGCGGCCATCGACCACCAATTGATGCCTTGCGAGCCGGTCTGCGAGGCGACCATGACCGGCAGGGTCTTGGCCTCCGTGCTGGTCAGCAGGGCGGCGAAGAAATACTCGTTCCAGCAGAGCACCAGCGAGAGGATGAAGGCGGCGACCATGCCCGGCAGCGAGATCGGCAGGACGATCCGCCAGAACGCCCCCCAGACGCCCATGCCGTCGACCATGGCCGCCTCCTCCAGCTCGATCGGGATCGAGCTGAACTGGTCGCGCATGATCCAGATGACGATCGGCAGGACGGTCAGCGTGTACAGCAGGATCAGGCCGATCGTGCTGTCGAGCAGGGCCAGCTCCTTATAGAGCACCAAGAACGGCATCGCGAGCACGACCGGCGGCAGGATCAGCTGGGAGAGGAAGAAGAACGAGATGTCCTCGTTGCGCCACGGTCCGAACTTGTACTCGAAGCGGCTGAGGCCGTAGGCCGCGAGCGAGCCCAGCACGACCGCGATCAGGGACGCGCCAACCGAGGTCACGACGCTATTGGCGAAGCGCTTCAGGAACTCGTCCCGCACGGTCGAGGTCTCGAAGATCGTGTCCGGCGACAGGCCGAGCGACTTCCAGCCCTTCCAGTTCGGCATGAAGTCGAGCCAGGGCACCAGATGGCCCTGGGTCACGTCGACCGCCGATTTCAGCGAGGTCGTGACCGTCCAGTAGATCGGGAACAGGCAGATGAACGCCCAGAGCAGCAAGATGGCGTAGACCAGGAGCATCAGCGAGCGCTGGCCGAGGCCGGCCAGGAAGCTCTCTTCGGGCTGCCCGGTGGCGGCCGCCGGCCGGGCGGCGAGGCTCGCGGCCTTGGCCATCTCAGCCCAGCCCCTGGCGCATGCGCCGCTGCGCGAACTTGAGCAGCAGGATCACGAAGATGATGATCAAGACCAGATAGAACATCGCCAGCATCGTGCCATAGCCGACATTCGAGCGGTCCCGATATTCACGGTAGATGAAGCTGGTCACGGTGTCGGTCGCACCACCCGGCCCGCCCGCCGTCACGTTGATCACGATGTCGGCGAGCTTCAGCTTGAAGATGATCTTGAGCACGATCGCGGTCAGGCTGACCGGCAGCATCAGCGGGAAGGTGATCCGCCAGAAGGTCTGCCAGCCATTGGCGCCATCGACCTTGGCCGCCTCGGTGATCTCCTTGGGCATCGCCTGCAGGCCGGCGAGCAGCAGGATCAGCACGAACGGGATGGTGACCCAGGCATCCATCGCCATGATGCTGAGCCGGGCGATCACCGGATCGGCAAAGAACGCCGGGCGATCCCAGCCGAGATGGCGGGCGAGCGTCGCGGCCGGGCCGAAGCGGTACTCCATGATCGACTTGCCGACCATCCAGCTGACCGCGACCGGGCTCAGCATGAACGGCAGCAGGAACACGATGCGGAAGAAGCGGCGGGCGCGGATCTCGGCGTTGAGCAGCAGCGCCAGGCCGAAGGCCAGCGCATATTCGACCAGCACCGCCAGGACGTAGTAGACGGTGTTGCGCAGGGCATTCCAGAAATAGGCGTCCTGGAGCAGGGCCTTGAGGTTGGCCAGGCCATTGAACTGGCGGCCAGCGAACGAGCTCAGATTCCAGTCGGTGAAGGCGATATAGAGCCCGAACGCGGTCGGGAAGATCACCATCGAGATGGTGAACAAAAGCGCCGGCAGCACGAACAGCGCGCGGCGGCCCTGCTCGCCCCGCAAGATCACCTGGCCGACGCACAAGGCCACCGCCCAGAGCACATAGGCGTAGAGGAGCGGCCGCCAGTTGGGCAGGCCGAGCGGTAGAACGCCCAGCCGATCCAAAAGCTGGACCACGAACACCGCCGCCAGGCCGAGGGTGGCCAGCAGGATCAGCAGCCGGCCAGCCGCCCGACGCCCGGCCGGCAGATCCTCCGCGCCGTGCTTGTAGTGCCGGCCGGCGGCTAGCGGTGTGCTCGCCATCGCCGGTGCCGGTCACGCCGCAATCGGCCGGCGGCATCCGACCGCCGGCCCTTGCTGCAAGGCTGCATTCGCCAGGCCGGCCTAGACGCCGAGCGAGGCGCGGTACAAGGCCAGCTGCTGCTCCCGGCCGATCTGGTCGGTGATCTTCTCCCAGGCAGCCGCGATGTTGTCGGCACCCTTCTGGGCGTCGTACTGGCCGGCGAAGATCTTGGCCAGCTCGTCCTCGGCCACGCTGTAATACTGGAAGATGCCCGGAATCCGCGGCTCGATCGCGGCGTTCGGGTGGTTGTAGGAGTTGCTCTGGGAGTTCAGATACGAGGTGATGAAGGCCTCGTCATAGCCGGCCGCGACCCACTCGGCCACGTTGAAGTGGCTCTTGCGGTAGGGCTGGAAGCCGGAGGGGTAGGCGGACGCCCAGAGCGAGATGTCCTTGCCGCCCAGATGCGCGGCCGCGCTCCAGGCCGCCTTGTGCTTCTTCGCGTCGCCGTCGACCCGCGCCATGACGTACACGCCCCAGCCGATATAGGCCATGTTCGGAGCGTAGTTCGGACCGCTCGGGAGCTTGTCCCAGGCGCCGGTCTTGGCGTTGTAGACGTCGTCGGAGCCGGGCAGGATGTCGAAGCCGACGGTGTCGCCGATCACCGAGCCGTCGCTGGTCTTGGCGCTCGAGCCGACGTCGCCCCACCAGGACACCATCGAGCCGGTGCCGGCCAGGAACTGCTGGAAGGCGGTGGTGCCGGGATCGGCGTTGAGCTGATCGGGCGGCTCGGCCGGCAGCGCGTCCAGCACGTCCTGGATCGCCCGGACCCAGGCCGGATTGTTGATCCGCGGCTTCATGGTGTCGACGTCGAACAGCCAGGCCTTGTCGTCGGGGTGCTTGGCATAGGCGGTGGCGCGGCTGCCGAGGAAGTAGAAGCCGAAGCCGCCCCAGGCCTTGGGCGCATCCAGATAGCCATAGGCATCCTGGCCGGCGACCTGCTTGCCTTTCAGGAACTTGGTCGCAGCCTGGACCTGCTGCCAGGTCTTGGGCACGCCCCACTCGCCCTGCCCGCCCTCGGACTTCCAGGCCGCCGCCAGGTCGGGGTCGGAGAACACGTCGGTGCGGTAGTTGAAATTGTGGCAGTCGCCGTCGATCGAGATCCGGTAGGTCTTGCCCTCCCAGGTGCCGACCGGCGCCTTGAGGTAATCGACATAGTCGTCCATGTCGATCTGGGCCTTGACCCAATCCGGCATCTCCGAGGCCAAGCCCTTGCCGCAGACATCGCCCTCGAACGGCGCGCCCATCTCGAGCAGGTCGAAATCGACCGTGCCGGTCGCGATCGCCTGCTGCAGCCTTGGGTTGTAGTCGGCCTGGGCGAGGTCGATCCAGGTGATCTTGGCGCCGGTATAGGCTTCCCAGGATTTCAGGAAGCCGCGGAACAAGAGGTTGTGCAAGTTCTGGTTGTTGAGCCCCATGAAGGTCAGCTCGACCCCGGCGAACTCGCCTTCCGTGACATTGGCCTTGGTCGCCTCCAGGCAGAGCTCGCCGACCTTCTGCCAGTCGGCATCGGTCGGCGAGCCGGCGCCCACGCCCGGGATCTGCAGCAGCTGGGTGCGCAGCTCGCCTTGCGCCAGCGCCGTCCCCGGCCAGGCACCGAGCGCGCCAAGCGCGCCCATGGCGCCGACGCTGGCCGCCCCTTTGAGCACCTGGCGCCGGCTCGCCTGCGCCTTGATCAAGCCATAATGTTCCAGCTTCACTGCCAGTTCTCCCTGTGGACGGCCCAGTCCTAGCGGCCGCGGCGGCGCCTTTGCCAGGCGCGCTTGTGCGCTCTGCGGCGGGTCCGTTGCGCTAGTATGCGGCCGCTCCATGGCCTGTCAACAAACCCCTGGAATCATGCGCGGAATGGCTGGCGGTGACGGCGCTCCGCCGCACCCTGGTGCTCGCGCTTATGGCTGGCGTGGCGTGGCCACGTGGCGCGCAGCCGCCGCGTTTGCCTGCTCGAGCGCCGCGGCGAGATCCAGGTCCGCGGCCAGGCCGGCCGCGAGCACGCCCACGAACACGTCGCCGGCCCCATGGGTCGAGACCACCGGCACAGCCAGGCCAGGGACTGTCAGGGTCTGGCCATCGGCCAGGGCCGCGGCAGCGCCGGCCGGCCCGGCGGTGACCACCACCGCCAGGGCCAGCGGCCTCAGCTGGCGCGCCGCGATCAAGGCGCTCGGCAGATCATCGACCGGCGGCGCCCCCAGCATCTCGGCCTCGATCGCGTTGACCACCAGGAGGTCGATCAGGCCAACCAAGCCCGGCGCCAGCGGCTTGGCCGGCGCGGCATTGAGCAGGACCCGCACGCCGGCGGCATGCGCCAGCTGGGCCGCCGCCAGATTGGCCGAGTCGTTGACCTCATGCTGGAGCACCAGGACCCGGCTCCTGGCGATCGCCGCACGCGCCCGCTCGATCTGGCCGGGCTCGATCTGCTGGTTGCAGCCGGACACGATCACCGCGCCGTAGTCGCCGCTGGCATCGACGATCGCGACGCTCATGCCGGAGGCCGCGGTCGGATCGGTCGCGACCTGGCTGATCTCGACGCCGTGGCCGGCAAGGTAGCCGCGCAGCAGGCCGCCGAAGGCGTCTCGCCCGACCCGGCCGATGAAGCTGACCTCGGCCCCCGCTTCTGCCGCCGCGACCGCCTGGTTGCCGCCCTTGCCGCCCGGCTGCTGCCACCAGGCGCTGCCGACCATGGTCTCGCCCTTGGCCGGGCGATCGGGGGCTTGGACCATCAGGTCCAGATGCAGGCTGCCGAGCACCGCGATCCTGGGCTGCATCCCTCGCTCCCTGGCCGCAGCCGCGCCTAGGCGTCGCCGTACATGGCGCGCTGCACGATCCGCTGCGCTGCCACCGCGTCCTGGCGCAGCAGCAGCTCGGCCAGCTCGTTGCTCGCGTCCAGCCGATCGAGGATCCGGTACAGGGCACCAACGGTGCCGATGTTGGCGGCGCATTCGGCGACCGGGTCGAGCCCCGCCACGTCCGGGAAGGTGTCGAAATACAGGCAGCCGTCATAGCCACCCCGCCGGATCGTGCGCAGCAGCTCCAGGGTCTGGACCGGATGCACGGCGCCAACCATCAGCCCGTCGTCGCGCTGGCCGTAGCCGTCATTGAGGTGGACGCCCATCAGCCGGCTCTGGCGCATGATCAGAGCGGCCGCCATGGCCGGGCTCTCGCCGGCATAGAGCGCATGGGCGAAGTCCAGGGTCACGCCCAGATTGCTGGCGCCGGTCGCGGCGATCGCCAGCAGGGTGGTCGCCGCGTTGGGCAGGACGGCGCAGGCGCGTGGCTCGTCCGGCTTGTATTCGATGCTGATCTGGCAGCCGGGATCATGCGCCGCGACCTCGCCAAGGCCGGCCACCACCAAGTCCCAGAGTGCCGCATGGTCGGCCTGGAACGGATGGTCGAAGCCGTCCTGGCCGAGCCAGATGGTCATCAGGTCCCCGCCGGCCGCGCGCAGCGCGTCGATGCCCCGCTTGGTCAGCTCGATCGCCCTGCGGCGGACGGCCGGATCCGGGTTGCTGAAGGCGCCGGCCTTGAAGGCGGACTCGCTGTAGTAGCGCATGGCGAAGCCATTCAGCCTGAGGCCCAGCTCGTCCAGCAGGTGCTTCAGCTCCGCTGCGCTGGGACCGGCTAGATGATCCGGATAGTTCAGATCGACCGCACCTAGCCCCGGCACCGAGGCCGCCCGCCGGAGCAGATCGGGCAGGCCCGGGCGATAGTTCGGCTCGGTCCAGAACAGCTCCGGCCGGGTGGCGAAACCGTTCAAGCGCGTCGCGAAGGCGGGCAGCTTGCCCATGGCATCCTCGAGCCCCTGAGGTCGCGCTGGCAGCGGCGCGCGTCATCCGGGCATAGCATGGGCGGCGGGCGATTGGCGAGCGCTGGCGAAAACGTGAACGCGGCCATTGCCTTAGCCGAGCCGGGCGGCTTGCCTTTCGCGGGCCTGGTCGGCAGCATCGGCGGCGATGCTCGCAAAATAAGCCCAGGGAGATCGATCTGATGAGCAAGCTCGGCATGACCAGCGGCGCGCTCGCGGCACTGCTGCTCGGCGCCTGTGCCGCGCCGGCGCAGGACCAGACCCAGGACATGAGCTTCTTTGTCACCAGCAAAGGCCCCGGCGACGGTGCCAATTTGGGCGGCTTGGCCGGCGCCGACGCCCACTGCCAGAGCCTCGCGCAAGCGGCCGGCAGCACGGGCAAGACTTGGCGCGCCTATCTGAGCAGCACGACCGAGAACGCGCGTGATCGAATCGGCGCGGGTCCTTGGCAGAATGCCAAGGGCGTCACGATTGCCGATGACATCGCCAGCCTGCACGGCGATGCCAACCAGATCAGCAAGGAGACCGCGTTGACCGAGACGGGCGAGGTGGTCAACGGCCGCGGCGACCAGCCGAACCGACATGACATCCTGACCGGCTCGAAGCCCGACGGCACCGCGGCGCCGGAGACCTGCGGCGACTGGACCCTGAACGGCGACGGCAGCGCGATCGTCGGCCATCACGACCGGATCGGCCTGCGCGACGACGCGCCGTCCAAGTCCTGGAATTCGTCGCACCCCTCGCGCGGCTGCGGCCAGACGGCCTTGCAGGGCACTGGCGGCGACGGGCTCTTGTACTGCTTTGCGGCCGACTGAGACGACCCAGCGCGCCCGCTCGCCCGGCCAGCCCGCGATCAGGGCAGATGCTGGGTGAGCGCGGCCGCGCTGTACGGCTTTTGCACCACCGGCACGCCGCTATAGGCGGCCGGAAAGGCGATGTCCTCGCCATAGCCGGTGGCGAACACGAACGGCACCTTGAGCGCCAGCAGCTGATCGGCGATCGGGAAGCTGGTCTGGTCGCCGAGATTGACGTCGAGCACGGCAAAGTCGGGCCGGGCCGCCTCGATCAGGCCGAGCGCCTGGGCGACGTTGGTCGCGAGGTCGACCCGCTCGACCCCGCTGCTGCGCAGGATGTCCTCGGTCTCGAGCGCGATGATCATGGTGTCCTCGACCAGCAGCACCCGCTGCGCCGCCGAGCCGCGCGGCTGCAGCGCGCCGTCGACCTCGGCCGGCGCCAGCGCCGTGGCCGGTTGCCCGGCCCCGAGGCGCACATAGCTGGCCGGGATCACAAGTTCGGCGGCAAGGCCGCTCAGGGCGTAATCGACACGAACCTCGCCGTGCAGATCGTAGGGGATCGAGCGCTCGATGATGGTCGTGCCGAAGCCGCGCCGGGTCGGCGCCTGGACCGGCGGGCCGCCCTGCTCGGTCCAGCGCAGGCGCAGCTGGCCGTCAGCGTCGAGCTGCCAGGTCACCCGCACGCTGCCCGCCTTGTCGCACAGCGCCCCGTATTTGGCGGAGTTGGTCATCAGCTCGTGGATCACCAGGGCCATGGTCGAGAACGCGCGCGGCTCGAGCAGCACGGGCGGTCCCTCGAGCCGGACCCGCTCGGCCTTGTTGCTCAAGTAGGCCTGCGCCTCGGCCGCGATCAGCGCGGCGAGCGGGGCGGCCTCCCAGCGATCGACCGTGATCTGGTCATGCGCCCGCGCCAGCGCTTCGATCCGGCCGCCGACGATCGCGCCGAACTCCGCGACGCTGCCGGCACTGCCCCGGCTTTGCTGGATCAGGCCGCGGATCAGGCTCAGGATGTTGCGGACCCGGTGGTTGAGCTCCGCGATCAGGAGCTCCTGGCGCTGCTGCGCCTGCCGGCGCTCCGCCTCGACCGCATCCTGCTGGCGCAGCACGATCTCCAGCAGCATCGCGCGCAAATTCTCGGCGACCCGGAAGTCCAGCTCGGACCAGGCGATCGAGCGGCCGCTCACGGTCTCGCGCCAGGCCTCGAAGCTCTTGCGCGGGGTCAGCCGGCTGCCGCTCGGGCCATAGGTGGCCGGCTTGTTCGGGTTGCCCGCCCAGGTGACCGCGCGCGCCTGCTCGGCACGGAAGAACATCAGATAGTCGCGGGGCTCGCGCGAGAACGGGATCACCAGCAAGCCGGCGGTGCGCGCCGCATAGTCCTTGGCCGGCGGATGCAGGGCGCCCAGCTCGTCGGTCGCGAAGATGCTGCCGTCGGCGCGCGCGATCATGGCGCGCACCAAAGCCGCCACCTCCGCCGGGGCTGGTGTGCAGCCGGTCAGGACCTGCTCGCCATCGACCGCGATCGCCATGCCGTCGCAGGCGACAGTCGAGCGGATGTCGTCCTGGAAGCGGCTGACATGGGCCAGCGTCGGGGTCACGCCGACCAGCGCGCGCACCAGCTTGGCGTGGACCGCGCGGGCGCGCGACTCCAGCGCCATCTCGGCGCTGCGCTCCCGGTTCTCCAGCAGCAAGGAGAACATCTGGGCGAACAGCTCGGCCGCGGTGCGGCGCTCGGCGCTGAGATGGCGCGGCGTCATGTGATGGCAGGCGAACAGGCCCCAGAGCTTGCCGCTGATCAAGATCGAGGCCGAGAGCGAGGCGGCCACGCCCATGTTCTGCAGATACTCGATATGGATCGGCGAGACCGAGCGCAGCATGCTCATCGACAGATCGAGCACCTGGCCGCCGACCGCGCGGGCGGCGAGGATCGGGCAGGCCGGGCGGTTGACGTCGCCGATGATCCTGAGCCAGTTGCGCCGGTAGAGGAGGCGGGCCTGCTGCGGAATGTCGGAGGCCGGGTAATGCAGGCCGAGAAACGGCTCGAGACCGTTCTGCGCCGCCTCGGCCACGACCTCGCCGGCACCCGTGCTATCGAAGCGGTAGAGCATGACCCGGTCGAACCCGGTCAGAGCCCGCATGCTGCGGGTGGCGCGCTCGAAGAACTCGGCCGGCGCTTCGGCCTGCTGCACGTCGGCTAGCATGGCGCGCACCTGGGCGGCGACATCCAGGCTGGCGCCATGGTTGGTCGGCTCGGCCTCGATCACCAGGCTGCTGCCCGGCACCCGATGCAGCAGGATATCGAACGGCGCCCCGCCATCCTTGAGCGGCAGCCCGAACAGCCGCTCCTGCGCGTCATCATAGGTCAGCCGCTCGAGCCGGCCGCCGATGCCGCGGATCGCATCCGGGCAGAGGAGCGAGCGGGCGGGCGCCCCCAGCGCCTCCGCCGCCGGCACGCCCAGATAATCCGCAAGATTGGCCGAGGCATGGCGGACCTGCCAGTCCGATGAGAGCGCCAGCAGGCAGCCGAACGGCTGGATGCCGCCCAGCAGATGGATCGGCTCGCGATCGCAATTGCTGAGATCGACCGCGCCGCTCATGCCCAGCCTCCGCTCGGCGGCGGCGGCCACGCCAGAACGAGGCCGCGCTTTGGCCAGTGCCGTCGCTGCCCGCACGCGCTCATCGCTGGTGGTCCATCAGCCCGCCACTTGCCAGGAAAGGGTGCTTGATCCGCTCGGGTCGTGGCGGCTGCCGCCCCGGAAGTGTCGCGTCCGCCGTCGTCCCTATAACCATCGGCCCCGGCGTTTGTTCCGGTGGCGCGTCGGGCGAGACAGTCTCAGTCGACGCGGTAGCGCCGCACGATCTCGGCCGGGATGGTCAGCCCCAGGCCCGGTCCCGGCGGCGGATACATCAGGCCCGCCTCGATCCGCGCCGGCTCGGCGAACGCCGCCGCGACCCAAGGCATATATTCGATCGGCGCGTCGACCAGCACGCCGCAAGCGACCTGGATCGAGCTTTCCATCATGTGATGCGGCGCGATCGAGCGGCCGGCCACCTCCCCCAGCGTGGCGACCTTGACCATCTCGGTCAGCCCGCCGACGCGGACGATGTCCGGCTGCAGGATATCGGCGGCATCGGCCCGCAGATAGGCGGCGAACTCATGGCGCGAGCCCAGCGTCTCGCCCATGGCGATCGGGATGTCGAGGGCGGCCGCCAGCCTGGCGTGGCCGGCGATGTCCTCGCACAGGAGCGGCTCCTCCAGCCAGGCGACGCCCAGCTGCTCGAACGCGCGGCCGGCGGTCAGCGCCTGCGCGAAGTCCCATTGCTGGTTGGCATCGACCGCCAGCCAGATCCGGTCGCCCAAAGCGGCGCGCACGCCCTTGACCCGAGCAATGTCGGTCTGCGGGTCGGGATGGCCGACCTTCATCTTGACGCCCATCATGCCGGCTTCGAGGTAGGTCTCGAACTGCGCCACCATCTCCGCCACCGACATGTAGAGCCAGCCGCCATCCGAGCCATAGACCGGTGCTGCCGGCCGCATGCCGCCCAGCAGCTTGTGGACCGGCAGGCCGGCGGCCTTCCCCTTGAGATCCCATAAGGCGAGATCGACCGCCGCCTGGGCCTGGATCACCAGGCCGTGGCGGCCGACCGACTGGAGGCGGCGGTAGAGCCGGCGCCACAGCCGCTCATGGTCGAGCGGATCCTCGCCGATCAGGAGCGGCGCCATGTCGTCGGCCAGGACCGAGCGGGTCGCCCGGCCGCCGCCCAGCAGGTTCCAGGCGTAGCCCAGGCCCTCCAGCCCAGCGTCGGTCTCCAGGAACACGACCGGCAGGTTGATGTGGGTGACCGGCTGGCCGCCGGCGCCGCCAGAGGAACCGGACAGCATCGGCCGCGGCAACGGCAGCCGCAGCAGCTCGGCGCGCAGGCCCGTGATGTGCATGTCGCTGACCCTCAACTTCGACAGCGCCGGGCCGCCATCATCAGCAGGCCCGGCGCAAAAGGCTTCAACCCTTATCCCGGATCTAGCATGATAACGGCTGCAGTTCGTGTTTGGCGACACCCCGTGGCAGCCGTGACGCCGTTGGGCCGGCGGTCCGGCCCGATCGACTGGCAGCCCTTAGTCCGGTTCACAGCCAAGCCATGACGCTCGACAGCCAGACATTTGTGCCGGTCCGTGAGGCCGCCACCGTGCTGTTTGCCGATATCCACGGCTACACCCGGCTGATGAGCCGCAACGAGCTCGCGACCTTCGAGCGGGTCAACCGCTCGATCAGCCTGATCCGCTCGCTGATCGGCGACTATGGCGGCCGGGTCGTGCAGATCGCCGGCGACGGGGTGCTGGCCCTGTTCGAGCATGCCACCCAGGCCCTGCGCTTCGCGATCGAGCTGCAGCGCGAGTTCCGCAACGAGGCGGTCTGGACCATCGACGGCGAGCCGATCAGCTTCCGGATCGGCATCAACAGCGGCGAGGTCCTGATCAGCGATGGCGACGTCCAGGGCCATTGCGTCAATGTCGCCGCCCGGATCCAGCAGATCGCCAAGCCCGGCGGCATCTGCATCTCCGCTGCCGTCCGGCGGGCGGTCGATGAGGGCCTGAGCGTCCAGGTCCGGCCGCTCGGCAAGCGCCTGCTCAAGAACATCGACGAGCCGGTCGAGCTGTTCGCGCTCGAGATCAACGGTCCGCCGCGCGCCCTGCCGCTGCAGATGCTGCTGCCGGCGGAACAGTTCGCCAAGCTCGAACAGGCATCGATCGCCTTCCTGCCGCTGGTCAACGCCACCGGCGACCCGCGTGACCATCATCTGTGCGATGGCGTCACCGGCGACATCATCGCCAATCTCTCGCGCTTCCGCGAGCTGCTGGTGATCGCTCAGCATTCGGTGCGCCGGTTCCGGCAAACCGAGGCGCCGCTCGAGCAGATCGGCAGCCAGCTGGGCGTGCGCTACGTCGCCAGCGGCAGCCTGCAGCGGACCGATCACCAGATCCGGCTGCGGGTCGAGCTGGCCGATGTCGGCTCGCAGCGGGTGCTCTGGTCGGACCGCTATGACGGCCATCTCTCGGAGATCTTCCTCTTCCTCGACGACGTGACCCGGATGGTGGCCTCGCGCCTGGCAATCCAGGTAAACCTCGCCGAGCAGCAGCGCATCCTGGCCGAGCCGCCCGATCTGCGCTCCTACGGCATGGTCCTGCGCGGCCGCGCCTTGAGCCAGCGCTACAGCCGCGAGCTGAACCTGCATGCCAGGCGCCTGTTCGAGCAGGCGGCCGCCCTGGATCCGGGCTATGGCGCGTCCTATGCCGGCATGTCCCGGACCTTCAACATCGCTTGGCGCTACCATTGGACCGACGAGCCCGAGGCCTGCCTGGAACGCGCCTTCACGCTCGCCCGCGAGGCGATCGGTGTCGATGCGCTCGATGCCCGCGGCTTCTCGGAGCTGGGCTTTGCCCATCTCTACAAGCGCCAGCACGATGAATCGCTGGCAGCCTACGAGCGCGCGATCGATCTCAATCCCAATGATGCCGACGTCATGGCCGAGATGGCCAACGCGGTCTCCTGCGCCGGCGAGCCAGAGCGCGCGATCCAGCTGCTCGAACGGGCGATGCGGCTCAATCCTTACTTTCCCGACTGGTATCTCTGGCATCTCGGCGAGGTTCATTTCGATATCGGCAACTACGACGAGACGATCCGGACCCTGAATCGGATGCAGGACAAGTCGGAGGCGCACCGGTTGCTGGCCGCCAGCTATGCGCTGACTGGCGAGCAGACGGCCGCAGCGCACCATGCGACCGAGCTGATGAAGGTGCATCCCGAGTTCTCGCTCGAATATTGGCAGAACGTGCCGCCCGACAAGAATGTCGATGCCGTCAACCGTTTCATCGAAGGCTTGCGACGCGCTGGATTGAAGTGACGTCGAAACGAGTTCGATTTGATGTCAGATGCCCTGTCGAGCTATTCGCTGCGCCGCGCGCGGGCACCGGATTCGGCCTTCGCCGAGCGGCTCTACGCCGCGTCCATGGCACCGCTCCTTGGCGCGTTCGACGCCTGGGACGAAGCCGAGGGGCTGGCCAAGTTCCGCCAGCATTTCCACCTCAAGGACACCCGCATCATCATGGTCGAGGGCGCGTCGGCCGGGTTCTTCCAGCTGGTCGCGGCCCCCGATGGCTTCGAGCTGCGTCAGCTGCATCTGCTGCCCGAGTACCGCAATCGCGGCATCGGCAGCCGGATCATCCGGCGGCTGCAGCGCCAGGCCCGGCGGACGCGGCGGCCGCTCTGGCTGATGGTGGTCGAGGGCAATCCCGCGATCGCGCTGTATGCGCGGCTGGGCTTCGTCGCCACCGACGCCGCCGACC
>CADEGR010000095.1:13022-17222 GCA_902826935.1 uncultured Alphaproteobacteria bacterium | reverse complement strand
TCGGATGGTGGCATGGCGGCCTCGAGGTGACCAGCGGTCGCCGGCGGCTTGACCCAGCGCAAGGTCGGCCTTGCCGCCCTGGCTCAGCATCGCCGGCGTTATGAGCGGAAGTGGAGGACGCGGATGGCTCGGTATCTGGTGGTCTACGGCACGACCGAGGGGCAGACCCGGCGGATCGCGGGCTTCCTGCGCGACCGGCTGGCGGCGCATGGCGACAGCGTCAGCCTGCATGACGCGACCCTAGTGCCCGCCGAGCTCGATCTCGCCCAGTTCGATGGCGTGGTGGTCGCCGGCTCGCTGCATGTCGGCCGGCACCAGACGGCGGTCGAGCATTTCGTCCGGACGCAGCTGCCGGGATTGCAGCGGCTGCCCAGCGCCTTCGTCTCGGTCAGCCTGTCGGCCGCGGGCGACGAGGAGGACCGGGCCGGGGCGCAGCTCTGCGTCGACCGATTCCTGGCGGCGACCGGCTGGCAGCCGCAGCTGGTCGAGCTGGCCGCCGGCGCCTTCCGCTATACGGAGTACGACTTCTTCAAGCGCTGGGCGCTCAAGCTGATCGCCAAGCAGAAGGGGGCGCCGACCGACACCGGCGGTGACTGGGAGCTGACTGACTGGGCAGCGCTGGATGCCTTCGTCCAGCGCTTCATGCGGCTGGTCGCGCCGGCGCCCGCCTGAGGGCGCGCTGCCCGCACGCTTGGCTCAGCGCCGGATCTCGAAGCCGGCGTCGGTGAACGCCTTGGTCAGGCAGGCGTGGCCGATCCGCGCCATGGCGAGTGGATTGGCCTTCTTGGGATCCTGCTCCGCCTCGACCACGACCCAGCCCTGATAGCCGATCTCCGCCAGCAATTGGGCGAACGGGCCGTAGTCGATCATGCCATCGCCGGGCACGGTGAACACACCTTCGAGCACGCCCTTGAGGAAGCTCCAGTTCTCGGCCTTGAGGCGAGCCAGCACGTCCTTGCGGATGTCCTTGCAGTGGACGTGGTTGATGCGCTGGCCATGCCGCCGGGTGGTCGCCAGCACGTCGCCGCCGGCGAAGGTCAGATGGCCGGTGTCGAGCAGCAGGCCGACCGCGTCGCCGGTATGGGCCATCAGGAGGTCGATCTCGGCCTCGGTCTCGACCACGGTGCCCATATGGTGGTGGAAGGTCAGATCGCAGCCCTCGGCGCGCAGCCACTCGGCAAAGCGGGTCAGGCGCTCGCCATAGGGCTTGAACTCCTCGGCCGGCATGCGTGGCCGATCGGCGACGGGGATGTCGATCTGGCCCTGCACGGTGCCGGTGGTCTCGGCATAGACCAGGACCTGGCAGCCCATGGCCAGGAACAGCTCGAGCTGCTTGGCGATACGCGTTTGCTCGTCCTCGACCTTGATGCTGCGCAAGGTGCCGGAGAACCAGCCCGAGACCAGGTCCAGCCCGTGGGTGGCCAGGATCGGCTTCAGCGCCGCGGCTTCCATCGGGAACTTGCCGCCCTTCTCGACGCCGCTATAGCCGGCCAGGCGCGCCTCGCTCAGGCACTGCTCGAGCGGGATGTCGCCGCCCAGCTCGGGCAGGTCGTCGTTCGTCCAGCCAATCGGCGCAATGCCGAAGCGAACCGGTCCTGCCGCCATGGTCAAACCCCAATCCGTTGCGCTTGATGGCCCTTGTCGTGCTCGGCGCGGGCTTGTCGTACCTCCTTGCGGGCACTGACCTCCGGCACCGCCACATCCCACCAGGCATCGCCCGGGGTCCATTCATACGGATGGGTGTCGATCGCGATGACGTAGGTCCGATCAGCCGCCTTGGCGCGCGCGAAAGCGGCGTCCAGCTCGGCGATGCCGACCTTCTCGCCGAGCGCCCCCATGCTCTTGGCATGGGCCACGAAATCGACCGTCACCTCCTGCTCGATCCGGCAGTCCTTGATCAGGTTGTTGAACGACGCGCTACCCTTGCCGTTCTGCAGCCGGTTGATCACGGCGAAGCCGCCATTGTCGCAGACCACCAGGATCAGCTTGTGGCCGGTCAGGACGGACGAATAGATGTCGGAGTTCATCATCAGATAGGAGCCGTCGCCGCAGAACACGATCACGTCGCGCTCCGGGTTGGCCATCCTGGCGCCCCAGCCGCCGGCGATCTCGTAGCCCATGCAGGAGAAGCCGAACTCGCAATCGAACGTGCCGACGGACTTCGCCTTCCAGTTCTTGCACAGCTCGCCCGGCAGGCCGCCGGCAGCGGTCAGCGCCAGATCGGTCGGATCGCAGGCCCGGTTGATCGCTCCCACGACATGGGCATAGGTCGGCAGCTCGGCATTGGTCGGGCCGGAGAGCTGATCCACGGTCGCGGTCCAGCCGGCGTATTCCTTGGCCGCCCGCTCCAGCCAGGCCCTGGGCGCCTGCCAGCCGGCGAGGGCCGCACCCAGCTCCGCCAGGCCCGCCTGGGCATCGCCTACGACCGCCAGAGCGCGGTGCTTGTGGGCATCGAAGCGGGCGGCATTCAGCGCGATGAAGCGGACATCCGGATGCTTGAACACGCTCCAAGAACCGGTCGTGAAGTCCTGCAGCCGGGTGCCGATCGCCAGCACCACATCGGCCTCGGCCGCCAGCGCGTTGGCCGAGGCGCTGCCGATCACGCCGAGCGGGCCGGCATTGTTGGGATGGTCATGGGGCAGGACGGAACGGCCGGCGATGGTCTCGACCACCGGCAGCCGGTGCCGCTCGACGAACGCCGCCAGGTCATCGGTCGCCTGGGAATAGTGGACGCCGCCGCCCGCGATCACGAGCGGCTTGTCGGCCTTGCGCAGCAGCTCGGCGGCCGCCACCAGCTCCTCGACATCGGGCCGCGGCCGCGGCACCCGCCAGATCTTCGGTTCGAAGAACAGCTCCGGATAGTCGAAGGCCTCGCCTTGCGCGTCCTGGGCCAGGCCCAGGAATGCCGGGCCGCAATCGGCCGGATCGAGCATGGTCGCGACCGCCTGGGGCAAGCTGTTGATGATCTGCTCCGGCCGCACGATCCGATCCCAAAAGCGGGTGACCGCCTTGAAGGCGTCGTTGACCGTGACGGTCATGTCGTTGAAATGCTCGACCTGCTGCAGCACCGGATCGGGCACCCTGTTGGCGAAGGTGTCGCCCGAGAGCAGCAGGATCGGCAGCCGGTTGCTGTGCGCGACCCCGGCCGCGGTCACCATGTTGAGGGCGCCCGGGCCGATCGAGCTGGCCGCTACCATGATCTGGCGGCGCTGCTTGGCCTTGGCGTAGGCGACCCCCGCCAGGGCCATCGACTGCTCGTTCTGGCCGCGCCAGGTCGGCAGCGTGTCCTTGACCGCCTCCAGCGCCTCGCCCAGGCAGGTCACGTTGCCGTGGCCGAAGATCGCGAACACGCCGCCGAACAGCGGCACCTCCGCGCCGTTCAGCACCGTGCGCTGAACCGTCAGCCAGCGCACCAGCGCCTGCGCCATGGTCAATCGCACCGTCTTCATCACGACCTCTCCCTGGGTTGGGGCACTTCGCTTGGCGGCATCAGGTGCCGAGCACCTCGCGGTTGACCACCGTCGCTGGATCGAGCCGGCCGTCCAGCCCGGCCAACGCATTCTGCATGGTCGCGATCGCCATGCGCTGGGCCGCTTCCTGAGTGACGCCGGCGATGTGCGGGCTCAATACCACGTTGCTCAGGCCGAACAAGGCGTGGCCCTCGGCCGGCGGCTCCTGCTCGAACACGTCGAGGCCGGCACCCGCCAGCTGGCCGCCGCGCAGCGCCGCCGCCAGAGCCGCCTCGTCGACCATGCCGCCGCGGGCGGTGTTGATCAGGAGCGCGTGGCGGGGCAGGGCGGCCAGCTCGGCCGGCCCGATCAGGCCCCGGGTCTCGGCGGTCAGCGGCGCGTGCAGGCTCAGCACATCGACCGTCGGCAGGATGGCGCGAAAGTCCGCGACCGGCTCGCAGCCGGCGGCGATGATCCGCTCCGCCGGCACATATGGGTCGTACACCAGGACGGTCATGTCGAAGGCCAAGGCGCGCTTGGCGACCCGGCTGCCAATCCGGCCGAAGCCGATGATCAGGAGCCGCCGGCCCGCAAGATCGAGCGCCAGCAGCCGGTTGCGCACCGGCCAGCCGGCCTGGCGGGTCGCCTGATCGTGGGCGGTCGCGGCCTTGGCCAGATGCAGCAGCATGAACATCGCATGCTCGGCGACCGAGATTGCATTGGCGTTGGCGGTGACGGCGAGCGGGATCCG
>CADEGR010000095.1:2988-12922 GCA_902826935.1 uncultured Alphaproteobacteria bacterium | reverse complement strand
TTCGCCAAGCCTTCCCTGAGCGTCGGGCGCCGTTCTCGGCTGCGACGTCCCGCGACGGCGCCATGATGCCCCAAGCCGGCCGGCCGGGAAAGGCCACGTCTGAGTAGCCGGTCTGAAAATTCCAAAGCTGGATATAATGGTGCATTCATTCCACTTGCCGGCCCTTGGGCTGACATGCCTGGGCGCCGCCTCTATCGTGCAAGGAACCGGAGGTGCCGGCCATTCCGGGCCGGGCCGCAATGGAGGAGATCAGCCCATGGGGCAGTTCGGCATCGGTCAGCCCATGCGCCGCAAGGAGGATGAGCGGTTCCTCAAAGGAGCGGCCAGCTACACCGACGATCTGACCCTGCCGGAGCAGCTGCATGCGGTGCTGGTCCGGGCGTCCTTCGCCCATGCCCTGATCAACCGGCTCGACGTGGCCGCGGCGCAGGCGGCGCCGGGCGTCCAGGCGGTCCTGACCGCCGCCGACTATCTGGCGGACGGCCTGGGTGCCATGCCCTGCATGGCCGAGATCGGCTGCCCGATCACGCGCTTGCCGCGGTACCCGCTGCAAGGCGAGCGGGTGCGCCACGTCGGCGACCCGGTCGCCCTGGTGGTCGCCGACAATCTGGCGGCGGCCAAGGACGCGGCCGAGCTGGTCGAGATCGACTATGAGCCATTGCCGGTGGTGACCGAGCTGGCGGCGGCCCTGGCGCCCTCAGCCCCCCAGCTTTGGCCGGAAGCGCCTGGCAACCTCGCGTTCCACTTCAGCCATGGCGATGCCGCCGCCTGTGTCGCCGCCTTTGCCAGGGCCGCCCATGTGGTCGAGCTAGAGCTGGTCAACAATCGGGTGGTGGCGGCGCCGATGGAGCCGCGCGCGGCCCTTGGCCAGTATGACGAGGCGAGCGGGCGGCTGACCCTGCGCTTCACCGGCCAGGCGGTGCATGGCCTGCGCCGGCAGCTGGCCGAGCATATCTTCCGGCTGCCGCCGGAGCAGATCCGACTGATCGCGCCCGATGTCGGTGGCGGCTTCGGCATGAAGAACTTCCTCTATCCCGAGATGATCCTAGTGCTTTGGGCGGCACGCCGCCTGGGCCGGCCGGTCCGCTGGCTGGGCGAGCGCAGCGAGGGCTTCCTGGCCGATGCCCATGCCCGCGACCAGATCGCCAAGGCCGCCTTGGCGCTCGATGTCGAGCACCGCTTCCTGGCGCTCAAGGTCGAGACCCTCGCCAATATGGGTGCCTATCTCTCGACGCATGGTCCGTTGATCCCGACCCGATCGTCCTCGGCGGTCATGGGCGGCTGCTATGCCCTCCAGGCGGTCGACTTTCAGGTGCGGGGCGTCATGACCAACACCGCGCCGACCGACGCCTATCGCGGCGCCGGCCGGCCGGAGGCGGCCTACATCATCGAGCGCTTGGTTGATCAGGCAGCGCATCAGCTGGGCGTCGATCCGGTCGAGCTGCGTGCGCGCAACTTCATCCGGCCGGAGCAGCTGCCTTACCGAACCGCGGCCGGCCAGACCCTCGATAGCGGCGACTTCGCCGGCACCATGCGGCAGGCGCTGGCGCTTGCCGACAGCGCGGGCTTTGCCACCCGGCGCGCCAAGAGCGAAGCCCGGGGGCGGCTGCGCGGCCAGGGGCTCGCCTGCTACTTCGAGGCGACGCTTGGCATCCCGCAGGAGGCGGCCGAGCTGCGCTTCGCCGAGGATGGCGGGGTCGAGCTGGTGATCGGCACCATGTCCAACGGCCAGGGCCTGGAGACCGGCTACGCCCAGATCCTGAACGAGGTGCTGGGGATCGCGCCCGAGGCGATGCGCATGATCCAGGGCGACACCGGGCAGGTGCCGACTGGCGGCGGCCATGGCGGCTCGCGCTCCCTGCAGCTGGGCGGCAATGCCTTGTTCAAGGCAGCGGAGGAGGTCCGGGAGAAGGGCCGCGCGCTGGCGGCCGAGCAATTCGAGACGGCGCTGGCCGACATCCAGTTCGAGGATGGCATCTATCGGGTCGCCGGCACTGATCGCAGCGTGACCCTGGCAGCGCTCGCCAGCCGGCGCACGCAGGGCCGCTCGCTGCTGGACGCCCGCGGTCAATATGAGCGCGAAGCCTTCAGCTTCCCGAACGGCTGCCACGTGACCGAGGTCGAGATCGACCCGGAAACCGGGGTGGTGACGGTCGAGCGCTATGCCGTTTGCGACGATTTTGGCCGGCTGATCAATCCGCTCCTGGTCAAGGGCCAGGTCGATGGCGGGATCGTCCAGGGTCTGGGCCAGGTCCTGCTCGAGCGCACGGTTTATGAGGGCGGCGGCCAGCTGCTGTCTGGATCGTTCATGGACTATGCGATGCCGCGCGCCGACGACGTGCCCGACCTCCGTTTCACCACCAACCCGACGCCGACGCCGACCAATCCGCTCGGCATCAAAGGGGCGGGCGAGGCGGGCTGCATCGGCGCCTTGCCGGCCCTAGTGATCGCGGTGCTCGATGCCCTGCGGCCCCACGGCATTCACCAGATCGACATGCCCATCACGCCCGAGAAGGTCTGGCGGCTGCTGCGGCAGGCAAAGGCCGCTGCTTGATCCTGCGGCGTGACCGCGCTTTAGTGCGGCCGGCGATCGGAGACAGCAGCCAGCAGGGAGCAGTCATGAGCATCCAGCGGATCGAGGTCGGGCCGCGCATGAGCCAGTGCGTGGTCCATGGCGACGTGGTCTATACCGCGGGCCAGGTGGCGCAGAACGCCGCCGGCAGCAGCGTCGCCGAGCAGACCAGGGACATCCTGGCCAGCATCGATCGCCTGCTCGCCGCCGCCGGCACCGACAAGTCGAAGCTCCTGACCGCCAATATCTGGCTCAGCGACATGGCGACCTTCGCCGAGATGAACCAGGTCTGGGACGGCTGGGTGGTGGCCGGCCAGACCCCGGCGCGCGCGACGGTCGAGGCCAAGCTCGCCGACCCGAAATACCGGGTCGAGATCATGGTGACCGCGGCGCGATAGCGGCAGATCCAGACGCTCGGCGTGGCCGCGCCAGGTGCCGCTGGCCGGCAGCGCGGACGGGTGCGCGCCATGCCGTTGCGGCGCAGCAACATCACCTAGTCAAATTTGGCAAGCCATAGGCCGACGCGGCCCTATCACAGATCGGTGAATAATCTATCGGCAGCATGGCGCATCATTGCGGTGGTGCGGTCGCCAAATCCTTGTGTAACCAAATGATTTTGCTGGATATTTATACGCTTAAGTCGCGCTAAACCTAACCGAAAGTATAATTTTTATAGTATGCTCTATCTACTTGAAGTTATTATCCCATAACGTTGACTGCCCAATTTTTTGATGATAGGCCAGATCAAGTATCGCCCAAACGTTAGATAACAAAAAAGCAAATAAGCCTGCCCGCCGGACTCCGGCGCTGGCCTAGTGAAGGGAAGACGCCCGTGACCCCATCAAAGATGTATCTTTAGTCTCCCAGCAAATTCCGACCTGCTTGGGTGCAGCTGCAATGCTGCGCGAAAGTGAGGTGTATTCGTTCTAGCGCGGTTATTGCGCGCAGGGGGGATCTATTGTGCGGTCATCAGTAAAGCGCTGAACTACTGCAAGCAGCAGGAGGTGCCGCTTGGCTTGAAGGTGCCAATCAAACTGTGTTGCTATGAGCAACGGCAAGCAATCAAGCAACGAAGAGCGCAAGATTGAGGAATTCTCATGTTCAGCCGGCGGCTTGGCGCGGTTGCTGTCAAGGTTCACATCATTCTCAAAGCCAACGTCCTTGTCCATGACATCATCATGGCGGGCGCTTCGCTGATATTGGCGGTTTTTCTGCGCGTCGGACATGAAGCGTTTACTGAATATTCTGCATTATTGATCAAAGCCACGCCATTGTGCATGGCCGTGGCGGGCGTGATGTTCATCATCTTCAGCATGTACCGCGGCGTCTGGCGCTATGCCTCGCTCAGCGATCTGGCGGCGCTCGGCAAGGCGGTCACCCTGACGATCCTCGTGTTCATGGCGCTGCTGTTCTTCATCGACCGCAACGAGCAGCTGCCGCGCTCGGTCCCGCTCATACAATGGTTCGTGCTGACCGTGATGGTCGGCCTGCCGCGCCTGTCCTATCGCCTGTTCAAGAGCCGCCTGAGCCAGCGGTCGAGCGGCCATCATTGGCTCTGGAACCGGCTGCGTCAGGTGCCGGATCAACGCACGCCCGTGCTGGTGGTGGGCGTCTCGAACCGCGCCGCGTTGTTCATCCGGGCCATGGAGGATGCGCCCGATGGCATGTTCCGGGTGGTCGGCCTGCTCGATGAAGGGGCGCTGCATCTTGGCCGCTCGGTCCATGCGGTTCCGGTCCTCGGCATGGTCGAGGACCTGTTGCCCGCGGTTGCCAGCCTGGCGTCCGCCGGGCAGCGACCGCAGCGGGTGATCATCGCGGAGCACCACGAAGAGCTGCAGGGCGAGCGGCTGCGCACATTGATCGAGCAGGCCGAGCAGCTGGCCATTCCCGTGGCTCGTTTGGATCGCTTTTCGGCATTCTCCGGCGCGCGCGTCGAGCTCAGTCCGATCGCGTTGGAAGATCTGCTCGGGCGGCCGCAGGTCAGCCTGGACCACGGCGCGATCGGCTCGCTCCTGGCGGGCCGGCGGGTCCTGGTGACCGGGGCCGGCGGCAGCATCGGCAGCGAGCTGTGCGAGCAGATCGCCCGCTATGAGCCGGCCAGCCTGATCATCACCGACGCTTGCGAGTTCAACCTCTACACCATCGATCTGAAGCTGCAGGAGGCCTGGCCACTGCTGGCGCGCCGCGCCGTCCTCCTCAATGTGCGCGATGCAGAGAGGCTGGAGCAGATCTTCCTCGAGCATCGGCCCCAGCTGGTGTTCCACGCCGCTGCCCTGAAGCATGTGCCCATGGTCGAGGCGCATCCGGGCGAAGGGCTGCTGACCAATACCTTCGGCACCCGCCACGTTGCCGATGCGGTCTGGCGCCATGGGACCGAGGCGATGGTGCTGATCTCGACCGACAAGGCGGTCAATCCATCGAGCATGATGGGTGCCACCAAGCGGCTGGCGGAGTTCTATTGCCAGGCGCTCGACTTCCAGGGCCGCAGCCGCCCGGCTGGCCGGGCGCCCCGGTTCATCACCGTGCGCTTCGGCAATGTGCTGGGCTCGAGCGGCTCGGTCGTGCCGCTGTTCGAGCGGCAGATCGCTCAAGGTGGCCCGCTGACCATCACCCATCCCGATATCGAACGCTACTTCATGACCATTCAGGAGGCGGTCGAGCTGGTGCTGCAGGCCTCTGCCCATGGCCTGGCGCATGCCGACGAGCGCGGTCAGATCTACGTGCTCGACATGGGCAAGCCGATCAGGGTGGCTGACATCGCGCGGCAGCTGATCCGCCTGCACGGCCAGCGGCCCGATCTCGACGTCAAGCTGCAGGTTGTCGGTCTGCGCCCCGGGGAAAAGCTGTTCGAAGAGCTGTTCGATATCGAGGAGCAGCAGGTCGCGGTGACTGAAGGCATCCTGGCGGCCTTGTCGCCGCCGCGCGAACTTTGCCTGCTCAAGGCCGCCTTTCGCGAGCTTGGCAAGGCCGCGCGCCGCAATGATGCGCCGGCGCTGCGCCGCCTCGTCGGCCAGATCCTGCACAGCTATCGCAGCGCTGCCGACCCCGCCGACCTGCCGTTGTCGGCCGCTGACCCGGAGCAGCGACCCCAGCCAGGCGGGGCGCCGGCCGCCGCCGCTGCCTGGGCCGGGCGGGCGCCAGCGCTCCAGCTTGGCGCCAGCAGGCCGGCGCCAGCCATGTCGATCACGCCCGCAGCATGAGCCATCCAACGCCAGCGTCAGCAGCGAAGGGCGGCAAGCCTATGGCCGGCCCATCCGTGTTGGATGCCGGCGCCTGGGCGCAGGCGTGGCCGGCGGCGAGCGGCGAGGCGGCAGAGGTGCGCAGCTTCTACCGCAGTCACGGCAAGCGCTGGTTCGACATCTTTGGCGCGGTCCTGCTGCTGGCGGTCTGCTGGCCGGTGCTGGTGGCGATCTGGCTCGCGATCAGGCTGGTGGATGGCGGCCCCGCCTTGTATCGGCAGTGTCGGATCGGCCGCCACGGGCAGGGCTTCGAGATCATGAAGTTCCGGACCATGCGCGCGGGCGCCGACCGCGCGGGCACGGTCACGATCGCCGGCGATGCGCGGGTCACGCCGCTTGGCGCGTGGCTGCGGCGCTACCGCTTCGATGAGCTGCCGCAGCTCTGGAACGTGCTGCGCGGCGACATGAGCTTCGTCGGGCCGCGGCCGGATGTGCCAGGCTACGCCGATCTGCTCGCAGGCAGCGATCGGGCGATCCTGGCGCTGCGGCCAGGCGTGACCGGGCCGGCCTCGCTGCAGTTTGCCGACGAAAGCCGGCTGTTGGCCGCGGCGGTCGATCCGGTCGCTTTCAACGATCAGGTGCTGTGGCCGGCCAAGGTCAGGATCAACCTCGACTACGCGCAAAGCCTCACCTTCCGGGGCGATCTCGGCTGGCTGTGGCGCACGGTGCTGTCGGTCGCTGGTGCGGCGCCATCCGCCGGCCAAGCGCTGGCCGCGCCGCCCACGTCTTGGACCCGCCCATGATGGCGTCAAGGGAGCACGTCGTGGCTATGGACTGCCTGGACATCCAGCCGCTCTTGGCGCGGATCGCGGAGCGCCGGTTCACGGTCGGGATCGTTGGTCTCGGCTATGTCGGCCTGCCGCTGATGCGGGCGGCGAGCGCCAAGGGCTTTGCCGTGCTCGGCTTCGACGTGGACGCCGGCAAGGTGGCGGCGCTCAACGACGGCAAGAGCCAGCTCAAGCATATTCCGGATGCGCATATCGCCAAGGTCCGCGCCGCCGGGCTGTTCGAGGCGACGACCGAGCCCGCGCGGATGCACGAAGCGGATGCCATCCTGGTCTGCGTGCCGACGCCGCTCACCCGGCAGCGCGAGCCGGATCTCAGCTATGTCGAAGATACGATCAGGGCGCTGGCGCCGCATATGCGACCCGGTCAGCTGCTGGTGCTGGAATCAACTACCTATCCGGGCACCACATGCGAGGTGATCGCCCCGATCCTCGAGGCCGCTGGGCTGGTGCCGGGCGAGGACGTGCTGCTGGCCTATTCGCCCGAGCGCGAGGACCCGGGCAATCCGGAATACAGCACCCACTCGATCCCGAAAGTGGTCGGCGGCGAAAGCGAGGCGGCGCTCGAGCTTGCGGCCACGCTCTACGAACAGTTCGTCGCCCGGGTCGTGCGTGTGTCCTCGACCGCGACCGCGGAAGCGGTCAAGCTCACCGAGAACATTTTTCGCGCTGTCAACATCGCGCTCGTGAACGAGCTGAAGATGGTGTTCGACCGGATGGGCATCGACATCTGGGAGGTGATCGAGGCGGCCAAGAGCAAGCCGTTCGGCTACATGCCGTTCTATCCAGGCCCTGGCCTGGGCGGCCACTGCATTCCCATAGACCCGTTTTACCTGACCTGGAAGGCGCGCGAGTTCGGCGTCTCGACCCGGTTCATCGAGCTGGCGGGCGAGGTCAACACCGCGATGCCGCTCTACGTGGTGCAGCGGTTGGCCGAGGCGCTCGACCAGCGGACCGGCAAAGGGCTGAATGGTGCCGCGATCCTGATCCTCGGCATCGCCTACAAGAAGGACGTCGATGACATGCGCGAGAGCCCGGCGCTGACCATCATCGATCTGCTCCAGCGCCGTGGCGCCCGCATCGCCTACAACGATCCTTACGTGCCGGCGATCCAGCCGACCCGCAAGCATGGGCCATTGGCCGGCATGCGATCGGTCGAGCTGACGCCAGCGAGCCTGGCCGCGTTCGATGCGGCCTTGGTTGTGACCGAGCATAGCGGCGTCGACTACGCGCTGGTGGCGGCGCATTGCCCGTTGCTGGTGGATACCCGCAACGTCACCCGCGGCATCGCTCGCCGCGACTCCATCGTGCGGGCGTGAGGGCCGGAGGATGAGCGCCTATATCGGCGACTACCGCGAGCTGCTGGGCAGCTTCCTCGACCGGGGCTACCGGCTGGTCGGCTTCGGCGAGCAGACGGCGGCGGCCGGCGAGCTGATCCTCAGGCACGACATCGACTTCGACTGCGGCCTCGCGCGCGAAATGGCCGAGATCGAGGCCGAGCTTGGCGTGGCCGCGACCTACTTCTTCATGCTTAGCAGCGATTCCTACAACCTGCTGTCGGCTAGCAACGTTGCCGATGTCCGCGCGATCCAGGCGCTCGGCCATCGGATCAGCCTGCATTTCGATCCGACCATCTATCCCGATTTCGCGGCCGGCTTCGCAGCCGAGCAGGCGACCTTCGAGGCGATGTTCGGCGCGGCGATCGACATCATCAGCATTCATCGGCCGAACGATTTCTTCTTGAGCTACGACCAGCCGATCGGCGGCGTCGCGCACACCTATCAGCGCCGGTTCGCGAAGGAGCTGGCCTATTTCTCGGATTCGCAAGGTCGTTTCCGCTTCGGCCATCCGCAAGACTCGGCGGCCTTTGCGGAGCGCCGCAGCATTCAGCTCCTGATCCATCCGATCTGGTGGATGGTGCCGGGTCAGCCCTCCGCGATCGACCTGCTGGGCACGTTCCTCAGCCAGCGCCACGGCGCCTATCAGCAGCATCTGGCGCGCAACTGCATTCCGTACCGCGACTACCTGGCGAGCGCCCAATGAGCCGGGTCGCGGTCTTCGGCTGCAAGCACACGACCGCGTTCATGATCGACGCGCTGCTGGCCGATGGCGTCGCGATCGACCAGCTGATCACGATCGATCCACGCCTGGCGGCAGCCCATGAGGTGGCCGACTACTGCGACCTGCGGGAGCTTGCGGCGGCCCGCAGCCTGCCGCTCTACCAGGCGCGCAGCTACGGCCTGAAGTCGGATGAGGACCAGCGCGCGCTCGCGGGCTTCGGCATCGACCTTGCCTTCGTGATCGGCTGGCAGCGGCTGCTGCCGGGCCCGGTGCTGCAGAGCCTGCGCATCGGTGCGTTCGGCATGCATGGCAGCAGCCAGAACCTGCCGATCGGTCGCGGTCGCTCGCCGATGAACTGGTCGCTGATCGAAGGCCGCAGCCAGTTCTATACCAATCTGTTCCGCTACGACGATCAGGTCGACGCCGGTGATGTGGTCGACACGCTCGTGTTCAGCATTCGGCCGAGCGACACGGCCGAGACATTGCATTTCAAGAATACGCTGGCGATGAAGCGGCTGATCGAGCGCAACCTCGAAGCCTTGCTGACCGGCGAGGTCCGGCTCCAGCCCCAGGCCGATCTGGTGCCGACCTACTATCCCAAGCGCAGCCCGGCCGACAGCCTGATCGACTGGCGCTGGGACATCGCCCAGATCGACCGCTTTATCCGCGCTGTGGCACCCCCCTTTAATGGCGCGTTCGCGTTTCGCGACGGCGATCAGGTGGTGCTGCAGCGGGCCGCGATCTTCGAAACCGACCTGGTCGATTTCGGCCAGCGGGCGCAGCCAGCCGGCAGCGTCTTGGAGGTGTTCCCCAACGGCAAGTTTCTGTTGCGCTGCGTCGGCGGGCTCTTGCTGGTGCATGAGCATGCGAGCCGGCGGCCGCTCCGGCGCGGCGACCGTCTGGTCAGCCCGCCCGAGGCGATCCGCCAGTTTCCACGCAATGCTGCAGGCGGCCACGATGTCGAAGCGTGAGGGCCGCGGATGACGGCGCTCAACCTCCGCCGGCTGCCGCCGACCGAATGGTTCCGCTGGGACGACTTCGTCGAGCAGGCGCCGCAAGGCTCGCTGTTCCAGACCGCCTGGTGGCACCAAGCCTGGGGCGCGCAGCCGGAGATCGTGGTCACGACCGACGGTGACGGCGCGATCACGGCCGGGATGGCGCTGCAACTTGGCCGCCGGTTCGGCTTTCGCGCGCTGTGCCGGCCGGCGATGACGCCGATCAATGCGCCGGTCCTGGGCCGCACCGAGCATCCGAGCCAGGTCCGCCAGCAGCTCGAG
>CADEGR010000095.1:0-2888 GCA_902826935.1 uncultured Alphaproteobacteria bacterium | reverse complement strand
GAGGTCGCGGCGCTGCTGGCGGAAACCGCGGCGATCAAGAGCTACCGCCGATCGGCCAGAGCATTCCTGCCCCGCGTCGCTGCCTGGTGGCACGCGGTGGCCGAGCGCCAGGCTGGGCGCCTCTATGGCCTTCGCGCCGCCTCGGGCGAGCTGCTCTGCGCGACCGTCCTCGTCTGGGACCGGCGCAAGGCCTACTACCTGGGTGGCGGTCTGCAGCCGGAGATCCGGCGCGCCAGCCATCTCAATTGCCTGCTGTTCGAGCGGATGATCGACGACGCCCTGGGCCGCGGCCTCGCGTTTGATTTCGAAGGCTCCGTGCTGCCCGGCGTCGAGCGGTACTTTCGCGAATGGGGCGGCCAGCAGCAGCCGACCTACCGCTTCATCAAGATCCGCTCGCCGGCGGCCTTCGCTTTGTGGCAGGCCTACCGCTTCCTCCAGGTCCACCGCCGGCCATTGCCAGCGCCGCCCGTGCCCGTCGAAGACGCAGGCAAGGGCACGCAAGACCTCGCGCCCATGCCAGCCGTTGGTACTGGACGCTTGCTTGACAGGGTTCCTGAGGGAGGCTCAGACTGACCTTGGTCATCTCGTTGGAATTCGGACACATTCGGGGGTGCGGACGGCCAGGCCGCCCCTCAAGACGCAATCGCAAGCCGCGTCGGAAGGTTGTCTGAGATGATGCAGCTGCAAGACGACAGCTGGCATGAGGCGCCGGAGCCGCCGCCGCACAAGTCGGCGCTCGACCTGTTCCAGCTGATCAAGATCTTCCGCCAGTCTAAGTGGCTGGTCCTTGCGATCACGCTCCTAGGCACCGGCGCTGCCATCTATATCGGCGCCCAGCGCACGCCGACCTACACGGCCGCCGCGTCGATCATCATCGAGCCGCACGAGAACCAGGTGGTCGACATGGCCGCGGTCACGGCAGCGATGCCGGCTGATGAGTTCACCGTCGCGACCCAGCTGAAGCTGCTGACCTCGCGCGAGCATGTCGAGCAGGTGATGGACAGCCTCCATCTGTTCGACGATCCAGCCTACCGCCCCGACCCGGAGACCGAGACCGCGCGCTCCTTGCCGTTCGGGCTCGATTACCTGATCGGGCAAGCGCTCGCCTGGCTGCCGGACAAGGAGCCGCTGGCCTCGCCCGCGGCCAGCTCGCTGGCCGATCATCTTTCGCCCAAGGACGCCGCGATCGAGCAGTTCTCGAACGCCCTGGAGGTGCGCCAGGAGGGCAAGTCCTTCGTGCTGACGGTCCTGTTCACGGCACCCGACCCGATCAAGGCGGCGGCGATTGCCAATCGCACCGCGGCGCTGTTCGTCGATCGCGCCCGAGCCGACAAGCTGAAGGCGACCAGCGAAGCGTCGGGCTGGCTGGGCGAACGGGTCGCGGTGCTGCGCGACGAGCTGACCAAGGCCGAAGGTGCAGTCGAGGAATTCCGTGCCAGGAATGGCCTTTTCTATACCCGCGCCGGCAGCGTCGATCTTGATGCCAGCGAGCTCGCGGCTTTGAACAACGAGCTGGTGCGGCTGCGCACCGATGCCGCGAACCGGCGTGCGACTCTGGCCCTAATCGAGCAGAAGCGCGGCGGCGGCGCGGAGCCGGACGAGGTGGCCGAGATCGGCGCCTCGTCGACGATCCTGCGCTTGCGCCAGGACGAGGGGAACCTGGTGCGGCGCGAGGCCGAGCTGGCTGCGGTCTATGGTCCGCGTCACCCCAACATGGTCACGGTCAGGGGCGAGCGCGAGAAGGTCACCGCCAAGATCAGCCAGGAGATCAATGGCATCATTCAGAGCCTGAATGACGGGCTCAGGCTGATGGAGGCCCGGCAGCAGGAGATCGAGGATCAAATCGGCGGCCTGCGAGCCAGGGGCACGCAGCAGAGCCAAAGCGAGATCCAGCTACGCGAGCTCGAGCGGGAGGCGCAGGCCTCGCGCACGCTCTATGACACCTTCCTGCAGCGCTTCAAGGAGACCAAGGAGCAGCAGGCTCTGGTCCAGCCCGATGTGCGGATCGTGTCGCGGGCGCTGCCGCCCAATGCGCCCAGCTCGCCTGGTCCCAAGGTGTTCGGCGTGATCGGATTCACGGTGTCGTTCATGGCCAGCACCCTGGCGGCCCTGCTGGTTGCCCGGCTCGACAAGTCGCTGCGCGAGGCGGGCCAGATCAAGAGCCGGCTCGGCATCGAGACGATCTGCACGGTGCCGGCGCTCAAGCTGCCGCGGGGCCAAACGCCCCATCGCTATCTGCTGGACCGGCCTTTGTCGGCCTATGCGGAGGCGATCCGGTCCGCCTATCTGGCGATCCGCGACGGCCTCAAACCCGACAACTACAACCGCAAGCCAGGCGCCCATGTGGTGCTGGTCACCTCGAGCCTGCCAGGCGAGGGCAAGTCGACCTTCGCGCTCAGCCTCGCCACCCTCATCGCCCAGCAGGGACACAAGGCTCTGATCGTCGATCTCGACATCCGGCATCCGAGCGTGCATCGCGATTTTCGCGACATGCCGGCAGCCGGGATCATCGAGTACTGCAACGATGAGGACATGTCCTGGCGGAGCATCATCCATGAGGACGTCACGAGCGGCCTCAACGTGATCGTCGGTCAAGGCCGCGGCGAGCGCAAATGTCTGAACCCGGTGGCGCTGATGGAAAACGACCGTCTACGCGCCGTATTTCGCGAGCTGCGCCTGGAATACGATCTGATCGTGATCGACAGCCCGCCGCTGCTGGGCGTGATCGAGGCGCGCATGGCAACCGCCTTTGCCGATGCCGCGATCTTCGTCATCGGGTGGGGCAAGGTTGACGTCGAGACCGCCCAGGAAAGCCTGCAGTATTTGCGACGCGCGCAGTTGCCGGTCGTGGGCGCCGTGCTGACGCAAGTGCACATGGCCAGGCAGGC
>CADEGR010000094.1:2379-17242 GCA_902826935.1 uncultured Alphaproteobacteria bacterium | reverse complement strand
CGCTGCGACCGCAGCCATGAGGCCCCAGAGCGCAATCTGGTCGCCGGTCATCCTGGCACACTCAATCGTTCAATCGAATGTAGAACAGCATGGCTGCTCGATTGGGCGCTTCCGGCATGGCTGTCAACGCTTGAGAAGCGGCGCTTGACGCCGGCCCTGCCCTGTCGTCATCGTCCGGGCCATGACCTTCTGGCGCGAGAAGACCCTGGCCGAAATGACGGTGGCGGAGTGGGAGCAGCTCTGCGATGGCTGTGGCTTGTGCTGCCAGATCCGGGTCGAGGATGAGGATAGCGGCGAGATCGCGCTCTCGGATGCGGCTTGCCGGCTGCTCGATCTGTGCACGCATCGCTGCTCCGACTACGCGCACCGCCAGGCGAAGGTGCCAGATTGCGTCAAGGTCACGCCGGACAACGTGCGCTCGCTGACCTGGCTGCCCCATAGCTGCGCCTACCGGCTGGTCGCGTACGGCTTCGATCTGCCGGCCTGGCACCATCTGGTGTGCGGCGATCCGGAGCGGGTGCACACCGACGGGCCGTCGATGCGGGGCGAGCTGGTGAGCGAGGACGAGGTCGACTGGGATGCGAGCTACTGGCCGGAGGACGCGTGAGGCCAGGCCCGTGGCGGCGGCGCCACGGCGGCGGGCGCGGCTGTGGCTTCCGGGCTCTTGGCAGGGGCGGCCGGACGAGCCATCTTAGCGGTGGGTGCAACAACGGAAAGGAGGTGATCCGATGTCGAGTGAGTTGATCGGAAGGTCCGCGATCACGGGGCTCAGGTCGACGGCGGAACAGCCTTCGGCGTTGGCATGAACATCTTGGGTCGCGGCCCCGTCAGGGGCTAGGACATCCGAGCTCACGGAAGGGCCGCCCTCGGGCGGCCCTTCTCGTTTGTGGGCAGGTCAGTCCGCGTCCGCGCCGTGGCCGGGCGGCTCGATCGCCCGGCGCTGGCGGAGCTGGGCGAGCGCTGCTTCGAGGCGGCGCTCGATGGTGTTGGCAGGCCGGGTGTAGCGGGCCAGGAGGTCGTAGAGCACCGGGGTCACGAACAGGGTCAGCAAGGTCGCGATGCCGAGGCCGCCGATGATCACGGTGCCGATCGCGATCCGGCTCTCCGCACCGGCGCCGCTGCCCAGGGCCAGCGGCACGGCGCCCAGGATCGTGGCCAGCACGGTCATCACGATCGGGCGCAGGCGCAGCGCCGAGGCGTCCAGGATGGCGTCCCGGATGTCGGCGCCCTCGTCGCGCAGCTGGTTGGCGAACTCGACGATCAGGATGCCGTTCTTGGCCATCAGCCCGACCAGGAGGATCACGCCGACCTGGCTGTAGACGTTGATCGTGATGCCGCTCAGCCACAGGGCCAGGAGCGCGCCGGTCAGGCCGAGCGGCACGGTGACCATGATGATCAAGGGGTGCAGGAAGCTCTCGAACTGGGCGGCCAGGACCAGATAGACGATCAGGAGGGCGAGCGCGAAGGTGATCGCGATGCCGCTCGAGGTTTCCAGATATTGCGCCGACTGGCCATCGAAGCCGAGCCGGGCCTCGGGCGGCAGGGTCTCGGCGGCCGCGTCCTGCATGAAGGCGATGGCGCTGCCCAGGTCGTAGCCAGGCGCGAGCGCGGCCGAGATGATGATCGCCGGCAGCCGGTCGTAGCGGCGCAAGGCCGGGGCGGCGGCGCGCTCCTCGGTGGTCACGATGGCGTTCAGCGGCACCAGGCTGCGATCGTTGCCGGAGCGCACGAAGATGTTGGCGAGATCGGTCGGCGTGCGCCGGTCCTCGGCCCTGGCCTGCAGGATGACCGGATATTCGCGGCCGCGATCGACGTAGTTGGTGGTCTCGGTCGAGGCCAGCATGGTCTGCAGCGTCCGGCCGATCTCGTCGATGCCGATATCCAGATCGTCGGCCTTGGCGCGGTCGATCAGGACGTCGAACTGCGGCTGGTTCTCCTCGAAATCGGTCTCGACGTTCTGCAGGCCGGGATTCTGCTCGGCGCGCTCGACCAGGGCCCGGGTCCAGGCCTGGACGCTCTCATAGTCCGGCCCGCCGATCACCACTCGCAAGGGCGAATTGCTGCCGCGCAGGCCGAGGCCGGAGGGCGTGGTCGGGAAGGCGCGCACGCTGGCGATCTTGCCCAGCTCCGGCAATAGGCTGCGGCCGATCGCATCGGCGCTCTGGTCGCGCTTGGACCAGTCGGCCAGGCGCATGACCACGAAGGAGCGGTTCGCCTGGTTCATCGAGCCGACGATCGCGAAGATCCGATCGGCGGTGCCATTGGCGAGCAGCGGATCGACCGCCTGCTCGACCCGCTGGGCCTGGCGGTCGCTATAGGCGACGGTCGAGCCTTGCGGGCCGGTCACGGGGATGAAGATGACGCCGCGATCCTCGAGCGGGGTGAGCTCCTTGGGCAAGCTCAGATAGAGGCCGACCGAGGCGGCGCCGAACAGGGCGGCGGCGAGCAGGACCAGAAGCGGCGCCTGCAGGGTCATGGCGAGCAGGCGCCGATAGCCCTGGCCCAGCCGGTCCAGGCCGTGATGGATCCAGCGGCCGAGCCGGCCCCGGCCCTCGTCGCCCTTCAGCCACATGGCGCACAAGGCCGGGCAGAGCGAGAGCGCCACCAGCATCGAGAGCAGCACGGCCGCCGCCAGCACGAAGCCGAACTCGGCGAACAGCCGGCCGACCTGGCCCTCCATGAACGACAAGGGCACGAACACCGCGACCAAGGTGATCGAGGTCGCGATCACGGCGAAGGTCACCTGGCGGGTGCCAAGGGCGGCAGCGACCAGCGGGCTCTCGCCCAGATCGACCCGGCGCTGGACGTTCTCCAGGACCACGATCGCATCGTCGACCACCAGGCCGATCGCCAGGATCAAGGCGAGCAGGGTCAGGACGTTGAGCGAGAAGCCCAAGGCGTAGATCGCGATGAAGGCGCCGATCACCGCGACCGGGATGGTGACCGCAGGCACCAGGGTCGCGCGCAGCGAGACCAGGAAGGCGTAGATCACCAGGACGACCAGCACGATCGCGATGCCAAGGGCGTAGCCGACCTCGTGGATCGAGGCGTTGATGAAGGTGGCATCGTCCGAGCCGACGGTGATCTTCATGCCTTCCGGCAGAATCGGCCGGATCTGCTCGATCTGGGCGCGGATCGCGTTCGAGATCGCGATGGTGTTGGCCTTGGACTGGCGCAGCACGCCCAGGCCGACCGCCTCCTCGCCGTTCGAGCGGACCACCGTGTCGGTGTCCTCGACGCCGCGCACCACCTGGGCGATGTCGGCCAGCCGGATCGGATAATTGTCGATCCGATCGACCACGATCGCCTCGAACTCCTCGGCCTTGGACAGGCGGCTAACGGTGCGGATCGTGAACTCGCGGGTGTCGGATTCCAGATCGCCCGCGGGCAGCTCGACATTGTTGCGCCGGAGCGCTGCCTCGACGTCCTCGACCGTGAGGTTGCGCGCGGCCATGGCGCGCCGGTCCAGCCAGATCCGGATCGCGTAGCGGCGCTCGCCGAAGATGTCGACCTGGGCGACCCCGTCCAGGGTCGCCAGGCGATCGACGATGAAGCGCTGGGCGTAGTCGGTGATCTCGGCGGCGCTCAGCCGGTCGCTGGTGATCGCCAGGCGCATGACCGGATCGGCATCGCTGTCGCTCTTGGTGATCTGCGGCTCGTCGACATCCTCCGGCAGCTCGCCGCGCACCCGGCTGACCGCGTCGCGCACGTCGTTCGCGGCCTCGTCGATCGGCCGGTCGCTCTCGAACTCGATCGTGATCCGCGCCTGGCCCTGGCGGCTTTGCGAGGTGATCGTCTTGATCCCGGCGATGCCGGCGATGGCACCCTCCATGGTCTCGACGATCTCGGTGTCGATGATCTCGGGCGCTGCCCCGGTATAGGCGACCGTGACGCTGATCACGGTGGTGTCGACGTCCGGCAGCTCGCGGATCGGCAGGCGCAGCAGGGAAGCCACGCCCAGGACCACGATCAGCAGGCTGAGCACGGTCGCGAAGACCGGCCGCTTGATGCTGAATTCGGAGAGCGTCATCCGGAGCTGGCCCCGCCGGTCGCCGGGCCGGCCGGGCGCACGTCGCGGGCGCTGGCCGGCGGCGCCGCCGCCGGCTGCTCGGGCGGGGCGGCCACGGCCGGCGGCGCCGGCCTGCCCGGCACCACCCGCACCGGCCCGCCATTGCGCAGCCGCTCGGTGCCGGCGACCACGACCTCGGCGCCCGCAGCGAGGCCCGCGGTCACCTCGACCCGGCCGCGCTCGCGCTGGCCCAGGCTGACCTCGTGCCGGACCGCCTTGCCGTCGGCCACGGTGAACACATAGCTGGCGGCGCCGGCCGCCAGGATCGCCGCCTCGGGCACGGTCAGGGCGACCCGCTCGGACAGGATCAGCTCGACATGCATGAACATGCCGGACGGCAGGGCCAGATCGTCATTGGGCAGCAGGGCGCGCACATGGAAGGCGCGGGTCACCGGATCGATCCGGCTGTCGATCAGGGCGACCGCGCCGGTGAAGCTGCGGCCGGGAAAGGACGCGCTGGTCGCCAGCACCTGCTGGCCGCGCCGGATCGCGCCGAACACCAGCTCGGGCACCGTGAAGTCGATCTCGATCTCGGCCAGATCGTCGAGCGTGGTCAGGACGGTGCTGTCGTCGACCCGGGCCCCGACATCGACCTGGCGCAGCCCGACGATGCCGGCAAAGGGTGCGCGCACGGTGCGATCGGCCAGGGTTTTCTCGGCCTGCTCGACCCGGGCCTGGGCGGCCAGATAGGCGGCCTGCAGCTGATCGACCGTGGCTTGGGCGACATTGTTGCTGGCTTGCAGCTGGCGGGCCCGCTCGAGTGCCAGCTCGGCCTCGCGCCGCTGCGCCCGCGCCTCGTCGACCGCGGCCCGCTCGCTGGTCTCGTCCAGCCGCGCCAGGACCGCGCCCGCCTCGACCCGGCTGCCGGGCTCGACATTGAGGGCGACCACCCGGCCGGCCACCAGCGGCACCACGTCGATCGCGCGCCTTGCGAGGGTCGTGCCGACCGCCTCGATCCGCTGGGCAAGGGTGCCCTGCAGCACCGGCGCCAGCTCGACCGAGACCGGCCGCGGCTCGTTGCGCACCGCGGCATCGGCATCGCCGGTCATCTGGCTGTAATAGCGGTAGCCGCCGGCAGCCAGCGCCACGAGCACGACGAGGGCCAGTAGAACCTGCTTGGCAATCGACAAAGACAATCCTTTCGCGCCCGGAACCGGCCGATCGGATCGTTCCGAATCGTCCGCGGACCTGCGCATCGTCAGTCACAACAAGGCCTAGTCCGCGGATCATAGCGCCGCCGATCTAGCAATAAAATGGGATCGGCCGCGGCCGATGCCAGGGCTGGCTCAGGACGTCGCGGCATCCGGCCTGGTCACGGGCAGGCGCGGCTGGGCGCTGCGCGCCGCCGCGGCCGCCTTGATCTTCTCGGCGAGGCCGGCATGGCGTGCCAGGAGCTTGCGGAAATCGCGCCGGCGCAGCACCAGCAGCCGGCAAAAGCCCAGCGCCACGACGTCGGCGGTGCGCCGGCGGGCCGGGCTCAGGATCGCCAGTTCGCCAAAGAAATTGCCGGTCTTGAGCCGGATCGGCTCGGGCGCCACGCGGACCTCGAGCGCGCCCGAGCCGATGAAATACATCTCGAAGCCGCGCTCGCCCTGGCGGACCACGGCATCGCCCGGCGCCACCAGGCGCGAGCGCAGCCGCCGCCGGAGCCAGCGCTGGTCCTTGGCGTCCAGCTCGCTGAACAAAGGGACGGCCGCGATCAGCCGGGCCGGATCGAGGCCGACATCGAGGCGCGGCCGGGTCTCGCTCGCCTGGCTCAGCCGGCGCGCCTCGTCGATCAAGGCGCGATGCAGCTCGGCGCCGACGATGCCTTCCCTGAACAGCCGATCGTAGCGGACCTCCTCCCAGCGCAGGCCGGCGCGCTGCAGGAAGGCTTGGCGCAAGGCCTTGGCGTAGGATGGATATTGCAGCTCCAGGGCATCCAGATGCTGGGCCACCAGCTGGAGGCGCTGATCGAGCAGCTGCTGCAGGTTCTCGGTCGCATCCTCGCCGATCAGCGGCGGCATGCTCGCCTGGTTGAACTTGCACAGCGCCTGCAGCATCGTCTCGGTCTCGAACAGCAGATCGAAGCGCCGGCTGAGCATGCGGGCGAGCGGCCGCTCGAAGCGCAGCCAGCGCTGCCCGAACAGGGCCAGGCGGAAGCTGGGCGGGAACTCCAGGAGCTGGGCCATGCGCGCGCGATAGCCGGTGCGGCCGCCGAGCCGGGTGGCATCGGCCAGCTCCTCGGCATTGGTGCGCATCAGCTGGGTGATGTCCGGGCCGATCACCCCGGCCTCGAACTGGCGGCGCAGGATCCGGCTCTCCTGGCCGGCCAGGATGGTCAGGCCGAGGCGCAGCCGTTCGCCGAAGGCCAGGCCGCCGTCCGGGGCCCGGCGCTCGATCTCCTCGACCCGCTGGCGGTAGCTGGCCTCGAGCTCGGCGACTTCGGCCGGCGCGATCGCGCGCTCGGCGGCGAGCGCCGCGATCTGGCCCGCGGCCTCGCGCATGGTGCCGGCGACGATCCGCTGGCGCAGGCTGCGATCGCGCGGCGACAGGCGATCCAGGCCGAGCCAGCGGGTGACCGGCGCGAGGCTGGCGGCGTTGACCAGCAGCGTGACCAGCACGAAGCCGCAGCCAAGGGTGCCCAGCAGGCTGCGCTCGTCCGGCCCGAGCCCGCCAGCCTCGCTCAGGCTGAAGACCAGGACCAGGGTGACCGCGCCGCGCACCCCGCCCCACCAGATCAGGGTCTTTTGCGCGAAGGTCACGGGCGCGCTCAGGCCGAGCCGGCTGAGCGCCGGCAGCATCACGAACAGGATCAGCGCCCGGGCGGCAAACGCGCTCGCCACCACCACCGCCAGCAGCAGCAGCTCGTGCCAGCGCCAGTCGGTGATCAGATGCGGCGCCAGGAGGGCGCCCAGGAGCAGGATGAAGGCATTGGCCCAAAAGCCGATCTGCGCCCAGATCGCGAGCACCGCCGGCCAGTTGCCGGGGCCCATCCGGATCGCCCCCAGGGCCGAGGTGACCAGGGCCGCCATCACCACCGCGACCACGCCCGAGGCGCCGGTGCGCTCGGCCAGGAGATAGGCGCCGTAGGCGAGCGCCAGGGTCAGGCTCATCTCGGCGGCAGCGGCGCCGCGCAGCCAGGGCAGGAGGCGGGCGGCGAGGTAGCCGAGACTGGCGCCGACCACGGCGCCGAGGCCGAAGGCATAGAGGAAGCCCTGGACGATCGGCGCCACGCCGGGCGGCGTGCTGGCGCCGAGGCTGGCCAGCAGGAGGGTGTAGAGCGCGATCGCGGCGGCGTCGTTCAGCAGGCTCTCGCCTTCCAGGATCACCAGCAGGCGGCGGGGCGCGCCGAGCTCGCGGAAGATCGTGATCACCGCGGCCGGATCGGTGGTCGAGAGCGTGGCGCCGAGCAGGAGGCAGATGACCAGGCCCAGGCCGGAGGCGAGGTGCAGGGCGCCGCCGATGAACAAGGTGGCGGTCAGCACGGCGACCACCGCCATCAGGATCACGATCGGCAGATCCTCGCGCAGGCGGCGGACATTGACCGCGAGCGCCATCTCGAACAGCAAGGCCGGCAGGAAGATGGCGAGGATGGCGTGGCCATCCAGCTCCAGCGGGATCGCCAGCCAGCGCTGATATTGCTCCAGGGCCAGGACCGCGCCCAGGCCGCCCAGCTGGTACCAGACCACGCCGGCCGCCAGGCCGAGCAGCGCCACCACGGTCGGCAGCGGCAGGCGCAGGCGCTCGGCGAGCGGCACCAGGAAACCGACCAAGGCGAGCGCCACGGCGAAGCCTTCGAGCGCCACCGTCACGATGTGTTCCATGGCCGTATCGTCTAGCCGCAAAGCCGGCCATGGCTCAAGCCGGCGGCATCGGCCCCTGCCCCGCTTGACCGCGTGCCGGTCAGCTGCCAGCTGTCTTGGATGGCGACCAGCGCGCTGCCCGACCGCTCGACCCGGCGTGACGTCAAGGTCATGACCCTGATCACGGTCGGGCATTTTCTCAGCCATTTCTACATCTTGATCCTGCCGCCTTTGTTCCCGATCCTGACCGGGGTCTATGGCGTCGGCTACACCGAGCTCGGCCTGGCGCTGGGCCTGCTCAACCTGGTCACCGCGGTGACCCAGGCGCCGGTCGGCTTCCTGGTCGACCGGTTCGGCGCGCGCGGCATCCTGATCGGCGGGCTGGTCCTATTCGCCCTGGCGACGCTCCTGATCGGCGTGGTGCCGAGCTACCCGGCGCTGATCCTGTTCATGGTCCTGGCCGGGCTCGGCAATGCCGTGTTCCACCCGGCCGACTATGCCATCCTGGCCGGCTCGATCGGGCTCGCGCGGATGGGCCGGGCCTATTCGATCCACAGCTTCGGCGGCTATTTCGGCTTTGCCGCCGCGCCGCCGGTGGTGGTGTTCCTGACCAGCCTGGTCGGCTGGCAATGGGCCTTGATCCTGTGCGGCCTGGCCGGCATCGCGGTGGCGCTGGTCTTGTTCCTGAACAGCGCGGTCCTGGTCGACGACCGGGTCCGCCAGCCCGCCGCCGCCAGCCGGACCGCGCCTGCGGCGCCGCGCGGGCTGCTCCTGTCCTGGCCGGTCATGCTGTCCTTCTTGTTCTTCATCCTGCTGGCGCTCGGCCAGACCGGCCTCTCGGGCTTCTCGGTGGCGGCGATCAAGGAGCTCTATCAAGCCACGCTGGAGCAGGCCAACTGGCCGCTCACCGCGTTTCTCGCGGTCAGCGCGGTGGGCGTGCTGTGCGGCGGCTTCCTGGCCGATCGCAGCCACCGCCACGATCTGATGACGGCTGGCTATCTCGGCCTGCTGGCGCTCGCCTTGCTGCCGGTGGCGCTCTGGCCGCTGCCCCTCTGGGCGATCACCCTGCACATGGCGGCGGCCGGCTTCTTCTCGGGCGCGATCGCGCCGTCGCGCGACATCATGATCCGCCAGATGACCCCGCCCGGCGCCAGCGGTCGGGTGTTCGGCTTCGTCACCACCGGCTTCAATGTCGGCGGGCTGATCGCGCCCTTCCTGTTCGGGCCGCTGGTCGATCGGCATCTGCCGATCATGGTGTTCTGGGCAGCGGCCGGGATCGCGCTGGCGACCGGCGCCATGGCGCTGGTGGCTGGCCGGGGCAGCCGGCGGGCTCAACTGTAAGCTTGGCGTAAGACTTGAGCGCGGCACTCTAACACGAACTTTTTCGGTAAGATTCCGCACCGCCCAGGTGTTCTCCTGGTAGCACGGCGTCGATCTTCATCCTGCGGGAGCTGCCATGACCTCGGCCGCTGCGGACCAGTTCGCACGACCACCTCTGCATTGCACCAATCTGCGCGCCCTGGCGCTGCAGGGCCAGCGGCACGCATCGCCGGAGGTGGTGGTCGAGCTGATCCCGGCCGGGCCGGCGCCGCATCCCCGGATCACCTTCGATCTGGAGGACGTCACGATGATGCTGGCCTTCGGGCCGTGCACGGCGCGCGAGAGCGTGGCGGACGGCCCGCCGCAGGCGGTCAGCTTCGCCCGGCGGGCGCATTTTCTGCCGGCCCACCATGAGGTCACGGCCGAGCTCGACTGGCTGCCGGAGTTCCTGGGCATCGCCATGGCGCCCGCCTTCGTCGAGCGGACCTTCGAGGAGCTCCTGGACGGCCGGCCGGTCCAGCAGCGGTTCCTGGCGCGCAATGCCAGCCCGAGCCTGCTCGACCTCGGCAAGAGCCTGCGCTGCCGGATGCTGAGCGGCCAGCCCTTGCCCAAGCTGGTGCTCGAGAGCTTCGCCCAGCTGTGCCTGGCCGACTGGTCGGAGGCGCTGGCCGAGCCCATGCCAGCCGCCCCGGCCCAGCCCGGGCTGCGCGCCTGGGGCCAGGTCGACGACTATATCCAGGCCAATCTCGACCAGGACATCAGCCTTGCCCAGCTGGCCCAGATCGCCGAGCTCAGCCCATCCCATTTCCTGCGCGCCTTCAAGCAGGCGACCGGCCTGACGCCGCACCGCTATCTCACCAGCTGCCGCTTGCAGCGCGCCCGCAGCCTGCTGGCCGATAGTGACCGATCAATCGTCGAGATCGCCTATGCCTGCGGCTTTGCGTCGCAGAGCCATATGACCGATGTCTTCAAGCGGCATTTCGCAATATCGCCTGGCCGCTACCGCGCCAGCTGCCGCATCTGATCCAGCATCATCTTCTAGACATCTGTCTCTCGTCCGTATCGCGCCCGCGCATGCTTGCGCGCCTTGGCGTGCCATCGGCATGTGCCGCAATTCGCGAGAAAAGCGAACCAACGCTGCGCTCGGTTCTCTTTAGCCTTATCTGCTGGTTTTCATTAATTTGCTTTTATATTTGGCTGCGCCGCTTTGTCGCAAAGGAGCGCAATGAGGTAGAATCCGACAGGATTATCTTGCGTATACTGCGCGAGATCTTCTCGATGAAAGCTTCAGGTAAGCGATCGGCAAGCGTGGGGTAAGCCATGACGCAATCCGCTTCCATTGCCGCAACCAGGACCGCCACCACACCAGGCTGGCGCCGCGCCCAGCCGGAGCGGCGCGGCTGCCTGCAGGTGCTGGGCCACTGCGTCGCGCGCTTGCTGCGCTCGATCCTGCTCTATCTGGCGATCCTGCTGGTGGTGGCGGTCTGCGCCGCCCTGATCGGCCTGATGACGCTGCAGGATGGCCATCTGAACTACCTCGCCCATCCCGACACCTTGCTCTGGTACGTCTGGTTCAAGCGGGCCGGGCTGAAGGTGCAGATCCTGTTCGTCTCGGCCCTGCTCTACTTCCTGGTGGCAGCCGACCTGCTGCGCCGGCGCGAGCGGCGGCGCTAGCTCAGCCGGGCTGGAGATGGGTCTGGATCGCCTGGCGCCGCCGCCAGATCCAGGCCCAGGCCAGGCACGCCAGCCCTGCCCCGGCCAGGACCGGCAGGCGCAAGCCGATCGCTTCCGACGCCACCCCCATGGCGAGCGCGCCCAAGGCGGGACCGCCGCGGAAGATCAGCCCGAACAGGCTCAAGACCCGGCCGCGCATGCTCGGCTCGGCGCCGATCTGGAGCAGGGTCTGGCTGCCCACCCCGGCGATCACCATGGCGATGCCGGCCAGGGTGACGCTGGCCAGCGCGCCGATGAAGCTCGGGCTGAGCGCGAAGCCGGCGACCGCGAGCGGCAGCATGCCGGAGGCAAGCAGCGCCACCGCCGGCAGATCATGCCGCTGCCGGCGCTGCGCCAGCCACACGCCGCCCAGCACCGCGCCGATCCCGACCGCTGCGCTGAGCGCGGCAAAGCCGCCGGCGCCGCGGCTGAACACGGCGCCGGCAAAGCCCGGCAGCAGCTCGGCGAACGGTCGGGCGCAGAGCGCCATCACCACCTGCAGCAGGAGCAGCGGGCCGATCCCAGGATGGGCCGCGGTGTAGCGCAGGCCATCCAGCATGTCGCGCCAGAGCGACTGGCCGGCGCCGCCCGGCCGCTCCAGCGCCGCCAGGTCGAGCTTCAGCAGCGCCACGATGAAGGCGACGAAGCTCAGGCTGTTCAGGAAGAACACCCAGCTCACCCCCAGCCAGGCGATCACCAGCCCGGCCAGCGCCGGCCCGAGGAAGCGCGCGAGGTTGAACACCAGGCTGTTGATCGCGACCGCGGTCGCGAGATGGCCGGGCACCACCAGGCGCGAGATCATGGCCAGGCGGGCCGGCTGGTTGAAGCCGACCAGCGCCCCGTTCAGCCCAAGCAGCAGGAGCAGGAGCGGCACGCTGACGAGGCCGCTCACGGTGATCAGGAACAGGATGGTGGCTAGCGCCATGATCAGGCTCTGGGTGACCAGCATCATCCGCCGCTGATCCAGCCGGTCGGCCAGCGCCCCGCCGAACGGCCCCAGCACGAGGGTCGGGCAGAGATCGGCGAACGCGACCAGGCCCAGCACCGTGCCCGAATGGCTGAGGTCCCAGGCCAGCCAGCCAATGCCGATCCGCTGCATCCAGGTGCCGATCAGCGAGATGCTGTTGCCGGCCACGTAGGTGCCGTAATTGGGCTGGCGCAGGGTCTCCAGGATGGCGGCGAAGCCGGCTGGCAGCGCCATGGCGGGCGGATCCAGGCAAGAGGGGTGGCGCGACGGTGGCCGGGGCCTGCAACCTAGCAGACCGGGGCACCGGCGAAACAGCTGAGGCCGGCATCGAGATCCCGGCCGATTGGGCTTAGAGTGGGACGCGCGGCGGGCGCGCTCGGCCCGGCCATGGGTGCCGCGGGCTGGCGCGCGATCGGCTCTGGCGCCAGCCGGCCGATCCGGGCTATCTGCTGCGACAACGGGGGGTGTGGAATGACGGATCTCTGCCATGGCTGACGTGGTGTGCTTCGGCGACCTGCTGATCGACTTCGTGCCGACCGTGAGCGGCCAGGAGCTGGCCAAGGTCGAGGCGTTCAAGAAGGCGCCGGGCGGGGCGGCCGCCAATGTCGCCGTCGGGCTGATGCGCCTGGGCGTGTCCAGCGCCTTCATGGGCAAGGTCGGCGAGGACGCGTTCGGCCATTTCCTGGCCGACACGCTGGCCCAGGAGGGCGTCGACATCCGGCCGCTCCGGTTCGATGCCAGGGCGCGCACGGCGCTGGCCTTCGTCAGCCTGCGGGCCGATGGCGAGCGCGACTTCCTGTTCTATCGGCACCCGTCGGCCGACATGCTGTTCACGCCCGAGGAGGTCGACCGGAGCGCCCTCGATGCGGCCGGGATCTTCCACTTCGATTCGATCAGCCTGGCGGCCGAGCAGCCCCGGATCACGGCGCTGTTCGCGGCCGACCACGCCAAGGCGGCCAGCAAGCTGATCTCCTACGACGTCAATCTGCGCCTGCCGCTCTGGTCGGATGCCGAGGCGGCCCGCGCCGGCATCCGGGCCGGGCTCGCCCGCGCCGCGATCGCCAAGCTCAGCGACGACGAGCTGGACTTCCTGACCGGCACGCGCGATCCGGCCGCGATCCGGCGCGAGCTTTGGCATGACGGCCTGCGGCTCCTGGTGCTGAGCCTAGGCGCGGCCGGCTGCATCGCGTTCACGGGCGCGGACGAGCTGCAGGTGCCGAGCTTCAAGGTCCAGCCGGTCGACACCACCGGCGCCGGCGACGGCTTCGTGGCCGGCCTGCTGGCCGGGGTCGCGGCCGACCCGGGCGTGCTCGAGCGGCCCGCCGAGCTGCGCGAGCTCTGCCGGTTCGCCAATGCCGTGGGGGCGCTGACCACGACCGTGCGCGGGGCCATTCCAGCCCTGCCCACGCGCGCCGAGGTTGCGGCTTTGCTGGCCGGCCAATGATCGGCGATGGGCGGTCATCGACGCGCCTGCCGGCATCGGCTAGGCTTGGCCAAAGGCGCGCCAGGGCCGGCCTGATCGAGGGAATGAGATGTCGCATTTGACCAGCTCCAAGGCCTGGCGCGATCTGGCGGAGCATGCCCAGCAGACCGCCGGCACGTCTCTCCGCCAGCTGTTCGCGCGCGATCCTGCCCGGTTCCAGAGCTTCAGCCTGCATCTGGAAGATCTGCTGCTCGACTACTCCAAGAACCGGGTGACCGTGGAGACCATGGGCCTGCTCATGGTGCTCGCCCGGCAGGCGGATCTGGCGACCTGGCGGGATCGGATGTTCGCGGGCGACCGGATCAATTTGACCGAGGATCGCGCGGTCCTGCATATGGCGCTGCGCAACCGGAGCAACCGGCCGATCCTGGTCGATGGCGACGATGTCATGCCGGCGGTCAACGCGGTCCTGGCCCGGATGCGGAGCTTCACCGAGGCGGTGCGCGGCGGCCAGTGGCGCGGCCATGGCGGCCAGACCATCACCGACATCGTCAATCTCGGCATTGGCGGCTCGGATCTGGGCCCGGTCATGGTCTGCCAGGCGCTGACCCCGTTCCAGCGGGCCGATCTCCGGCCGCATTTCGTGTCCAACGTCGATGGCGCGCATCTGGCCGACACCCTGGCCGGGCTCGACCCGGCGCGCACGCTGTTCGTGGTCGCCTCCAAGACCTTCACCACGCAGGAGACCATGACCAATGCCGCCTCGGCGCGCGCCTGGCTGGTCGAGCGGCTGGGCGACGACCGCGCGGTCGCGAAGCACTTCGTCGCGGTCTCGACCAACGCCAAGGCGGTCGCGGGCTTCGGCATCGACACCGCCAACATGTTCGAGTTCTGGGACTGGGTCGGCGGGCGCTATTCCTTGTGGTCGGCGATCGGCCTGCCGATCGCGCTGGCGGTCGGCATGGACCGGTTCGAGCAGCTCCTGGCCGGCGCCCATGCCATGGACGAGCATTTCCGGACCGCGCCGCTCGAGCGCAACATGCCGGTGCTGCTGGCGCTGCTCGGCATCTGGTACCGCAACTTCCTGGGCGCCTGCTCCTACGCGATCCTGCCCTACGACCAGCACCTGGCCCGCCTGCCCGCCTATCTCCAGCAGGGCGACATGGAGAGCAACGGCAAGTTCGTGCGCCGGGACGGGACCCGGGTCGACTACGCGACCGGGCCGATCATCTGGGGCGAGCCCGGCACCAACGGCCAGCACGCCTTCTACCAGCTGCTGCACCAGGGCACCGAGCTGATCCCGGCCGATTTCCTGGCCGCGGCCGAGAGCCTGACGCCGCTGGGCGACCACCACGCCAAGCTGCTCGCCAACTTCCTGGCCCAGACCGAGGCGCTGGCCTTCGGCCGGAGCAAGACCGAGGCGCGCGCCGAGCTGGCGGCGCAGGGGCTGGAAGGCGAGACGCTGGAGGCGCTGCTGCCGCACAAGGTGTTCGAGGGCAACCGGCCGACCAACTCGATCCTCTACCGCCAGCTCGATCCGTTCACGCTCGGCCGGCTGATCGCGCTCTACGAGCACAAGATCTTCA
>CADEGR010000094.1:0-2279 GCA_902826935.1 uncultured Alphaproteobacteria bacterium | reverse complement strand
GCCGTGCTGGGCCCGCATCCGGTCGAGGGCGGGCTTGCGGTTCGCGCCTTCGTGCCGGGGGCGGAGCAGGTCGAGGTGCTGGCGAGCGCTTCCGGCGAGCGCCTGGGCAGCCTGAAGCAGCTGGATCCGGCCGGCTTCTTCGCCGGGGTTCTGGCCAAGCAGCGGCCGGGCCTGGCCTATCGCCTGGCGGCCAGCCGCGGCCAGGACACCTGGCAGGTCGAGGATCCCTACCGCTTCGGCCCGGTCCTGGGCGAGCTCGACAATTACCTGCTGCGCGAGGGCACCCACCACCGCTTGTGGGAGCGCCTGGGCGCCCATCGGCTCGAGCATGAGGGTGTCGCCGGCACCCATTTCGCGGTCTGGGCGCCGAATGCCGAGCGGGTCTCGGTGGTCGGCGACTTCAACCGCTGGGACGGCCGCTGCCACCCGATGCGGGTCCATCCGGCGACGGGGGTGTGGGAGATCTTCCTGCCTGGCGTCGACGAGGGGGCGACCTACAAATACGAGATCCGGGCGCAAGGCGGCGAATTGCTGCCGCTCAAGGCCGATCCGGTCGGCTTCGCCAGCGAGCTGCGGCCCAAGACCGCCTCGGTGGTGCGCCGGATCGACCGTTTCGCCTGGCAGGACCAGGCCTGGCTGAAGACCCGTCAGCAGAGCCAGTCGGTGAGCGCGCCGGTCTCGATCTACGAGGTCCATCTGCCGTCCTGGCGGCGCGGCGACGGTAATCGCTTCCTGTCCTACGACGAGCTGGGCGACCAGCTGATCCCCTATGCCAAGGATCTGGGCTTCAGCCATCTCGAGCTCTTGCCGATCACCGAATATCCGTTCGACGGCTCCTGGGGCTACCAGCCGATCGGCCTGTTCGCGCCGACCGCGCGCGGCGGCGAGCCGGCGGCGTTCGCCCGCTTCGTCGACCGCTGCCACCAGGCGGGCCTGGGCGTGCTGCTCGACTGGGTGCCGGGCCATTTCCCGACCGACCAGCATGGCCTCGGCCGGTTCGACGGCACGGCCCTCTACGAGCATGCCGATCCGCGCCAGGGCTTCCACCAGGACTGGAACACCCTGATCTACAATTACGGCCGGCCGGAGGTCGCCAACTACCTGCACGCCAACGCTTTGTTCTGGCTGGAGACGTATCATCTGGACGGGCTTCGGGTCGATGCGGTCGCCTCGATGCTGTATCTCGACTACTCGCGCAAGGAGGGCGAGTGGGTGCCCAACCGCTATGGCGGGCGCGAGAATCTGGAAGCGATCGACTTCCTGAAGCAGATGAACGTCCTGGTCTATGGCGCGCAGCCCGGCGCGATGACGGTCGCCGAGGAGTCGACCGCCTGGCCCGGCGTGTCCAAGCCGGCCCATACCGGCGGGCTCGGCTTCGGCTACAAGTGGAACATGGGCTGGATGCATGACAGCCTGTCCTACATGGGCAAGGAGCCGATCCACCGCCGCTACCACCATCACCAGATGACCTTCGGCCTGCTCTACGGCTTCAGCGAGAACTTCGTCCTGCCGCTGAGCCATGACGAGGTGGTCCACGGCAAGGGCTCGATCCTGGCCCGGATGCCGGGCGACGCCTGGCAGAAGTTCGCCAATCTGCGCGCCTATTACGGCTACATGTGGGCGCATCCGGGCAAGAAGCTCCTGTTCATGGGCCAGGAGTTCGCCCAAGGCGCCGAGTGGAACGCGGAGAGCTCGCTGGACTGGCACCTCCTGGACACGCGCTGGCACCAGGGCGTGCAGCAGCTGGTCCGCGACCTCAACCGGCTCTATCGCGCGACGCCCGCCTTGCACGAGCTGGATTGCGACCCGGCCGGCTTCGAGTGGCTGGAAGCCAACGATGCCGACAATTCGGTGTTCGCCTGGCTGCGCAAGCGGCGCAATGGCAAGGCGCCGGTCATGGTGGCCTGCAACTTCACGCCGGTGCCGCGCAGCTACCGCCTGGGCGTGCCGATCGCCGGCCGCTGGCGCGAGATCCTGAACACCGACGCCGATGTCTATGCCGGCTCGGGCACGGGCAACCAGGGCGGCGTCCAGACCGAGCCGGTCGCCAGCCACGGCCGCGCCCAGTCGGCGCTGCTCGTCCTGCCGCCGCTCGCGACGGTCTGGTTCGAGCTGGAGGATCAGGCAGGCAGCTAAGCGAACGGCGGCTCAACGGGCGGCAGCGGGCTCACGAGGGAGGCATAACAAGATGCAGGCGCCAGATCGTCGCAAGTCCAATCTAGGACGCAACACCATGGCTTATGTCCTGGCCGGCGGCCGGGGCTCGCGGCTGCAGGAGC